>CAMWRX010000009.1 GCA_947176765.1 uncultured bacterium
CTTGGGGGGCTGCTGGGGCGGATCGCCGCCGTCCCGCGGGCCGGAACCGACGCCTGTGCCCGAGGCAGGGCCTGACGTCCAGTTGTATCCGGAGCCGGGCTTCTGCTGCTGTCCCCAGCCGCCGCTGGGACCCCAGCCATAGCCGCCGGCGGGGGTGCTGTCCACCCCCCGGATGCAGTCGTAAAACAGGGCCTTCGCGCCGGTGATATAGGGGGTGAGCCACAGGTTAAAGACGGCGAGGATGAGCCACGCCACCAGGATCAAGCCGATGCCGACCAATATACCAAAGGCCTCAATCGGGATGCCGGGGGCGGTTGACGGCCCACGGGCGACCATGCGGGCGGCGGACAGCAGTATAGGCATGGCACACGCGATGATGATACCAGCCTCCAGCAGATGCCAGCCGATGAAGGACAGCTCCAGGATGAACAGCCTGCCGGTATTCCCGCTCTCCCGCACCAGCCGCTTACTCTCCCGGATGGCGTCCATTCCGGTGAGGCCCTGGTCCGCAACGAGAAAGTCCACCATGTCGTACCGCAAGGTAAACCACTTGACACCCAGGCTGTACGCGATGTAGGCCGCGAACATGACTAGCACCAGCAAGATGTCAATTTCGCTAAACAGCAGGACAGCCGTGAACAGGACGGCAAACAGCCCCACGCCCAGCAGCAGCTCCCACAGGGCGCGGAACACCCCCGCCAAAAACTGGGTGAACAGTACGCTCCCCCACCGGGGGAAGTGGCTGAACAGCGCGTCGGTCTGGGGCTGCTCCCCCCGCACCATACCCAGGCAGAACTTGCAGTAGCCCACCCCCATGAAATCCGTCCACAGGGTGGTGATCAGGGAGGCCAGGATAAACCCCACAGACAGGGCCAGGGCCAGCCGCTGGGGGCCAAAATACACCAGCATATACTGGATGGCGGAAAGCGGCTCCCTCTGCTGCCGAACGATCAGCTCGACATACATCTCGGTCATGGCGTTGCTGCCGGACGCCGCCCCCAGGATCCCATTGACGATCCGGGTTCCGATGCTGACGATGATGGTGAACAGCAGGGTAATCAGCATGGGACGGGGGCGCTGGTACTTCATGGCCTGCCGTGCCTTCCGCTTCAGCTGCGCGCGATGATATTCCACAACAATGCCTCCTTCACCGGGCGCGGGACGCACGTCCCTTCCGCCAGACGCTCTGCCGCCGTGCGCCGCACGACGATCGCTGATATTATACCGTAGACGGGAAAAAAATGCAATAGAAACCGGCCCGCTACCCTGAACAGCCCGCACCATATAACCATTGACAAATGCGGGTAATTTTGGTTAAATTATACTTATATTAGGCACGTCCATCCACATCTGAACCTGCCCCGCCAAACCGAGCGGAGGTTTTGGGAGGTATTACAAATGATTGTCCCGGTTCTTTTGTTCGCCGTAGGACTGGTCTTTCTCATCAAAGGGGGCGACTGGTTTGTGGACGGCGCCACCGGCATCGCCCGGCGGTTCGGCCTGCCCGAGCTGCTCATCGGCGCCACGGTGGTGTCCATCGGCACCACCCTGCCTGAGGTGATGGTATCCACCACCTCCGCCCTCAGCGGCCACGGCGAGATCGCCTACGGCAACGCCATCGGCTCCGTTATCTGCAACACCGCCCTCATCGCCGCCATCACGGTAGCCGTCCGCCCCGGCAAGGTGGATCCGAAATCTTTGCGCCTGCCGGTGGCTTTTTTCTTCACCGCCGCCGCCATTTACGCCGGCATCGCCTATACTGCCGGGGAGTTTACCCGGATTTCCGGCTTTATCCTCCTGGGCATTTTTCTGGCCTATATGCTCGCTACCGTATGGCAGATGAAGTCCGACGGCCGCTCCAAGGCCCGCCCCCGTCCTGAGCCCCAGGAGACAGAGGGCTCCACCCTCAAGGACGTGGTCATGATCGTCATTGGAGCCGCCCTCATCGCCGTGGGCGCCAACCTCCTGGTGGAAAACGGCACCCTCATCGCCCAGGCCCTGGGTGTGCCCGAGTCGGTCATTGCCCTGACCTTCGTGGCCCTGGGCACCTCCCTGCCCGAGCTGGTCACCGCCATTACCTCCCTGGCCAAAGGCCACGGGGCCCTGTCCCTGGGCAACGTCATCGGCGCCAACCTGTTCAACCTGGTGCTGGTGTCCGGCGTGTCGGTGGCCCTGGCCCCCTTCTCCATCCCTCAAAACTCCACCATCGCGGGGTATAACGCCTCGCTGGTGATGGACATCCCGGTGATGTTTTTCGTCATGGCCTTCCTCACCCTCCCCGCCCTGGCGCGGGGGAAACTCAGCCGGTTCCAGGGCATTGTCCTGCTGGCAGTCTACGCCGCGTTCTGCATTATCCAGTTCACCATCTGAATCGGGCGCTCTCGCCCCAAAAGGAGATGCTTCCTATGAAGAAACCGATTCTCGTCATCATGGCCGCCGGCATGGGCAGCCGCTACGGCGGACTTAAGCAGATGGATCCCATCGGGAGCAGCGGCCAGGTCATCTTGGACTATTCCATTTATGACGCCCGCCGCGCCGGATTTGAGACCGTGGTCTTTGTCATCAAGCATGAGATCGAGGCGGATTTCAAGGAGCGCATCGGCGCTCGTGTGGCGCGGTACATGGATGTGCGCTACGCTTTCCAGCGCATGAATGATCTGCCGGAGGGATATTCCATCCCCGAGGGGCGGGTCAAGCCCTGGGGCACCGCCCAGGCGGCGCTGGCGGCCCAGCCCTTTGTGGACGGCCCCTTCGCCATCCTCAACGCTGACGACTACTACGGCCCCGAGGCGTTCCGAGTCATCTACGACCACCTGTGCTCCCACCCGTCCGGGGACGAGTACGCCATGGTGGCCTACCGTCTGGAGAACACCGTCACCGACTACGGCCACGTGGCCCGGGGGGTGTGCCAGGTGGGGTCGGACGGCTGTCTCACCGGCATTGTGGAGCGCACCCACATCGAAAAAGGCCCGCCCCCCCGGTTTACCGAGGACGGCGGGGCGACCTGGACCACCCTTCCCGGGGACGCCATGGTGTCCATGAACTTTTGGGGCTTCACCCCCTCCCTGCTGGATCAGGCCCGGGCCCGATTCCCCATTTTCCTGGACAATGCGTTGGCCAAAAACCCCATGAAAGCGGAATATCTGCTGCCCACCCTGGTGGGGCAGCTGGTGGATGAGGGGCAGGCCCGCGTCCACGCCCTGTCCTCCGGGGACAAGTGGTACGGCGTCACCTACAAGGAGGACAAGCCCAACCTGGCCGCCGCCATCGCCAAAATGACCGAGGACGGGCTGTATCCCGACGAGCTGTGGCCCTGATGATAAAGATCCACCCCCGGCTGGGCCGGGGGTGGATCTATTTTATAACGTATTCAGGAACCGCAGGAAGGCTTCCTTCCCCTCGGGGGTGCGGGCGTATACCCCGGCGTGTTCCAGCACCTTGGCAAACACCAGGCCCGTCTCCTTCTTCACGATGTCCAGGGCATTGTCCAACCTGATGGTGTAATTTTTGGCAAAGCCCTCCGCCCAATCGGCGTGCTTGGCAGTCAACTCGTCCGCCCGCAGGTCGCGGCCGGCGGCCAGAGCGTCCGCCACCGCGGACAGCTCTTCCTTCAGCCGCGCCGGGAGGACGGCAAGGCCCATCACTTCGATTAGGCCGATGTTTTCCTTCTTGATGTGGTGCAGCTCGGCATGGGGATGGTAGACGCCCAGAGGATGCTCCTCGGTGGTAATGTTGTTGCGCAGCACCAGGTCAAGTTCGAACTTATCCCCCCGCTTCCGGGCGATGGGGGTGATGGTGTTGTGGGGTTCGCCGTCCGTCTCGGCGAAGATGAAAGCGGACTCGTCGGTGTAGCCCCGCCACGCGGTCAGGATCTTGTCCGCCAGCTCGATGAGCCGCTCGGGATTCTGGGACGCGATCCGCACCACTGACATGGGCCACTTCACGATGCCAGCCGCCACATCCTCAAAGCCGGGGAAGGTGAAGGGGGTCTCCACCGGGGCCTTGGCCATAGTGAATTCGTACCGCCCGCCCTGGAAGTGGTCGTGGGCCAGGATGGAGCCGCCCACAATGGGCAGGTCGGCGTTGGAGCCCACGAAGTAGTGGGGGAACTGGCTCACAAAATCCAGCAGCTTGGCGAAACAGGCCCGGTCGATCCTCATGGGCACGTGCTCGCTGTTCAGGCAGATGCAGTGCTCGTTGTAGTAGACGTAGGGCGAATACTGCAAAAACCAGGGCGAGCCGTTGATGGTGATGGGCACAATGCGATGGTTCTGCCGGGCAGGGTGGTTGACCCTGCCCGCGTAGCCCTCGTTCTCGGCGCAAAGCTGGCACCGGGGGTAGGCGGAGGCGGGGAGGTTTTTCGCCGCCGCGATGGCCTTGGGATCCTTTTCCGGCTTGGACAGGTTGATGGTGATGTCCAGGTCGCCGTACTCGGTGGGGGCCTTCCACTGCACGTCGCGGGCGATGCGGTCCCGGCGGATGTAGTTGGTGTCCTGGCTGAACTTGTAGTACCAGTCGGTGGCTTTCTCCGGGGATTCCTGATAAAGGGCCTGGAACTTCTCAATGACCTGGGCGGGCCGGGGCGTCAGCCGTCCCATGATCTCCGTATCAAACAGGTCGCGGTAGACCACGGAGTTCTCCGTCAGCACGCCCCGGGCGTGGGCATCGTCCAGCAGCTCCTCCAAAATGGGGGCCAGATCAATGCGCTCTGGGTCATCTGTCCTCTCCGGCTCGTTATAGCTGTCCAGCTTTAATGCGTCCAGTATGGTGTTGATGGCCCAGGTGCGGTCGCATTCCTCGATCAGGCCCGTGCAGACAGCATAGTCGGCCAGCCTGGAAATCGCTTCGTTTCGATCCATGATCTATCCCTCTTTATTCCGCGACGACGCAGCCGCCAACGGGCCGGATATGCAGAATATGGCACTTGCCCGCTCCCAGCAAGGCCTCCATACCGGTCTTGAACGTGTCCAGCTTGTCGGTGGGCACGAATGCCTGGATGGTTCCGGCAAAGCCGCCGCCGTGCACCCGGACGGCCCCTGCGGTATCCAGCGCACACTCCGCCAGAGCCAGGGCAAAGGCCATCTCCTGATGGCGGGTGTACCCGGCGGGGACGATATTTTGCAAAAGGCGCCAGCTGGAGAGGCCGGACTCCCTGACCTCGGACAGGAAAAAGTCAAAATCTCCCCGTTTCAGGGCCGCCACCTGATTGTCCACCCGGTAGTTCTCATGGTAAACGTGCATTGCCCGGAGCACCGCCCGGTCGCCGCACTCCTTCCGCAGTTCAGGCAGGGCGGCAAACAGCTCTGTTCCCGATACCTCCCGCAGGACGTTCTTTCCGAAGTGGGCGCAGATCTCCTTCAATTCCATGGGGACGGCGGCGTACTCCTCGGTCAGGTCAGCGTGGTCCGCGCCGCTGTCGATGATACATAGGGCGTAGCCCGCGGCGGCGGGGTCGAAGTCCACCTTTTCCACCACCGGGTCGGCGGGATCATTGAAGTCGATGAACACCGCGCCGCCCACGGAGGAGCCCATCTGATCCATCAGGCCGCAGGGCTTGCCGAAGTAGACATTCTCGGCGTACTGGCCGATTTTTGCAATGGTGACGGGATCCAGCTTGTCATCGCAGCAGAAGTGGTTGAACATGTTGCCCACCAGCACCTCGTAAGCGGCGGAGGAGGACAGCCCGGAGCCGGACAGCACGGTGGAGTTGGCGCAGGCGTCAAAGCCGGACAGCTCATACCCCAGCTCGCGGATTTTCGCCGCCACCCCCCGCACCAGCGCGGCGGAGGTGTTCTCCTCCCCCTTCTTGGGGGCCAGGTCGTCTAGGTCGATTTCCAGGGCAGGGTAGCCCTCGGACTGGATGCGCACCAGCCGCGTGCCGTTGGGGGCGGCGCAGGCCAGCATATCCAGATCCACGCTGCCGCACAGCACCCGGCCATGCTGGTGGTCGGTGTGGTTGCCGCCGATCTCCGTGCGGCCGGGGCCGCTGAACAGGGCCGCGTTTGGGGCGTCCGCGCCAAAGCGGGCGGCGAACGCCTCCACCGTGCCCACGGCACGGGCACGGGCCTCGTCCAGTCTCTGGGCGCTGCCGTCCAGGGCGTAGAGGGCGGCCAGGGCCTTGTCGTGGGCACCACTTTTCAGGGCGGCCAAAAGCTGGGAACAATCAGACATCGCTCTCACCTCATTTTCTTATGTAACGGGCAGAATATGTTTAAAAAGATAGTATAACCATACCACAGCGGGCAAATTTTGGCAAGAGCGCTTTGACAGGAAAACATACCAAGATGTGTGGTCCCTGCCTCTTAAGCGCATAAACGGCGCCGGAGCCAATTCGCCTCCGACGCCGTTTATTATCCCCGGAACGGGGAATGCTGAACTTGTTACTTCAGGCCGTTCTCGTAGGCCTCGATCATCTTCTTGACCATCTGGCCGCCCACGGAGCCGGCCTGACGGCTGGTCAGGTCGCCGTTGTAGCCCTGCTTCAGGTTGACGCCCACCTCGTTGGCCGCCTCCATCTTGAACTTGTCCATGGCCTCGCGGGCACCGGGAACGACCAGACGGTTGGAGTTATTACTGTTAGACATATCCTTGTCCTCCTTTTAAATCTTGTTTCAATCTCAGTTACTTGTTTCTTTGTCGGATCGGGAATCCGAGCATAGTTTGAACCGTCCGGATTTTTATATGCGGCGCCTGCAATGGTAAGTTTAGGCTGCTATTCAATGAAAAATATCAAGATAAAACCGCCAGGGGAAATCGATGGCCTCCTCGGCGTAGTCGATCCCGATCCGCTTGCTCACCTTGATGTCGAGCGGCTTCAGATCCTCTGGCGGGACAGGCAGGCCCAGCTCCTCCAAGCTTTCGCAGATAAAAAGCTCCTTTGATCCGTAGGGCAGGGCGTTAAGAGAGCGGTCAATGTTCATCCCCGCGCACAGCTTGCCCGGGCCGTTGAGGAAGTTCTTTTTCTGGTAGGCGGTCATGTCGGCACACTTGCAATGGAATCGGTTTTCTGCTATGATATCCTGGTTGTACCTGGGGGACAGGCCCCGGATCAGCACCGCCGCCGGCTCGCCCTCGGGCTCGGTGACAAAATTGAGACAGCAGTGCATTCCGTAGATCAGGTACACATAGGCCGTCCCCGGCGGGGCGTATAAGGTTTTTGTCCGCTCCGTTTTGCGGTAGTTATAGGCGTGGCACGCCTTGTCGATCCGGCCTACATATGCCTCCGTCTCGGTGATTCTGGCCGCCAGGGTGACCCCGTCATATTGCCGCACCAGGTATTTGCCCACCAGAGCGCGGGCAGCGTCCACGGTATCCCTGTTGAAAAAATTCTGAGGGAGCATTTTTCTTCCCGCCCCTTTCTCTTTTTTTGTTATGATACCACACCTCCACACCTTTGAAAACCCGGAGTTGAACTTCTTATGAGTGAAAACACCTTGAAAAAACTGGCCAAACCCATGATCGTCCTGGCTACCCTCATCTGGGGATCCACCTTCTTTATCCTGAAGGACACCCTGGACGATGTGGATCTGATGTTCCTGCTGGCCTTCCGCTTCTCCCTCGCCGCCGCCATCCTGGCCCTGGTGTTTTGGAAAAACTGGAAGGGCATGGATCTGCGCTGCCTGTGGCAGGGCGGGGTGCTGGGGGTGCTGCTGTTCGCCGCCTACGCGGTGCAGAACTACGGTTTGATGGACACCACCCCGGGGAAAAACGCCTTTTTTACCGCCGTTTACTGTGTCATTGTCCCCTTCCTGTACTGGGCGGTGGACCGGCTGCAGCCCAGCCGGTGGAACGTGCTGGCCGCCCTTTTGTGCGTGGCGGGCATCGGATTCGTATCCTGGGATGGGGGCCTTGCCCTGACGGGCGGCGACCTGCTCACCCTGCTGTCCGGGTTCCTCTACGCCTGCCACATCGTGGCGGTGGCCAAGTTCTCCCAGGGGCGGGATATTTTCATCCTCACTGTTCTCCAGTTTGCCACTACAGCCCTGTGCTGCTGGGTCGGAACGATCTTCACCCACGGCATTCCCATGGATGGGCTCCCCGCCCGGGCCTGGTGGGTGCTGCTCTACCTTGCCGTAGCCGCCACCTCCATCGCCCTGTTGTTCCAGAACGTGGGGCAGAAGTACACCGACCCCTCTTCCGCCGCCCTGCTGCTCAGCCTGGAGGCCCCCTTCGGCGTGGCCTTCTCGGTGCTGTTCGGGGCAGAGAGCCCTTCCCCGCTGATGTACCTGGGCTTTTTACTTATTTTCCTGGCCGTGGTGTGCTCTGAGACCCAGTTCAAGTTCCTGCGTAAGTCCATAAAAGCATAAAAAGTACCGGGCTATGCCCGGTACTTTTCTCAGATATGCTTTTCCAGCCACGCCAGCACGTCGGCGTACACCTCGCCCTTGTTGATCTCATTGTGCATCTCATGCCGCCCACCGGGATAGAGCTTCATGGTCAGGTCGGCGGTGCCGTGGTCTTTAAAAAAGCCGTACACCTTCCTGACCCCCTCGCCGTTGCCGCCCACCGGGTCCCGGTCGCCGGAGAACAGGTACACTGGGGTGGACGGATCCATCTGGGACAGCGCTTTCTCACTGGAGATGTACTGCAAGCCCCCCATCATATCCCGGACCAGTCCGGCTGTGGGCTCGAAGGTGCAGAAGGGATCCTTCAAGTAGGCGTCCACCACCGCCTCGTCCCGGCAGATCCAGTCCGCCGAGGTGCGGTTGGGCGCGAACTGCTTGTTGTAGGACCCCAGGGACAGGGGGCTCACCGTCTCCGGCCCGCGCAGGGCGCAGACAACGGACGACACCGCCTTGCCCGCCGCCACCACGGCGGCCTTCTCCTGCCCGGTGCCGGACAGGATACAGCCGTCCACCGTGCCGGGATAGGCGCACAGATAGGTGCGGGCCAGGAAGGAACCCATGGAGTGGCCCAGCAGGAAGTAGGGCACACCGGGGTACTTCTCCCCCATGAGCTGCCGAAGCTGCCGCACGTCCGCCGTCACCAGCGTCCAGCCGTCCTTTTTGCCAAAATAGCCGTACTTGCCGTCGTCCACCGTCCTGCCGTGGCCCAGGTGATCCTCGCCGCACACCACAAAGCCATGGTCGGCAAGATACCGCGCAAAATGGTCGTACCGCCCCATGTAGTCCGCCACACCGTGGACGATCTGCACCACCGCCCGGGGCTTGTCCTCGGGCGTCCACAGGCTCGCATGACACTTGTGCACTCCGTCCTTGGAGGAAAAGGTAAATTCCGTAAACTCCGTCATAATTTGTTCACCCCAACTGTGTTATTCTATGGTACAATTAGTTTAATATGCCCAGACCCGTTTGTCAATTTACAAAATGCCCGAGACGCACAAAAGGAGAACCGCCATGAAAAAGTACTTATCCCGTCTGTTATCCGCCCTGCTGGCCCTGGTCCTGCTCACTGCCCCCGCCTCCGCCCTCACGGTGGATCAGGCGCTGGAGCTGCTGGAGGACACCTATTATTACGGCATCCCGGAGGAGGCCTACGAGGCGGAAAGCCTGGAGGAGCTGTTAAAGCTTCTGGGCGACCCCTACACCCAGTATCTGACCCCAGCCCAGTATCAAGCCTTTTTTGAGTCGGTAGATGGAGAAGAGGAGGCCGTGGGCATCGGCATCCTGTCCTACTTCACCGAGGAGGGCATCCTCATCAACGAAGCGGTGTCCGGCGGCAGCGCCCAGGCGGCGGGCCTCCGGGCCGGCGACCTCATTGTGGCCGTTGACGGCATCTCCTGCGTCCCCGCGCTGGAGGAGCACCGCCAGCTCATGTTGGGCGAGGAAGGCACCCAGGTGACCGTCACCGTCCTGCGGGACGGCGTGACCCGGGACTATACCCTCACCCGCCGGGCGGTGCGCATCGCCAATGTTCGGATCACCCTGCTGGATGGCGGCGTGGGGTATATACACTGTGACAGCTTCAGCAGCGATGCCGGTGAGCTCTTCTCCGACATACTGAAACGGTATGACAGCCAGGTGAACTGCTGGATCGTGGACCTGCGCAACAACGGAGGCGGCTATGTGGACTCCGCCGCCGATATGCTGGCCGCGCTGTGCGGGCCGGACCGCTACATCTATTTCGAGGACAGTGACGGACAGGTGGGCTACTATGCCCGCACCACTAAGGCCGCCAGCGAGAAGCCGGTGCTTCTGCTGGTAAACAGTTACAGCGCCAGCGCCTCGGAGGCCATGGCCTCCGGCGTCCGGGACACGGATCGCGGGGTCATCATCGGCAGCCGCTCCTATGGCAAGGGCGTGGGCCAGACCATTCTGGACGAGAGCACAAACCCCGAGTACTTTAACGGCGATGGCCTGAAGGTCACCATCGGCCGGTTCTACTCCGTCGGCGGCACCACCACCGACATGATTGGCGTCATCCCCACCCTGCTGGTGGACGACGCCAGCGCCGCCGCGGTGGCCGCCGCCCTGTGCGGCGGCAGCGAGGACACCTCCTCCCTGTGCCTCCTGGTGGGCAGCCAGCCCTTCTATGTGGATCCAGACGCGGACAGCCAGACCCTGTCCGCCCTGCTGGCGGCCATTTCCCCCCGGATGACGCTGTTCTACAACAGCGTCGCGTTCAGCGACGTCACCCCCGCCCAGGCGGCGGCCGCACTGGGACTGAGCTACGACAACCGCTGGTTTAATGATGTCTCAGACAGTTTATACGCCAACTCCATCAACGCCCTTGGCACCTACAAGCTGCTCAGCGGCACCGGCGGCGGCCAGTTCAATCCCAAGGGCCAGCTCACCCGCGCCCAGCTCTGCATGATCCTGGCCCGGATCCTCAACGTGAGCTCCAGCGGCCCCAGCCGGTTCAGCGACGTGGCTCAGAACGCCTGGTACGGCCCCGCCGTCAACGCCATGGCGGAGCTGGGCCTGGTGACCGGCGTAGGCGGGGGCCGCTTCGATCCCAACAGCCCCGTCACCCAGGAACAGTTCCTCACCATCCTGGGCCGCACCGCCCGTTATCTCAATTTCGCCCTGGATGCCTACGGTGAACTCGTGGACAATCCTCGCACCGATCTGCCCCTCGATATGGAGATCGGGCTGGCCCCCTACGCTAAGTGGGCAAAAAGCGGCGTGGCCGTGCTGGCCTGGGGCCTGGAGGACGCGCTGGACGGCTATGGGGATATGCTCTACACGTCCTTGGAGGACATCACTCCCTCCGCCCCCATCCTCCGGGAGGAGGCCGCCGCCGGCATATACGCCCTGCTGTCCGGCCTGGAGATCCTGCCATGAGCCTGCTACTCCATATCTGCTGCGCCCCCTGCTCCGTGGCCTGCATCAAAATGCTGCGGGAGGACGGGATAGAGCCCGCCGGCTTCTGGTACAACCCCAATATCCACCCCTATCTGGAGTACAAGGCCCGCCGGGACACCCTCCGGCAGTACGCCCAAGACATCAGCCTGGAGCTGCGGGAGGAAGACTTCTACGGACTGCGGCAGTTCACCGCCGCCGTGGCCCAGGACAGCGACCACCGCTGCGGCTACTGCTATACCTGCCGCATGGAGCGCACCGCCCAGTATGCCGCAGAGCACGGGTTTGACCGCTTTTCCACCACCCTGCTGGTGTCCCCCTACCAGAACCGGGAGCTGATCTGCGCCACCGGCGCTAAAATGGGGGAGAAATACGGTGTGGAGTTCGTCCCCTATGACTTCCGGCCCCGGTTCAAGGAAGGCCAGGAGGAGGCCCGGGCGCTGGGGCTCTATATGCAGAAATACTGCGGCTGCGTGTACAGTGAGGAGGACCGCTTCTCCAACCGGCGGAAGAAGGAGCTTCATAAGCTCCACAAAGCAGAGGGAAGGGGCCAATGTCAATGCTGAAGGAAGGCCAGGTCTATCCCGCCGTCATTGAGGGCTATGCCAGCGGCGGCGAGGGGGTGGCCCGCGTTGAGGGCATGGCGGTGTTCGTCAAGGGCGCGCTCCGGGGCGAGCGGGTCGAGGTCCTCATCGAACACGTGGGCCACAGCGCCGCCTGGGGGCACATCGAAAAACTGCTGGAAACCTCCCCTTCCCGGATTGAGCCGGACTGCCCCTACTTTGGCGCCTGCGGCGGCTGTCAGTTCCGCCATATGGCCTATGAGGAGGAGCTGGAGGCCAAGCGCCAGCGGGTGGAGGACGCTTTGCGCCGCATCGGCGGGGTGGACGTCTCTGTTTCTGTGATACACGGGGCGGAAAATACCCAGCGTTATCGCAATAAGGTGCAGTTTCCCGTGGCGGCCGGAGCCATCGGCTATTATGCGGGCCGCACCCACAAAGTGGTGGACATCGCGGACTGCCTGCTCCAGCCTGAGCTGGACACCGTGTGCCGCACGGCGGTGAAGGGCTGGATGGAGCGCTTCCACGTCCCCGCCTATGACGAGCGGACGGGGAAAGGGCTGATCCGGCACCTGTTTCTGCGCACCAACTCGACCGGGGAGGTGCTGTGCTGTCTGGTGGCCAACGGGAAATCCCTCCCCCATGGGGACGAATTAGTGGACGCCCTGCGCACCGCCGCGCCCACCCTGGCGGGGGTGGTGCTGTCTGTCAACACCCGGAAAACCAACGTGATTCTGGGCGGCGAGTTCCGCACCCTCTGGGGCCGGGACTGGCTGGAAGAGAAGCTGTGCGGCCACAGCTTCCGGCTGTCGGTGCCGTCGTTTTTCCAGGTGAACCGGGCCCAGACCGAGATACTCTACCGCCGGGCCCTGGACTTTGCCGCCCTAACGGGGTCGGAGACGGTGGTGGAGCTGTATTGCGGCATCGGAACCATCAGCCTGACCCTGGCGGAGCGGGCAAAGCGGGTCATCGGTGTGGAGGTAGTGCCCCAGGCGGTGAAAGACGCCAAGGAAAACGCCCGCCGCAACGGCCTGGAAGGCAAAACACATTTCGAGTGCGGCGACGCCGGTGATCTAGCCGCAAAATTGGAGCAGGAAGGCGTCCGCCCCGATGTGGTGGTGGTAGATCCGCCCCGGAAAGGCTTGGCCTCCGAAGTGGTGGACACCGTTGCAAAAATGGCCCCGGATCGGGTGGTATACGTCTCCTGCGACCCGGCCACCCTGGCCCGGGATGTAAAGCGGTTCGGGGCGTTGGGGTATGTCCCCACAAGGGCGGAGGCGGTGGATCTGTTCCCGAGGACGGCGCATGTGGAGACGGTTGCCCTTCTTTCTTGTAAACCGTCTCAATCGTGTCATTACAAATAAGGGTTTAAACACTTTAAGACCATTCTTTCTTAAATCAACAGTTCAAGGAGGCGGCAGGCAATGGGTTCAGAAAGTTCCAATCTGAAGATATGCTTTGCCTGTGCGACAATCTATGAAGGAAGCGGCAGTCAATTCCTGGTGTGCCCGAATTGTGGTCATAAAGTAAGCATTGAGCAGTATGAATCAATTTTACAGGACGCAAGGGATGCCATGTACTTTGGATGGATCTACCGGCTTCAATATGAACATGATTTAGCAGAAAAGGGAGCTATAAACACCCATTATTATTTGGCGGAATGCGAGGAAATTTTCAACTTCATCGCGCTTGCCGCCGTAAGTGGAATCGTGGGCAACCTCGCCTACGATGTCATCAAAAAGGTAATCGGCAGCATTGCGGACTTTGTAAAGCAGAGAGGCAGCCAAGAGGAGAACAGAAAAATTTTTGCCTTGATCCATGATGAGGAGAAGATGGACAAGTTCCTCCAGTACATCGATGAGTATTACACGTGTTTTGACGATATCAATGAAGAAGTACGGAATGCTATTCTTGAAGAGATGATCGTTGATAAAGTCTCGTCCACGTTGGAACAAATCATTATGGCTAAAAATCCTGATCTTGAGATTGACAAAATAAAAGAAATCAGTCCTTTTTCCCAAGAGGAACTGTTCAAGGGCATGATAGAGGTACGGAGAGGCGAGGTACGGAAAGACATCGAAAGAAGAAAGAAACTGAACGGGACAGCATTCCAGGACTTCTGGAGCAATATGGATGAACGACCTTAAAAAGGGCCCGATGGTCTGCGTTGCAGACCATCGGGCCCTTTTTATCACTTCTTTTTCCGTTTCTTCTCAAAGAAATCCTTCACCGGCGATGAGCCGGAGGCAGGCGCCTCCCCCATGGCCTCGGCAAAGGCCTGAAGGGCCTCCCGCTGCTGGCTGTTCAGGCTGGTGGGCACCTGGACCTGAACGGTTACGTACTGGTCACCCCGGCCCCTCCCCCGCAGCTCGGGGATACCCTTGCCCCGCAGGCGGAAGGTGGTGCCCGGCTGTGTACCGGCGGGCAGGGTGTACTTCACCTTGCCGTCGATGGTGGGGATTTCCAGCTCCGTGCCCAGGGCCGCCTGGTAGAAGCTCACTGGGCACTCATACAGCACCGAGGTGCCCTCCCGCTGAAAATAGGGGTGGGGCTTCACCCGCACCTCCACGATCAAATCGCCGTTGGGGCCGTTGTTGGTTCCCGCGTTGCCCTGGCCCCGGAGGGAGATGGCCTGCTTGTCGTTGATGCCCTGGGGGATGCTGACGGACAGCTTCCGATGCTTCCTCACATTGCCCGCGCCGCCGCAGGTCTTGCAGGGCTGATGGATAATCTTGCCCGTTCCCCGGCACCGGGTACAGGGGGCGGAGCTGGTAAACGCCATACCGCCCATGCGCTGCTGCACCCGCACGGTACCTGAGCCGTGGCAGTCCGGGCACACCTCGGCGGTGGTGCCGGGGGCGCAGCCGGTGCCGTGGCAGTTGTCGCAGCTCTCCATACGGTTCAGGGTGATCTCTTTCTCACACCCAAAGGCGGCCTCCTCAAAACTGATGGTGATGCTGGTCCGCAGGCTCTCCCCCCGCTGGGGGCCGCTGCGCTGGGCGCTCCTGCCGCCAAAGCCCCCCAGGATATCGCCTAAAATGTCGCCAAAGCCAAAATCGCCGAGGTCGCCAAAATCACCGTAGCCGCCGAAGCCTCCCGCGCCGAAGTTGGGATCCACCCCCGCGTGGCCGAACTGGTCGTACTTGGCCCGCTTGTCCTTGTCGGACAGCACCTCATAGGCCTCGTTGATCTCCTTGAACTTGGCCTCGGCCTCTTTATCGCCGGGGTTCATGTCGGGGTGGTACTGCTTGGCCAGCTTGCGATATGCCTTTTTCAGCTCGTCGTCGGACGCGGTCTTGCCCACGCCCAGAACTTCGTAATAATCTCGCTTTTGATCTGGCATGATGGATCACCTCTTAAAACGCGGGAAAGGCGGGGCAGTACGCCCCGCTGTTTCCCGTCAGGTTATTAGTTGTTCTGATCGTCATCGACCACTTCATAGTCGGCGTCCACCACATTGTCATCGCCGCCGGCCTGGCCGCCGCCAAAGCCCGCGCCGCCCATATCCGGGCCGGGGCCGGCCTGACCGCCCGCCTGGGAGTACAGCTTCTCGCTGACGGCGTAGAACGCGTTCTTCAGCTCCTCAGTGGCGCTCTTGATGGCCTGGGTGTCGGTGCCCTTCAGGGCGTCCTTCACCCGATCCACCTGGCTCTGGATGTTGGACTTGTCGCCGGCGTCCAGCTTGTCGCCCATCTCGCCTAAAATCTTCTCGGTCTGGTACACCATCTGGTCGGCCTCGTTGCGGGTGTCCACTTCCTCTTTGCGCTTGGCGTCCTCGGCGGCAAACTGCTCCGCCTCCCGCACCGCCTTCTCCACGTCCTCCTTGGACATATTGGTGGAGGAGGTGATGGTGATGTGCTGCTCGGCGCCGGTACCCAGGTCCTTGGCGGACACGTTGACGATGCCGTTGGCGTCAATGTCGAAGGTTACCTCAATCTGGGGCATGCCCCGGCGGGCGGGGGCGATGCCGTCCAGGTGGAACCGGCCCAGGGTCTTGTTGTACTGGGCCATCTCCCGCTCGCCCTGGAGGACGTGGACCTCCACTGAGGTCTGGTTGTCGGCGGCAGTGGTAAACACCTGGCTCTTCTTGGCGGGGATGGTGGTGTTGCGCTCGATGAGCTTGGTCATCACGCCGCCCATAGTCTCAATGCCCAGGGACAGGGGGGTCACGTCCAGCAGCAGCAGGCCCTTCACGTCACCCACCAGTACGCCGCCCTGGAGGGCCGCGCCCATGGCCACGCACTCGTCAGGATTGATGCCCTTGAAGCCCTCCTTGCCGGTGAGGCGCTTCACCATGTCCTGCACGGCGGGGATGCGGCTGGAGCCGCCCACCATGAGAACCTTCTGGATGTCATTGCCGCTGAGGCCCGCGTCGCTCATGGCCTGGCGCACGGGGCCGGCGGTGGCCTCCACCAGGTGGGCGGTGAGCTGGTCAAACTTGGCCCGGGACAGGGTCAGATCCAGATGCTTGGGGCCGGTGGCGTCGGCGGTGATATAGGGCAGATTGATGGAGGTGGAGGTGACGCCGGACAGCTCGATCTTAGCCTTCTCGGCGGCCTCCTTCAGGCGCTGCATGGCGACCTTGTCACCGGTGAGGTCGATGCCCTCCGCCTTCTTGAACTCGGCGGCCATCCAGTCCATAACGCACTTGTCGAAGTCGTCGCCGCCCAGGCGGTTGTTGCCCGCGGTGGCCAGCACCTCGATGACGCCGTCGCCCACTTCCAGGACGGACACGTCAAAGGTGCCGCCGCCCAGGTCGTATACCATAATCTTCTGGTCGGACTCCTTGTCCACACCGTAGGCCAGGGCCGCGGCGGTGGGCTCGTTGATGATGCGCTTGACCTCCAGGCCGGCGATCTTGCCCGCGTCCTTGGTGGCCTGGCGCTGGGCGTCGGTGAAGTAGGCGGGGACGGTGATGACCGCCTCGCTGACGGGCTGGCCCAGATAGGCCTCGGCGTCCGCCTTCAGCTTCTGGAGGATCATGGCGCTGATCTGCTGGGGGGTGTACTGCTTGCCGTCGATGTTCACCTTGTAGTCGGAGCCCATCTCACGCTTGATGGATGCGATGGTGCGGTCGGGATTGGTGATGGCCTGACGCTTGGCCACCTGGCCCACCATACGCTCGCCGTCCTTGGAGAAGGCCACGACAGAGGGGGTGGTGCGGTTGCCTTCGGCGTTGGCGATGACGGCGGCCTCGCCGCCCTCCATCACAGATACACAGCTATTGGTCGTACCCAAATCAATACCAATAATTTTACTCATGATAATTTCCTCCAAAAATATAAAATACAAAGAGTGAATTTACATATTCTAATTTGCTACTTTGACCATAGCAAACCGAATTACTTTCTCCCCGCAGAGGAAGCCCTGCTGGAATACCTCCACGATGGTGTTCTCCCCGGCCTCCTCGTCGTCCACGTGCATGACGGCGTTGTGGCGGTTGGGGTCGAAGGTCTCGCCCAGGGCCGGGATGACCTCTACCCCCAGCCCATTCAGCGCGTCCTGGAGGCCCTTCATGGTCATCTCCACGCCCTTTTTGTACGCCTCGTCGGTGGTGTCCTGCTTCAGCGCCCGCTCCAGGTTGTCGTACACCGGGAGGAACGCCGCCACGGTCTGGGCCTTGGCCTCCGTCCAGGCGCTCTCCTTCTCCTTGGCGGTGCGCTTGCGGTAGTTGTCATATTCCGCGGCCAGCCGCAGATACTTCTCCGCCGCCTCCGCCAGAAGCTGGCCCTGATCCTTTCTGGGCTTCTCCGCCACTTCGGGCGCTTCGGCGGGCTCGGACGCCTCCGCCGTCTCCGGCGCCGCCTCCGTCTCGGGGGCTTCCTGCTCGGGAGCGGGATTCTCGTTCTTCTTTTCCTTAGCCATGGGCTATGTCTCCTCCTTTTCCGGCGTACCGGGGGGCAGTTCGGGCTGACCGAACAGCTTGGACAGTCCGTCCGCCACATAGGACAGCTTGGCGGCCACCTTGGCGTAGTCCATCCGGGTGGGGCCCACCACGCCGATGACCCCCTTCATGCCGTCCCCAATGTCGTAGCTTGCCAGCACCACGCTGGTATCCTTCAGCTCGTCGGCCACGTTTTCCGGGCCGATGAGGATCTTGGTATCGTCGCCGCTCAGGGCGGGCAGAGCCAGCGCCTCAGCCAGGGAGCGGTCCTCCGACAGATAGCTCATCAGCTTCTGGGCCTTGCCCAAATCCTGGTACTCGGGGTGATCTAGAATGTGGCTGGTGCCGGCGGTGTACACCGCGCTGCGCTCCAGGTCGTCCAGCACCTCCATGGCAAAGGACACCACCAGGGAGATCAGCCCGTAGGAGCTGCCCGCCGCGTGTTCCGCCACCCGCATCAGCTCCGGGGTGAGCTGATCCAGCGTCTTGCCCACGAAGGCGGTGTTCAAAAGAGTGGTCAAAAGCTGGAGTTGGGGCTCGCTGAGGTCGGCGGGCAGACGAAACAGCTTGTTTTTGACCACGCTGCTATCCGTCATCACCACCGCGATAAAGGATACGGAATCCACCAGGATGAGGTCAAACCGCCGGATGGTGAGCCGCCGCACCCCTTCCGCCATGGCAAAGGCGGGGTAGTTGGTAAGCTGGGACACCATCCGTCCCGCCTGGTCGATGACCTTGTCCAGCTCCCGCATCTTCAGGTGGAGGGCGTCGTTGATCTGCTTGGTTTCCTCCAGGCTTAGCCGCTGCTCCTCCATCAGCTCGTTGACATACAGCCGGTAGCCTTGTGGAGAGGGAACCCGTCCGGCGGAGGTATGGGGCTGCTCCAGGTAGCCCAGCTCCGTCAGCTCGGCCAGCTCGTTGCGGATGGTGGCGGAGGACACCTTCAGGCCCGCCATCGCCGCCAGTGCCTTGGAGCCCACCGGCTCCGCCGTCTGGATATAGCTTTCCACCACAGCGCGCAAAATTTTCTTCTTGCGTTCGCTCAGCTCCAAGCGGCCTCCTCCTCTCAAGGATTTAGCACTCCGTATCCTCGAGTGCTAACCCTAATGTACCACCACCCCCCAAAATTGTCAATAGTCCAGATGTAAATTAAATGTGAATGGGAGCAGCTCGCCAAAAAATCGCCCAGTTTTCGCACAGCTCTCCCATGACTGCCAGCGCCCGTTGCCTGTTTCTGTGCGCCGGAGCGGCTTCCGCGCCCAAACCACGGAAAAAATCCCGTCCGGCGGGCAGACGGCTCTTGAAATACCCGGCCAATCGCGTTATAATGATAATAGTAAATTTTGTCCATCCAGATTGGACAGGGCCGCTCTTCTGAGGTGAGCATGATGTTGAACGCAATTTCCGGGTATAACCCCTATTCTACATACGGTGCTTACGGCGCGTCTTACGCAAACCGCGCCGCCCAGGGCGCGGACAAGGCCCAGGGTGCTCAGCGCTCCCTGGTGATGACCGCCCAAAAGGTTCACCAGCCCGACACCCCCGTCCAGCCCGTCACCCCGGTGCGTCCCGTCAGCTCCCAGGAGGATCCCGCCCAGGCGGGCCTGCTGCGGTTCGGCTCCGACCCGGCGGAGATGGCGGTGCGGATGCGCATCCAGTCCCCCGGCGACACGGCCCAGCAGGCCGGCGCGGCCCAGGCCGCTGACGCTGAGAAGGCCCAGATGCCCAAACTGCCCGGCGCAAAGGATGACGAGGGGGCAGCGGAAACCCCTGCCCTTGGCGAGTCCAAGAGCGCCCAGGAGGTCATGGAGGAGGGCGAGTGCCAGACCTGCAAGGAGCGCAAGTACCAGGACGGCTCGGACGACCCCGGCGTGTCCTTCAAGACCCCCACCCATATCGGACCCGACCAGGCGGCCTCCGCCGTGCGCGGCCATGAGAACGAGCACGTAGTCCGGGAACAGTCCAAAGCCCAGCGGGAGGATCGCAAGGTAGTCAGCCAGTCCGTCACCTACCACACCGACATCTGCCCGGAGTGCGGCAAGGTGTATGTCTCCGGCGGCACGACCCGCACCATTACCAAGGCCAACAACGACCAGCAGGCGGATTCGCAGCAGGAACAGGAGCAGGATTCCGGCAAACCCTTCTCCGCCGTGGCGTGACCGCAAAAAGAAAGAGCTTCGGGAAGATCCCGAAGCTCTTTTTTTACGCTTTGGCGGTGGACGCCATTCCCCTGGAGATGGTCTCCAGAGAGGCGATGGGGCTGCGCCGGCGCAGGTAGGCGATGCAGCCCAGGCAGGCGGGGATGAGGAACAGATCGGCGCAGATCCACGCCGCCGGGGAGGCAAAGCAGGCGGCGGTGTAACCCAGGCCGGGTACGAAGAAGCGTCCCACTACAGTCCGCGCAATCATCTCCAGCACACCCGCCAGGATGGCAAAGGTGCCGAAGCCCATACCCTGAATGGAGAAGCGCAGGATGTTCACCAGGGCCAGGGGGAAGAAAAACGCGGTCAGAATGATGATATACCGGGTGGTGAGGGCCAGCAGCAGCTCAAGCTGTGGCTCGTCGGCACTGAGGAACAGCATGGCGCACCGGGGGGCAAACAGGAGCATCGCCCCAAAGGCCGCGAGGGCGTAGCCCAGCCCCAGCAGAGAGCAGGAGCGCACCCCCTGGGAAAGCCGATCCAGCCGGTTGGCCCCCACGTTTTGGCCGCAGTAAGTGGCCATGGCCGCGCCCATGGCGTCGAAGGGGCAGGCCAGCAGCTGGTACAGCTTGCCGCCCGTGGCCACCGCCGACACGTAGACGCTGCCCAGAGCGTTGACAGAGGTCTGGAGCACAATGGAACCGATGGCGGTGATAGAGTATTGCAGCCCCATAGGCAGGCCCATGGCGCACAGGCCCTTGCAGGCTGCCCAGTCAGGCTGCCGCTCCTCCCGAGTCACCCGGAGTATGGGGAACTTCTTCACCATATGTCTCAGGCAGGCCGCGCCGGACACCGCCTGGGACAGCACCGTGGCGATGGCCGCCCCGGCCACCCCGGCGCGGAAAATCAGAATGAAAATCAAATCCAAGCCGATATTCAGCACGGCGGACAGCGCCAGGAAATACACCGGCGTCCTGCTGTCCCCGAGGGAGCGGATGATGCCGGCCAGCAGATTGTAGAGGAACACCACGGGAATGCCCATAAAGATGATGAAGATATAGGCGTAGGCATCGTCAAAGAGGTCGGCGGGGGTGTGCATCGCGGCCAGAATATTCCGGCAGAAGATGCCGGTGGTCACCGTCAGCGCCAGGGCAATGGCGGCGGACAGATAGGCGGCGTTGGCCACATACCGGCGCATCTGGGGATAGTCCTTGGCGCCCATCCGCTGGGCCACGGGGATGGCGAAGCCGCTGCACACGCCCAAGCAGAAGCCGATGATGAAAAAGTTGATGGAGCCGGTGGAGCCTACCGCGCCCAGCGCCTGAGCGCCCAGCAGCTTGCCCACGATCATGGCATCCACCATATTATAGAGCTGCTGGAACAGCAGTCCGAACAGGGTGGGCAGGGTAAAGCCCAGAATCAGCCGCATAGGGCTGCCTGTGGTGAGATCTTTGGTCATAGTAATTTCCTCCTTCCAAGGGGGGTGGGGTGAATAGGATAGCCTCCCTGGGGCACAGTGCCGCCCCAGCTTTCGCACTATTATAGCGGCTTCAGCGCGGAAAGCAAGAGGATTTTTGAACAATATTTCTTCCGCATTTCCCCTGAATACTGGGAGATTATCAGTCTTAAGAATCCAAATTAGACAAAAATCTCATTTTTCCCACTGTTCATTTGTAAAAAACAACAAGCAGCCCTGTCCCCCGCGCCGCACGCGGAAGACAGGGCCGCTTGTTGTTCATCTGTTCCGGCCCAAAGACGCCGGAAATACTAAACACTTTTTCGCTTTCGGATTTCTTCCCGCTGGATGGCAAAGATGGCCTGGAGCAGGCGATCCTGATCCCTGGCGCTCAGCGCCACAAACTGGCAGCCGTAGCGGACTATACCCTTATTCCATGCCCCGCTTCGGCGGACCAAGCAGTTGAAGCTGAACGTGGGCGCGTCCGCCAAAAGCGGGATATCCGTGACCAACAGGAGGTCGCCCTCGGTATAGATTTCCTTACTGCCAAGGAGCATACCCCCGGCGCTGATGTCCAGCACCTGGCAGGGAAACAGTACATTGGGCGGGCCGCCCCTGGCAAGGCGCTTGCCGCACTGGGCCATGATCTCCACGCTGATGCTCTGGCGGAAAAAGGCCCGGTGCTCATGGGTAAACGCGCTGCGCAGCCGGTCCACCTTCCACATCCGCATGGTGCTGCCGCACACTTTCCCCTGGAGTACAACGCTGCCCTGGTCGGTGAAGAACCGCAGCTTGAGATCCTTATTGACCAGCACCATGGGCAGCGTATCGTCGTTGGTGTCCCGGATGCACACAGCGCCCTCCTGGATGGTTTCGATCTTGCCCACAAAGAGCAGGCGGTTTTCCGGCGTCATCACTTCCACCGCCGCGCCCCGGCGCCCGCCGGAGCCAAGCACCTGCTCCAATGGAACCGTCTGGCCTGTCTGGGATGCCGCATTCATGCCTCTGCC
This sequence comes from uncultured bacterium, assembly GCA_947176765.1. Classification (GTDB taxonomy): domain Bacteria; phylum Bacillota; class Clostridia; order Oscillospirales; family Oscillospiraceae; genus Enterenecus. The sequence goes on from CAMWRX010000009.1 coordinate 22,313, forward strand.
CCCCTTTCTTGTCTTGCCTCCATGCGGAGCCTCACATTGTCAGGACAAAATGCAGAATGACCGCCGCCTCCGCCCGGGTGATGGGGGCTTTGGGATTCAGTCTGCCGTTGCTGCCCGTCACCGCGCCCATCTGCACCAGGGCGCCTACCGCGTCTCTGGCATAGCTGGACACCAACTGGTAATCGGAAAACTGGGTCAGGAGCGCGGTGCCGCCGCTGCCCGGGTTTTTCCCCATTTTGATCAGCGTGTTATACACCATCACCATGGCGTCCTCCCGGGTGATGGCGCTGGCCGGCAGGAAATACCCGCCCGATCCCCGCACAATGCCCAGATATTTGGCGGAGGCCACCGCCGAGGCATAATAAGAGTTCATCGGCACGTCAGGGAAGCTGTAGGTCCCCGCGGCGGGGAAGCTGAAGCCCCGGCTGAGCATCAGGATAAAGTCGCGCCGCAGGATGTACTGGTTCGGCCCAAAGCGGTTGTTGCCTATGCCGTTCACCACGCCGTTCCGGTTCAGATAGTCCACGGCGGAAGCGGCCCAGACGTAGTTGCCCATATCCCGGAAATAGCTGGAGCCGGTAGCCGCCACAATGTTAAAGACGATCCGCCCGGTGACCTGCTCCCCGCTGGTACTCACCGCGGTGTAGCCCACCTCCACCTGGCCCGTATACCGGCCCCGGGGGACAAAGCTGAGCTGACTGATGCTGGGGCTGCTGGATACATAGTACCGGGTGCCGGTGTTGGCCGGGGTCCCGGTGCCCAGCTTGGTATACCCCACATACAGCCGTCCGGCGGAGGTGGAGGGCAGGTTGTTCAGCGTGATGTAGGACAGCGGATTCCTTGTCAGCCCGCTGCACGCGCTGGACAGGTCAGAAGCGCTGACCTGCAGGGGGTTGGCGTTGGTACCAGTGTAGGTGATGGTGTTGGGGGTGACCTGGATGACCACTTCGCCCGTAAAGGATACGCCGTTGGTATTGTACCCGGTATAGGGCAGCGTCACCGTTCCCACATAGCCGGTATTGGCCTGGAAGTAGACGTTGCCGATCAGCACAGTCGAACTCGAGGAGTTGGGGTTGACGCGGTAGCACTGGGTGGAGGTAGATACAGTGCCATAGTTGCTGCCGGTCATATAGCGGTAGCGCAGATAGCCCTGAGCGGTGGTGGGCGCCGTGGAGAAGCGCACATAGTTCAGGCTGGCTCCCGTGGCGTTGATGCAGGCGTTGTTGAAGTCGTTGACGTTGAAGGATACCGTCTTGCCGCTGCTGACGCTGTACCGGAGGCCCGTCCGGTTGGCCTCGTCCAGGTCGATGTACACCATACCGGTGTACACAGTGCCTCTCGCCCCGTAGCCGGTATAGGGAATGGCCACCTGGCTGGGAGCCGTCGAGGAGGACACGAAGGACAGCGTGCTCAGGCCGGGCGCGCCGCTGGCATAGTAGCTGGTGTTGGGGCTGGCTATGCCGCCGTAGCTGCCGGCGGCCCAGTAGTTGACGTACAGCGTGCCCTCGCTGGCAGCGGGCAGAGAGCCAAAGCGCACGTAGGACAGCTGTTCGCCGATGGTGTTATAACAGGCAAGATTGAACGCGCTGGCGTTAAACGCCACCCGCCCTTCCCGCAGGCCGCTGAAGTGTACGTCGGATAAGCTGTTCCCGCCGTTTTGCTTGGTGACGCTGATGGTCACCACACCGGAGTAGGTGCCCCCGTTGGCGTCCATCCCCCGGTAGGCGATGGCCACCGAACTGGGACAGGTGCTGGACGGGATGAAGCTGACCCGATCCAGGCTGGGAGTCCGGGTGCGGTAATACTGGGTGCCGCTGGTGACGGCCTGGCCCGGGTGAGTGGGCCCGTTGTAGTCATACCTCAGCTCGCCCCAGCTTGCCTGGGGCAGCGTAAAGGTGATATAGTTCAGGCTCCGGCCGCCCTGCTTGCTCTGGCAGATGCGGTTGAAATCGTCCGCCTGGAAGGACAGGGGCTGACCGGCCACAGCGGTGTAAAATACATCGTTGGCCGCCCCCACCGTCACCCGGATGGTGCCGGAGAAGAACTGGTTGTCAACGGTGCAGCCGGTATAGCTGATGTCGGCGGTGCCCGAAAACGTATTTTTCGCCACGAAGGACAGGTCGGACAGGGGTGTCTGCCCCAGAGCGGTATTGCCGTGCAGGTAATAGCGATCCATGCTGCCCACGCCCGCCCCTGTGTCCGCCTCAGAGCGGTGGTTGTCGTGGAGGATGCCCTGGCTGGTGGCCACGGACAGGTTGTTGATGTAGCTCAGCCCGCTGCCGGTGTTATACTGGGCGATGGAGTTCAAAACGCTGGAGATGGTGCCGGAAAACTTGACCTGATTGGTTTCCGGGTCGCGTACAGTGGCGGAGGCGGTGGCCAGATTGACCGAACTGCCCGCTGTGATCTGCTGGCCCACCTGGATCAGGCCGGAGACGTCCTCCTGTACGGTGACGGTCACCTCAGCGTCGGCGTAACCCACCAGGCCGGCAGTCACCTTGACAGTGCCCGGCGCACGGGCGGTGAGCTTACCGCTGTTATTAACGGACACGATGGAATCGTTGGAAGAATACCAGATGATGTTGCCAGTGGCGGTACGCGCGCTGCCAAAGCGATTTACCAGCAGCGTTTCCACGTCGCCCTCCCGCAGGGTGAGCTTGCCGTCCTGAATCGTCCTGATATCGCCCTGCAGGGTGATACCTGAAACCGTCAGATCCCACCTGCCCTCGGTGTCGCCGGAGGTCACGACGAGCTTGGCCGTGCCCGGGCCCACCACCGTTGCCACGGCGGAACACCCGGTCTTGTCGATGCTCGCCGGATCCTTGACCACCCGGATGACGGACTGGTCCGGTTGTCCCGTCTTTGGGTCCAGCACCTCCCACTTTACGCTGTCATAGGTAAAAATCGCTTCCGTAGGATCCGGGACAATGGTCAAACGCTTGGGGGCACTGTCTTCCGTCAGGCCCAGATCCAGCAGGTCGCCGCTGGGCACCGGATTTTGCCGCAGATTCAATATGGAGAACCAGCGGGGGCGGATGCCCACCGACACCTTACACGTGGCCGTGATCTCCTTGCCGTCGGCGCCTATGATGGGGTCGCCGTTTTTGTCCACCGCCGTGGCGGTGATGGTTGCGCTGGCCCGGCTCCCAGCACTCCCGGCGTCGATGGCGGTGACCAGGCCGTCTTTCACAGTGGCCACGCTCTCGTTGTCGCTGCTCCACTTCACCGTCTTGTCGTCGGCGTCAGCGGGGATCACGGTGGCGGTGAGCACAGCCGTTTCGCCCTTGATGAGCAGCAGCTCCGTCTGGCTCAGCGTCACACCGGTGACGGGGACAGGCCCCTCGACGGTGACTGAGCAGGCGGCCGTGACCTCCCCGCCGTTCTCATCCACCACCGTTGCGATGATTGTGGTGGTGGTTCCCGGTGTTTTGCCGCGAACGCCACCACTCTGGTTGATGGTCACCCCTGTTCCATCTTTGCTCCAGACGACGTTGGCTGGGTTACCGCTTTGATCGACACATTCCAGCTTTATCAATTCCTGCTCTTTCACAGTGATGGTGGTTCCCGTGACCACTTTCCCGTCCAGCATGATTCTGATAGAAGTCGGATTTGCCGCCATGGCGGGCGTAACCGCCATGGACAGCGCCAGAACCCATGCCAGGGCCAGCGCGCTCAGGCGGCGCAATAGCGTATGCTTCATGAATCAGGACTCCTTTGCGATTCATTCTTTCAAAAAAGGGCGGGAGCGGGCGGGTTCCGCCCGCTCCCGGGGTGTGTGTCTATGCGTCAGTCCCAGTTGGTAGTGATGGTGGGCCGTTCTGCACTGCCTGCGGTCTGCCCCCCGGGTACCGTGACCGTGATCGTCAGGTATCTTACCCCGTTGGCGCCGCCATTGCCCGCCTTGTCCGCCACCTCATATCCATCGGATCCCCCTACCTGGAGAGTCCATGGCCCCGGCGTCAACACCTGGCCGGTTGGAACCGTGAATTCGATACGGGTGATCGAGGTGGTTGTCTGCGCCGCCGGATGAATCGTATGTGCCGTAGTGGCAACAGGCACCAGCCGGTTTACGCCACTCGTCAACTGCGGCACCGAGACCCAGGTACCCGCCTTGTCCAGATCCAGTTGATTGCTGTGAACCTGATTGAGCAATTGACAGGTGTCGATCGGGTGGATGGTATTGCCATAGTAGGCAAATATCGGCTCAGTGAACTGGATAACGAACGTCGATCCGGCCGCTACGTTGCCGGCAGCATTCCATTCAAAGTCGGTCCAGCCGCTGTTCTGGATCTTGGGCGGCGTATTGTCGCTCACCGACAGGGGGGCCCAGGCCCGGAAGGCCGGCTGGGAGCTCTTGCCGTCCGTCGACTCAGCCATAGCCACGATGGTATAGGTGAATGTGGAGTTCATATTGGTGCCGTTACAGCTGGTTCGATCTCCGGGGCCTCTCCTGGTCTCGCAGTTGAACTGGTTGCCCGACCCGGTAATCGTGTACGGGTAGCCTCGGGTGGCGGTACTCCAGATATAGTCGCTATTACCGCTGCCTGCCGCTTGGTTCCTGATAATATCTGCGAAGTGATCCTTTCCCTGTGTCGAGGGTATGGCAAAGATGTCGAACACGCTGCCCACGTATTCCCTGGTGCTGCCCACCACCTGATAGCATTTTGTGGTCATGGCATCCAGCACGGTCATTGTCGCGGCGGAAACGCCCGTGGGGAACGCGAATTCATATCCGTCCGAATTCCCACCGGCGGCGGCTTTCTCCCAATCATTCTCCGCGTAGCCGTTGAAGGGATTCCTGAAGTCGCCCTGAGTGCCCAGCATCACGAAGAAGTGCATATTGGCCGTCCCTTTGGTTTCGGCGGTGACCATTGCGCCGGAGCCGGACAGGTCGAAGTACGGGCGGGAGGCCATCTCTGTGGTGAAGCGGTAGCAGTACGCCGTTTTGTCAAATACATTGGAGTCGTTCTCGGTGATCATACACAGCAGATACACCGTGTTGGGATTCAGATTCTGGATGGTGAAGGTCGGCATATCCCTCGTGGTCAACCACTGGTTGGTCTGGGTGGGCACCTGGCCGTACTGAACCCCCGCCCAGGGCACGGTGGCCTCCCCAGTAATCAGCTTCCACATCTCACCATCGTTCACCAGGCGGCTCGTCACCCGCAGCTCATCCACCACGGTGGAAGTACCCTTGTTCCACGCCTTATCGTGGTACATGATCGGGATATCTTTCAGCGGGATGGGGGCCGTTTGGGTTGCCGTATCCAGTGCGGCGGGCGTATAGTTGGTGACTGTCTGCACTTTCTCGTCGGTGAGGGTGCCGTTGTAGTCATTCTCTGTTCCCCTCAGGCCGCTCAGGGGCATCAGCATCCAGTAGACCCGCCCTTTGGCATCCAGGTTCAGGGTGATATCCACGGTGGTGTCATAAGTATCGATAGAGGGGAAGCCGCGGCTCGTCTGGATCTTAGGCGCTTTCTGATAGGGGAAGGGGTTCTCCATGTCCAGGTGCCTGACGCTGGTGTGGGACACATCGTAGCCGATTTCCTGGACATCGGCGGTCTCCCCGATCCACTTCTCATAGGTGGAGTCGTTGCCCTGTTTGGCCGCGCCGGATCCGGTGGACGACAGCTCCTTCTGTGTACCCGCGATGGCGTAGATCTTCATGGTCACCGGGCCGCTCCACACGCTGCGGTCGCTCTCACCGCCGAGCACATCCACATGGATGGCGTACTCCATGGCCTCCATCTTGTTCACGAACGCGAATCTGCCCGGCTGGGTCGCTGTCAGGTCGGCGTTGTTGAACGTGACCGACGAGTTGACATTGTCCACATCGTTGAACCACCAGGCCAGGCTCTTGTACACCCACTGGTTCTGCTGGATGCCCACGTTCTCCAGCTTCATCTGTCCCACTTCCGACCAATTGCCGCCGGCCGGGCGGGAGTAGAGCGTGAAGGTCATGGAGGTGTCCGAGCCGATCAGCAGGTCGCTGTACCAGGTGTCGGCCATCTGGCTTACGTTATCCGGGGTCACGGTAAAGTTGTAGTCGATTGCCACGGGGCTGCCGCCGACCTGGATTTCCGTCTCGCTCCGCCACTCCAGCCGCACCTTGCCGAAGGCCACGGTGAACGCGGGGGGCTCCTTGGTGCGGTCGATGTCCAGCGGATTGACCTGCATAGAGGCGTCCCGGATGTCCTTCATCTCGAAGTGATAGGTGGCGCCGCTCTGGAGGTTCAGGGCGCTGGTGGGCAGTACATTCCCATCCTCGTCCTTCACCGTGGGGAAGAGGATTTTCAGGGTGCCGTCGGTGGTGGGCTCGATCTCGGCGTAGCCGTAGTTGATGACCCAGTTGCCGACCGCCTTGGTGGGCTGGACGACGTTTTCCCCCTCAGGCTTCCTGTAGCTGTCGCAGGAGGGCGCTTCCTCCACACGGACGCTCTGGGCGGGGATGTATCCCATGCACAGCGGCATATAGGCATGCAGGGCTTCACCCCACGCGGTGCGGGCTCTCGCCTCCGCCTCCTTGTCCCCGTCTGTGACAGCCTTCTCCACTGCCTCATACAGCTTGCGGAAGCTCTCCTTGGCAGTCGCGCCTCCCTGGATGTTCTCAGAGAACACCAGCCGGATGGCACTGTCGGCCACAGGGCTTCTCGGGTCGCTGCTGTCCGGGATGGTGAACTCCTGGCGCAGCAGCTTGGGGGCGGTCCTGTCCACCGTGTGCACGGTGGCCTTCTCCACCTTGGAGTAGTTGCCCGCCGCGTCCTTCGCCACCATGTATATGACGTACGAGGAGGTGTTGGTCTTGGCGCTGTCCAGGCCGGTCGCCCTGATGAGCACTTCCGCATTGACTTGAGCGGCGCCGACCCTCACATTGCTGGCCTTGAGGGGATTGCCCTTGGCGCTGGTCATGCCGATCTTGATCTGGAGCGTCTTGTCGTTGGGATCGAACGCACCGCCCACGTCCCGCTCCTCGAAAGCGGCCTCATACTGCTCACCCTCAGGGATGATGGTCCAATAGACAGTGGATGCCTCGTCCACCGTGACGTTCATCTCAACGGTGGTCTCAGTGGCAGTGCCCTCCCGGGTTCTGGTGATGACCGGGGCGCGCTCGTCCGGGGTCTTGAACGGGACAGAGTACACCCGGGAGCTCTTGGCTCCGTCGTAGTCGGTGAGCCACAGGTAGGCCACATAATCGGTCTCCTGATCCAACGGACGGTCGTTCACATTGACGGTGATGTTGGTGTTCTTCATCACATCCCGCATACCGTAACCCAGATTGCCGCGCACGGCGTTGGCCTTGAACTCCGCGGCGGTGGGGGCGGTGGCTCCCTTGGGCAGCAGCGCGTAATAGAGCAGGCAGCTCTTGTTGGGCATACCGGTGACCTGTGCCACCTCGGTGGTGTTCCTGGAGATCTTGGGGCCGGATGTAAAGGCGGGCGTCGTTCCGTCCGGAGTGCTAAAGGCGGTGACCTTCACAGGGCTATGGGTGCCCCGGTTATCCACAAAGACGGCGCTGACATAGTAGGAGCCGGCCTGGGTCAGTCCGGTGAGGGAGGGCGCTTTGACCTCGGTTTTGCTGGAGGTTATTTTGACGGAGCCGGACTTGAGGATCTTTCCGCCATAGACAGGCGGCTCGATCAGGTCATCCTCGCTCACCGAGCCGTCGGACACGGCGGTGACCGCCCAGTAGACCGTGCCCGCCTTATTGGTGCTGAACACCAGTTCGGCGGAGTTGGGGGCGATGTTCTTCACCTTGGGATAGCCCGCCAGCAGCCTGGGGTCGGCGGAGGATTCGGCGGCCTGGGCGCTGTTCATGGTGGAGCCGTTGATGTCGGAGGTGATGCCCGGACGGATGGTGATGTCGTCGGGGAGCTGCTCCACAGTGGTGCCCGCGGCGCCCACGTTCAGGTTCTTGATGTCACCCTCGCCGGTGACCTTGGTGGCCACGTCCAGGTTCAGGCTGTCCACCTGGGCGTCGCCGTCCACAAGGACAGAGGAGTTGGTGGCGTGCTCGTCTATGGTGATCTTATTGGCGGAACCCTGCACCACCTGGAGTTCGGAGTTGGGGGTCTTGTTCCACACTTCCTTCACGTTGCCCGCCAACTGGAGCAGACCGCCGCCGTCCTGAATAATCATGCCCAGCCCGTTAAAGCCGGGCAGAGAGGAATCGTCCACATAGGCGTTGGTGCGCACGGTGGTGGTGCCGATGTCAGTGATACCCTCGGCCCGGAGGGTGACAAACTGGTTGCTGATGCTGTCCACACTCATGGACTTGGCCGTCACGTTGCGCAGGGTGACGCTGCTCTGGGAGGAGTGGCTCTCGCCGCCGCCGCTGACGATGATCTCACCCAGCACGTTGACGTTCTCCAGCACCACATCGCCCAGGTCGATGCCGCCGGTGAGATAGAGGTTGCCGGCGATGGTGCCGTTTCTCAGCGTCACCCCGGCGGTATTGACGGTGACGTTGCCGTACACGTCGCCCAGAGTATGCTCACCCTCGGTGTTGACCATGGTGCCGATGGCCTTCACCAGCATGGAGGCCACCTCGCCCCGGGTGATGTTCTGCTTTGGCTTGAAGCTGCCGTCCGAATATCCGCCGATGATGCCCATGTCGGCGGCGGCGCCCACCAGACCCCGGCTCCACTCGCTGAGGGAGCGGCTGTCTCTGAACTGGAGCCCCTCGCCCACGTTTTCCTGGAGCATCATGTTCCGGGTCAGCATCACAGCGGCCATCTCCCGGGTCAGGTTGGCCCTGGGAAGGGCATAGCCGGAAGCGCCCTTGAAATAGCCCATATTATAGGCAATGTTGATGTCTTGATAATACCAATCACTGGTCCGCACGTCCGGGAACGGCATTTCGCCTAGGCTTTTGTAGCCGTAGGCGCGGTTCATCATGGCGACGAACTCCGCCCGCGTGATGGGGCGCTCCAGAGCCAGGTTGCCGTTGTCGCCCCGCATGACGCCCCACTCCACCAGCTTCTGGGCGTAGGGCATGGCCCAGTGGGCGGCCTGGACGGGGAGTACCGTCCCCGGCAGCAGGGCAAGGATCAGCGCCAGGGACAGGATGCCAGACAGCCCCCGGCGCAGCCAGTTTCGGATCGTAGATTTCTTGGGTTGCTTGCTCATGAATGTGACCGTTCCTTTCCGGCGCGGCGGAGCGCGCCTATCCGTGTCTGCTGTTGATCTATTGTGAAAGGGAAGCCGGACGGATCGGCTCCGTCCGACCGTCCCCATTAAGCGTCGTATTCAGACGGCTTGGGCCTGCCCCGCAGCTGGAGGTTAAACACCGCCTCCCGCAGCAGCGTCTCCTCATCGTTGCACAAGTCCACAAACTTGGCGGCGTACAGGATGTCCGAGCGCTCGGTGGGGCGCATCCGCAGAAGCTCGCACTGCACCACCAGCGGCTGGCTGGTCACAGGGATAACAACTTCCAGCCGCTCCCCAATCTGGAGGCTGTTGTCGGTGAAGAAGGCGATGCCGCCGCAGCTCAGGTCGTTGGACTCCACGACCCGCCGCCCCCTCCAGCGGCCGCTGACAGGGTAGATAAAGCTTTTGAACCGGACGATCACCCGCAGGTTCTTGCGCATATCCCCGGCCTCGGGGGTGAGCTTGGTGACCTCCAGCTGGATCATATCGTTGCGGCTGCGCACAATGATGCCCTCATAGGAGGGCCCGGTGTCCATGATGGACAGCAGTTTCAGCCGCTTGTGCTCCAAAATCTCGTCGATCTTGCCGTCCTCCACCTGGATCTGCCAGAACGGGCCGTCTGTTTTCCCCTGGATGCGCCCCCTGGCAATGGGGTTATTCTTGCTGTCCAGCATCAGATATAAAGTCTGCTCCATCCTCATCTCTCCTGTTCCGCCTGATCGCCGCCGCCCGCGGCCTGGGGCGCCGGCTTGGGTTTGGCGCCCTCCTCAACCTTATTGGGATCGAAGTGCAAAAAGTACACATAGATCTCCACAATGGCCCTGTACAGCTCCTCGGGGATCTCCTGGCCCAGCTTCAACTGGGTGAGGATGGTGGCCAGGGAGTTGTCCTCATAGATGGGCACGCCGCTGTCGGCGGCCACCTCCACGATCTTTTCCGCCATATATCCCATGCCGGAGGCCACGATCACCGGCGCGTTGTTCCCCGCCTCGTATTGGAGGGCCACCGCCTTCTTGGACGGATTCCGCCTGCCGTCATACCTTGACATTGACACTGTTCTTCCCTTCAAAAATTTTGGGGAACACCTCGGTCAGCGTGATCGGGCGCTCCATTTTCCGCACGCTGATCCCGGCGGGGGTCAGCTCGTTGCGCGTCAGGATCTGGGAGATGGTCTGCTCCACCTGCTTGGAGAAGGGGGCCACCGTCTCGGGGCAGGCCACCATGACGTCCACCTCCCGCTCCCGGTTGGTGAGCACCACATCGAACAGGCCCACGTTCTGCACATCTATTTTAAAGAGGAACCTCATGCATTTCTCGCCTTGGCCCTTGCCGCCCTTCTTCTCCTCCGCGTCGGCGTCCACCCACAGCTCGGAAAACAGCATCTTCCCGTCCATCTCCAGCGGGATCAAGAAGTGGGCCAAGGGCATATACACGCTCTCGTTGATGAGGATGGAGGACACCAGGTTGCGGAACACCTCCTGCACCTCGGCGCTGCCCTCTCCCCGCAGGGCCCGGGCGGCGGCGGCGGCCAAATGATCGGCAAACTGGGTGGCGGAGGACATCTTTGCCTGACTGCTCTGGAGCAGCTTCAGCAGGGCAGGGCCGTCGATGTTTCCCAGCATCCCCTTCAGTGTACCATATCCGGTGAGCTGATGGAAGGCCTCCTGGAGCTTATCTTCCGAACCGTTTTCGTACCGGGCCAGATCCAGCGCCAGCAGGCTGATCAGCTCCCGGGGGGTGCCCAGGTCGTGGGTCTGGCTGACGTAGGAGGACATGAGGGGGAACACCTGCTGCTGCAAAAGGTTGATGTTCCCCTGCCGGTCTCCGGCGGCGATGCCGTTTTCCAGCTGGGCCAGCAGCTGGCGCAATTGATCCCCCCAGCTGGCGGGCATGGCGTTGGCCATATTGGCCAGGTTGCGCAGCAGGTTGCCCTCCAGATGGCCGGTGGAGGAGTAGTCGCTGTAGTTCTTCAAAAAATTCAGAATATCCAGCCGGACCCCGTCCGCGTCCGCCCGGGCATAGGCGTTTCGCAGCAGGGCGAACAGCGCCCCGCCGAACCGGGTTCCCGCCTTCATCTGGGCGCTGAGGAACTGGAGCAACTGGCCCTCGTCCATCTTCAGCATCTCCATCGCCTGGGACATCTCCTCGGCGATGCCCTCGCTCATGCCCGAGACCACCGACGTCCCCTCCCGGAGCATCAGGCGGGACAGGGTGCCCGTCAAGTCCTGGGTCTGGCGCAGCTGCTGGATAAAGGTCTGGAAGTTGGAGTCGTACCGGACCTGCCCGCCGGCCTGGCTGGCATCCTGCTGCTCGGTACGGTTGTCCGCCCCCGTCACCCGGGAGGGATCAGGGATGTTCTGAACCTGAGTATTGTTCGGGGAGATGGGAATGTTGCGGTTGGTAATGCTATTCGTATTGTCATGACCCGGTATCGGGTTGGTCACTCCCAAAAGATCAGGCATTTTTTCACACCCCTGAGATAAAACTTAGAAAACCTACTTAATTTTCACCCGCGTCCTGCCGATAATAGTAAAGATAAAAGATATTTACTGAGGTGGTGCTTTTTATGGGCAGCGGAAACGAAATCCTGGATATGTACATCTATGAGACAACCAGCCTGCTGGAGCAGCTGGAGACCATCATCCTTGAAGCGGAAAAGGTGGACACCTTCTCGCAGGAGAACGTGAACGAGATCTTCCGCGTCATGCACACCATCAAGGGCTCTTCCGCCATGATGGAGTTCGACACTCTGGCCACGGTGGCCCACCGGATCGAGGATATGTTCTTCATCATCCGGGAAGGCACCATGTCCGTGGTCTCCGAGGAAAACCGCCCGGCGCTGTTTGATGTGGTGTTCCAGTCCATCGACTTCTTCCGGGGCGAGGTCGAAAAGGTGGAAGCAGGCGAGCCTCTTGATAAGAATATCGACAGCTTCCTGTCAAATATTAATACCCTAATCGCTAAAATTAAGGGAGAGGATGTGCCGGCGGAGGCCGCCGCTCCTGCCGCCTCCGCCAGCGCAGCGTCCCCCGCCGGGCAGGCGGCCCCCTCTCCGGCGGCTCCCGCCGCCGCGGCTGACGGCTTCCCCTGCGGGCTGCGGGTGAACTTCGAGGAAGGCTGCGGCATGGAGAGCCTGCGGGCCTTCATGGTGGTCACCGCCGTGAAGGACGTGGTGGCTGATGAGGACTTTACCTTCGAGCCCGCCAACGTGGAGAACGACCCCTCTACCTCCGAGAGCATCATTGACAACGGCTTCCACCTGATGTTCAAGACCGCCGAGATGCGCAACAGCGCCATCTCTGTGGTCAAGGGCGTGGGATCGGTGCAGGGCTACCAGCCCTATGACTGCCCGCCCCCCGAGGCCAAGCCCGCTGAGACCAAGCCCGCCGTCGCGGCAGCCGGGGAGCCCGCTCCCGCCGCGGCAGCCCCCGCGCGGGCGGCAGCCCCCGCCGCAGCCCAGCAGCAACAGCAGCAGCACCCCAAGGAGACGCTGATCAGCGTCAACCTGTCCAAGCTGGATCAACTGTCCGCCGTGGTGGGCGAGATCGTCATCACCGAATCCATGGTCACCTCCTCCCCCGATCTGAAGGGGCTGAACCTGGACGCCTTCTCCAAGTCCGCCCGGCAGCTGCGCAAGCTCACCGACGAGCTTCAGGACGTGTCCATGTCCCTGCGCATGGTTCCCGTGTCCGGCGTGTTCCAGAAGATGACCCGCATCGTGCGTGACATGACCAAGAAGCTCAACCGCCCGTGCAAGCTCACCCTCATCGGCGAGAACACCGAGGTGGATAAGACCATCGTGGACTCCATCGGCGACCCCATCATGCACATGGTCCGCAACTCCATGGATCACGGCATCGAGGAAACCCAGGAGGAGCGCGTCGCCGCCGGCAAGGATCCGGTGGGCGAGATCATCCTGTCCGCCCGGGACACCGGCAGCGAGGTCATCATCGAGATCATCGACGACGGCCGGGGCGTCAACGACGAGGCGGTGCTGGCCAAGGCCATCCGCCAGGGCATCGCCTCCCCCGACGTGGAGTACAGCCACAAGGACATCCTCAACTTCCTGCTGGCTCCCGGTTTCTCCACCAACACCGAGGTCACCGAATACTCCGGCCGGGGCGTGGGCATGGACGTGGTGAAAAAGGGCGTGGAGGAGCTGGGCGGCAGCGTGACCATCTCCAGCCAGTTGGGCCACGGTATGACCACCACTATCCGCATCCCGCTGACCATGGCCATTATGGACGGCATGGAGGTGTCGGTGGGCGGCTCCATCTTCACCATTCCCATCAACAACATCCTGTCCACCATGAAGGTGTCCGCCAAGGACGTCATCCACGACTCCAGCAGCGGCGAGATCATCAAGGTTCAGGGCAATTTCTATCCCATTGTCCGGGCCAGGGAGCTGTATCAGCTCCAGAGCGGCTGCACCGATATTGAGGACGGCGTACTCATCTGGCTGGAGTCCGGCGATCACTCCTACTGCCTGTTCGTAGATGAGCTGCTGGGCCAGCAGCAGGTGGTGGTCAAGCAGCTGCCCGCCTACGTGAACAGCTACAATATCAAGAATTTTGGCATCAACGGCTGCACCCTGCGCAGCGACGGCAGCATCAGCATCATTCTGGACGTGGCCAATTTGTACACCGCCGCCCGGGGTATGTGAGAAGGAGAGATGAAGATATGAACGACGAAATCATGTTCGCCCGTGAGGACGAGATGGAAGCCCTAAATACCGTAGACGACGCGGTGGACTCCCAGAAATACCTCATTTTCATGGCCGGCCATCTGAAGCTGGGCGTGGCGGCTGAGGACGTGGTGGAAATCCTGAACAACCAGGTCATCACCTATCTGCCCATGGTGCCCAACTTCATCCGGGGCATCATCAATATGCGCGGCCAGATGATTCCCATCCTGGACATATGCGCCCGAATGGGGATGGAGGCCCGGGAGGATGACAGCCTGGTGGTGGTCATCAACCTGGACGACGTGCAGCTTGGCCTCCTGGTGGACGGCGTGGATCAGATGCTGGACATCCCCAAGGCCAATATCCTCCCCATGCCCGCCAACAGCACCCAGATGCTGGTGTCCGGGATGTGTTCCCTGCCCGACGGCTCCGGCACCATGATGGTGCTGGACAGCGAGCAGCTAATGCCCAATGAATAACGGGGGGAGCGGAGCGGGCGGCTCCAGTTCCTTTTCCGCCCTGACCATCTCGGACAACGATTTCAGCCGGCTGGTCAAGTTCATCCAGACCAACTACGGTATTGATCTCACCCAGAAGCGGCAGCTCATCACCGGGCGTCTCTCCACCCCTCTGAAGCAGCGGGGCTACACCAATTTCACCGATTTCGTCAACCAGGTCATTCAAACCAAGGACAACGACCTGATTACCCTGCTGCTGGATAAGCTCACCACCAATTATACCTTCTTCATGCGGGAGAAAGAGCATCTGGATCTGTTCTGCAAACAGATCATCCCCGACATCGTCAACCGCCACCAGAAGGACAAGACGCTGTCCATCTGGAGCGCGGGCTGTTCCACCGGAGAGGAGCCCTATAACATCACTATGTTCCTCTTCGACTACCTGGGCACCCAGGCCAGCCAGTGGGACACCCGGCTGCTGGCCACCGACATCTCCAACCGGGCCATGACCGCCGCCAAGAAAGGCGTCTATGAGCTGCCGGACACCATCCCCGCCGACTGGAAAAAGAAGTACTTCGTCCCCATGGCCGGCGGGCAGTACCAGGTGAGCAAGCAGGTGCGGGACAACGTGATCTTCCAGCCCTTCAACCTGATGGATCCCATCAAATTCCGCCGGAAGTTCGACGTGATCTTCTGTCGGAATGTGATGATTTACTTCGACCAGCCCACCAAGGACGCCCTGGTCCGCCGGTTCTACGATTACACCGTCCCCGGCGGCTACCTGCTCATCAGCAAGTCGGAAAACCTCAGCGCCAACAGCCCCTACCGCCGGCTGGCTCCGTCCACGTTCCAGAAATAATCAATTCAGCCGGACCGACCTGCGCCTGCCGGTCGGCCCGGTATTTTAAAAAGAGGAGGCCATCCCGTTTATGGCAATCCCTATGACTGCAAACGCAAATAAAAAGATCCGCGTCATGGTGGTGGACGACTCCATGGTGGCCCGCAGCCTGATTATCAAAGGTCTGTCCGCCCACCCCAGGATTGAGATCGTCGGCTTCGCCATCAACACATTGGACGCAAAAGCAAAGATCCCCCAGTACAAGCCCGACGTCATCACCATGGATGTGGAGATGCCCGGTCAGAGCGGCCCCGACTTTTTGAGGCAGTATCTGCCCACCAACCCCATCCCCGTCATCCTGGTGTCCTCGCTGAACCTGAAGGTGTTCGACGCGCTGGCCGTGGGCGCGGTGGACTTTGTCCGTAAGCCCGACGACCAGCAGAGCGCCGACGCGTTTGTCGCCGCCCTCACCCAGAAGGTCATCATCGCCTCCAGCGCCCGTCCGCGCCCTGCTGCGGCCGCCCCGGCGGGTACGGCGGTGGGCACCGGCGCCATCCCCAACCTGGGCCCCAGCGCCAATCTGGATCGGGTCATCATCGGTCTGGGCGCCTCCACCGGCGGCACCGAAGCCACTTTGGCGGTGATGAAGCGTCTGCCCGCCGATATTCCCCCCATGGTCATCGTCCAGCATATGCCCAAGGGCTTCACCAAAATGTACGCCGAGCGCCTGAACCGCCTGTGCGCCATGGAGGTGCGGGAGGCCCAGAGCGGCGACGAGCTGCGCCGGGGCCTGGCCCTGGTGGCTCCCGCCGACCTCCAGTGCCGGGTGGTGCGCATCGGCACCCGGTACACCGTCAACTGCGTCCCCGGCGAGAAGGTCAGCGGCCACCGCCCCTCGGTGGACGCCATGTTCCAATCCATGGCCGATGTGGTCACCTGCAAAATGGTGGGCATCATCATGACCGGCATGGGCCAGGATGGAGCCGTGGGTTTGCTGGCCATGCGGAAAAAGGGCGCTTACACCATCGGCCAGGACAAGGAATCCTCCGTGGTGTACGGCATGCCTGGCGTGGCCCAGAACATCGGCGCGGTGATGATCCAGGCCTCCTGCGACAATGTCTCCAACGTCCTCCTGCGGCACCTGAAAAGCCTGGGCTGATCTGGAATACCCTCGAAATTTAAGAAAAAATGTCGTAAAAGCACGCTCGTCCCGCCTGACAGCCTTTGGAAAAGGCTCCAGGCGGGACTGTTTATCCAAAGAAATTTCCCTGTTTTTCTTATCTTCCCGCCAACATTGCCGATATATCTTTATGTAGGAGTAAAATTTTTTTGGATTCTTAAAGGATGTGAGTGACTATGCTGACCTCGTCCGGTTACGGTGCGATTTCTTCCATCGGTCCCGCAAAGGTCTATCGGACTAAAGCGGGGCGCAATGACCGAGCCCAGGTAATCTCGGGCAGCAGCAACTACGACAGCGTAACCCTCTCCGCGTCCAGCCAGGACAGCCGTTTCCTGGATATGGTCAGTCAGCTCTCCCGGGAGGTGCGCACCGCCACTACCACCGGCGATATTGCCGCCCTGCGCCAGCAGGTGGCCAGCAAGCAGTATACGCCGGATCCCATGGCTATCGCGGGGCGGATCCTGTTTTTAGGGGAGGGCCAATAAATGGGCGCGTCTGACCACCAGGCCTATTTGGATCTGCTGCGGGAACTGTGCGGCTGCCTGGATCGGCTGGGCGAGCTGTCCGAGCAAAAGGCCCAAACTGTCCGCCAGGACGACCTGCTGGCCATGGATGAGGTGATGAAGCAGGAGCAGGTTTTGTCCCTCTCCCTGCGGGGACTGGAGCAGCGGCGTGTGAAACTGCTGACCCAGCTTGGGCTGAGCGACGTTCCCCTCGCCGACCTGCCGGGAAAATACCCGGCGGAGCTGCAAGTCGAGGCCAAGCAAACCGTGGAGGATCTGCGCCACAGCTACAAGATCTTTCGCGCCCGCGCCAACATGGCCCGGAATGCTCTGGAGCTGAATCTGCACCAGATCGAAAAGATCATCGCCGCCTCGGGCATAGACCCCAAAACGGCCGCAGCCGGCTATGAGCCTCCGGGATCGGAGCTTCCCCAGAACATGAAAACAGACTTCCGCGCCTGACCGCGGGTATTGATAAGGAGTTATTGCTATGAGTACGATCGGAACGTTTGACGGCTTTACCGCTGCCCGCCTGGGAATCTACGCCGCCCAGCAGGGCCTGCAGGTCACCGGCAACAATATTTCCAACATCAACACCTCAGGCTATACCCGCCAGCGGCTGGATCAGGTGAGCCTTAAGACCGGCGGCGCCGATATGTACCGCTCCATGATGGATAACCACATCGGCAACGGCACGCTGGTCACCAGCATCAACCAAATCCGGGATCCCTACCTGGACATCCGTTACCGCAACACCGCCTCTGAGGTGGGCTACAGCGACACCATGCTGCGCGGCCTCAAGGGAATCGCCAGCATTCTGGACGAGGTAGCCAAGGGCGACAACAAGGACGGTCTGCTGTACGCCCAGATCAAGGATCTGGCCGACTGCCTGAGCCGTCTGGGTAGCGACCCCTGCAAGGACAACGACACCCTGGCGCGCAAATCCGCCGAGGCGCTGTGCAGCCTGTTCAACACCTACGCCGGCAAGCTGGAAACCCTGTACCAGAACACCAAAACCGGCTTCAAGCAGGATCTCACCTCCGTGAACGAAATTCTGACCAATATCCGCAATCTGAATGAGTCCATCCGGAACGCCGAGATTTGCGGCGACAAGGCCCTGGAGCTCCGGGATGAGCGCAACCGCCAGATTGACTCCCTGTCCGAGTATATGCAGATCAAGGTCGAATACACCATGGAGGACATCGGCGCGGGCAAGCAAATAGAAAAGCTGACCATTTCCCTGGGCAACGCCAACCCGGATTCCAAAGTACACACCGATGAAACCGTACTGATCGACGGCGTTTACGGCGCGCAGCTGTCCATGCCCGAGAAAAAGCCCCTGCCCAACCCCAAGGCTACCGACGACGGCTTCCTCTATTTGAAACGGAAACTGGACCAGGACGGCAATGAGGTTTTTGACGTCAACGGCAACCCTGTGTACGAGGGCACCAACAAGCTCAGCGAGGCCGAACAGATCGACAACGACAATTACACCCTGGTGGTCTCCAGACTGTATGACTCCAAGCACCACCAGCCCAAGGATCCCACTGTCAACGAGGGCCATCCGGTCGCCCTGGACGACAACGACCTGTACGGCGCCCTTCAGGCCACCCGGGAGCTGCTCACCGAAAAGGGCGAATTCTCCACCGCCGCCGATGTGGCTCTGGACGAGAACGCCACCATCAAACGGGGCATCCTCTACTATCAGAAGTCCCTGGATCTGCTGGCCCAGAAGTTCGCCGAGCAGTATAACAAGCTCAACCAGGGCTACATCTTCAACCAGGAGGGCAACTGCATCGACGCGGACGGCAACGAGCTCATGCTGGCAGGCATCGACGGCGTGGAGGCTCCTGTCAACGTGAAAAGCGGCCTGACCGAACTCCAGAAGCAAAACCTCATCGCCAATGGCTTCATCCAGAAGGATATTCACGGCAACCCCGTTTTGGATAAGGACGGGAACCAAATTGCCGACATTAACAGCTGGCTGGAGGGCCACGGCGGCGTACTTGCGCAGGGCAGCGGCGTGCTGTTCAGCAACCGCAACGACGGCGACAAGACCGGCGACCCCACCGATCCCACCAACCCACTGATCAGCGCCTCCAACATCTCCGTTTCCCACAGCTGGAGCACCGGCGACGTGAAGGTCGTCCCCACCTGCGAGGTCCTTTTTTCTGAGGATGGAACCCCTCTCCCCAACACCACCCAGGTGGAAAACGTTAACCACATGATCTCCCTGATCGAGCAGTCCCTGGTCTACGACCCCAAGGAGCTGGATCCCGACGCCGTGGGCAGCAAGCTGTTTGTAGGCTGCTTCAATGATATGTTCAGCAATATGTCCACCGTGGAGGGCAATGACGAGCGGTCAACCAACATCGAGCTCAACGACAGCTACACCACCCTGACGGATGTGGACACCAACCGGATGGGCGTGTCCGGCGTGGATCTGAACGATGAGGCCATGAATATGATCACATTCCAGAAGGCGTATTCCGCCGCCTGCCGGCTGATGACCGTGATCGACTCGGTCCTGGATCGTCTGATCAACAACACCGGCATAACCGTATAACAATGAGGAGGTATTCATAGAATGATTCGCGCGACGACCGGCGGCGTGATGCTGAACTACCGCCGCAACCTGATGAATTCCTTTATTGGCATGAGCAACGCCCACAACACCATACTCACCCAGCGTAACTTCAATTCCTATGCCGAGGATCCCGCCTCCGCCGCCAAGGCGTTCAAGCTGCGCAAGTCCCGCATGAGCGTGGAGACCCAGTATACCATCTGCGGCGACACCTTCCACAAGTATGAGACCGCTTTCGCCAGCCTGCAGTCCATTGACGAAGTGCTGGACACCAAGACCAGCGAACACATGAAGACCCTCTCCGGCACCACCCTGACTGAGCTCAACGACCCCACCGGCGACGCCCGGCAGCAGCTCACCAAGGTGCTGGACCAGATGTCCGAGATGCTTGTGCAGAATCTGAACCAGAAATACGGCGAGAACTTCATTTTCGCCGGGGCGGACGGGCACAACGTCCCCTTTGAAATCAAGAACAACCAGCTATACTACCGGGGCGTGTCCGTGGACGCGGCCGAGCCCGAGGTAGTCACCAATTTTGGCACTACGAACAAAGTCACGGCCGACAACGGCGATTATATACCGGCCAGCGCTGCGACAATCAATCAAGCCGCGTTTGATGCGCTTGACCCCGCGGAGCAGGGCGAATACGTTCATTACCAGGTCGTAACCGAAAACGGGCAGGAAGACAGGTACGTCCTTGCGTCTGACACCATAAGCGAAGACGACTACAACACCGCCAAAACGGAGGCTGACAAGCTGAAATACTTGGCAAACGAAAAGTATTTCGTGGACATCGGCCTGGGCTTCCAGGAGAATGAAAACGGCCAGCTCATCGAGTCCAGCGGCTTTAACGCCTCCCTGGTGGGCATCAACTTCTTTGGCTATGGCAAGGACGAGGACGGCGACCCCAAGAACATCTACTCCATCGTCCAAAAGCTGAAGGACATCAGCGCCCGGGTTCATGACGGCGAGAATTGGACTAACGAAGACTACGACGAGTTCTTCCGCCTGACGGGCAAGCTGGAGACCGCCTCTTCCAAGTTCAAGACTGAGTTCACCGACATGGCCGCCGGCACCGACAAGCTGGAAAACAATTTAGAGCTGCTGGAGAACAACTACGACAACCTGGTGGAGCAGTACGGCGATATGGAAGACGCGGATATGGTCGAGTCCATTACCTCGTTTATCTGGGCGCAGTATTGTTACAATGCCGCGCTGAAGGTGGGCAACAGCGTCCTCTCCCAAAGTCTGATGGATTATCTGAGCTGATTTCCCCGCGATTTTAATTCCCGCATGAGAAAGGAGTAGGAAATGAGATTATGTATCCTCTGATTGAAATCAAAACTGTCCCCATTGAGATCGAGATGAAGGTCTCCCCCGCCAAGCTGGAACATACCCGCGGAACCGTCGATCTCGAAATCTCCCGGAGCGAGGGCGGGCTGAGCATTAAGAGCCGCCCCATCAAGCTGAACATCGACACCTTCGAGGCCCGCAATTCCGTGGTTCCCACCGCCATGCGCTCCATCGAGCAGTATGCCCAACAGGGCCAGCAAGCCTCCTACACGGCCACCGCCACCTATGCCCAGCAGGGAAAGATGTTCCTGGAGGCTAAGATCGGGCAGGACGTGATTGGGCAGATCGCGGCTGATACCTCCATGAAAGACTACAAGCCCAACTCGAACATCAAGTTCCTGCCCTCTGAGGGACCTGAGATCACCTGGGATCCCGGCGAAATGCAAATCCGCTATGAAATGGACAAACTGAACTTTGACTGGCGGGTGAACCAGCCCCAGTTTGAGTTCACCCCCGGCGATATTGAGCTGTCCGTCACTCAGCGGCCCGACGTGATTATCAAGTACGTGGGCGGCCCGCTGTACGTTCCCCCCTCCTCCGATCCCAACTATGAGCCGGTGGACGTGCAGGCCTGATTAACCCAGTGGAGCGCTGTCAAGCGCATGGAGGTTTACGTGAAGCTTCAAACCAAATATTTCGGCCAGATTGATTACGATACAGAAGATATCATCACTTTTTCCTGCGGTCTCTTTGGCTTTGAGGATGAGCATCAGTTCCTGCTCCTGCCCTTCGAGGGCAGCGCGGGCACTCTGCTGTGTTTCCAAAGCGTCAGCACCCCCGCCCTGGCCTTCCTGGCCATGGATCCCTTTGCCCTGATGCCTGAGTACGCCCCTGTTCTCCAGCCCCAGGAGCTGAAGGAGTTGGGCGTGAAGGACAGCCAGGAGCTGGGCTTCTATGTGCTGTGCGTGGTGAAAAAGCCCGTGGCCGACAGCACAGTCAATCTCAAATGTCCCGTGGCCATCCATCCGGAGACCCGGGCGGCCCGCCAGGTCATTTTAGAGACCGATTCCTATGAAATGCGCCACCCTCTGGCCCAGTTCCGCACAGAGGAGGGCGCGCCATGTTGATCCTGCAACGCAAAGCCGGCGAATCCCTGGTCATCGGCGAGGATATTACCATTCGGGTGGTTTCCGTGGACGGTATGCGGGTTCGGCTGGCCATCTCCGCGCCGGATGATGTACCGATCCTGCGCAGTGAGCTGGTCATCGCCACCGCCGCCAACCGGGAATCCGCCATGGAAGAGGTTCCCCCCGCTGAGCTTTTGGATCTGCTGGGCGGCGTGCTGGACCATAAGATCCAACCCCCGGCGCCGCCGGAGCGAAAGGAGGACTGACCTATGATGGAATCCATCGCTGCCATGGCGATGAACATGAGTGCGGCATCCTTTGCCACCAATTACTCCCTGGCCGTCACCAAGAAGATGATGGACAGCCAGGAGCTGGCCGGTCAAGAGCTTTTGAAAATGCTGGAGGCCGTACCCGCTCCCGCCAAGGGCCAGTATATTGACACCTACGCGTAACGGCAGGAAAAGCCGATCCGAGAGGATCGGCTTTTTGCTATCTTGGAGCCAAAGTGATTGATCCATCTTTGTCCTGGTTATAATCTGGGAAATGTGCACGCAAAGGAGGCGTTTCCCCCTGGAGTTCTCCCAATTCTGCACCTGCGGTCCCGCAGATTATTTCCAGCTCAAGCGGCAGGTGGATGCCTGCGCCGGACTGGGCCGGAGCTACGAGTTCTCCCCGTGCCGGATGCCGCCCGGGTGCCGTCCGGCTCAGGTTCAGGTGGGTTTCTGGCGGAGCGGCGGGGACTATCTGCTCTACTTCCGCCCCACGGTGTCCTATGCCGGGGACGACCCCCTTTTGCAGCGTTTTTTCGACCGGGGTCCTGTCCAGCGTTTTGCCGGCTTCCAGGCCATGGCCGACTGCCTCCGCTCCCTGGAAGGGGAGCCGCACCGGGAGGCCGCCCCCCTCCCCGACCTGTTCCAGCGGCTGAGAAACCATCTCCAGAACCGGGTACTGGGGCAGGAGCGGGCGGTGGAGGCTGCGGCTTTCAAGCTGTCGGGCCATGTCTGCAAGCGGGAACCCCTCCGTCCCCTGTCCCTCATCTTCTACGGCCCCACCGGCGTGGGCAAATCGGAGCTTGGCAAAGCCATCGCCCCCGCCCTGAACGACTGCCTGGAGGTTAGGGACTACCGCCTGGTCTGGACAGAGCTGAACACCTTCACCGAGGGCCATTCCGCCTACCGCCTCACGGGCGCACCGCCCGGATACGTGGGCTACGAGGACCCGCCTGTGTTGGAGGCGGTGCGCCGCGGCCCCCACACTGTCTTTATGTTCGACGAGTTGGACAAGGCCCACCCGGAGGTGCTGAAAACCCTCATGTCCGTGCTGGACGAGGGCCGCTGCGCCGCCCGCCGGGAGGACGGGCAGGGGAACCGGGAGCTGGACTTTCGCCGCTGCGTCTTTTTGTTTACCACCAATACCGATCTGTCCGACTTAGGCGGGCGCAGGCTGGGGTTTGCTTTGCCGCAGGAGCTCAAAAAAGAGCCGGTTCCTTCGGCCCTTGCGCCATCTGACCGAGCCGGACTGGCCCGGCGGCTCTATCAGGCGGACGAGAGCGCCCGGTTGGCCCTGGCCCGATCCGGCGTCCTGCGGGAGATCGCCGGACGGTTCAGCGGACTCATCGGCTTCCAGCCTCTGGACAGCGGCGCCAGAGCTGCGGTCACCGCCAAACAGATCGCCGCTTTGGGCCGGGAATATGGCCTGGATATTGCCCAGGTGGCTCCCGCCATTGTCCAGGCCCTTACTCCCCGGGAAGCTGTCTCCCCCCGGTCCACCGTCCCCATGCTGGAGGGAATCCTCACGCCCATCCTGCTGGCCCACATTCCCCTGATTCGCCCGGGTACTCCCCTGTGCCTTACCGGTACGGTGGAGCATATGTACCTGATCCCGGCCTAAAAAGCGCTGAGAACGGCAATCAGCCGTTCTCAGCGCTCTTTTCATAGTTCTCAGGGATAGTCCTCCAGCTCCACAATCTCATTGGTGCTGGTATCCAAACGATACATATGCAGACCATCTACACTCATCAGATAGCTGCCTCTGAACCCGTTGGGGTTGGCCGCGTTGCTGCCATTGTAGACGTTGATCCGAATGCAGGCCACACCGTTTACCAGCTCGGTGGCGTCCATGGGGATCATCTCGTACTCAGCCATAGACTCACCCTCCAGCCCCAACTGGATCGGGGCCATCTCCCGCATGCGGTTCTGCGCTCCCCGTATGCTGAGGGCCTGCCCAGCGGGCACCGCGTTGTTGGGCGGGGAGGTAACCTTACCCACTTCCTCATCCACAGTGACCACACACTCGCCGGGAGACCAGGTGATGCGCACCGTATGCACATAGGTGACGGGCTCCTCTTTCTCGGGGGCGGGCAGGGGCTCCACCAGACCGGCGGCGAACCCGCTGCCGCCTCCGAGGAGAATTCCCTGGACGGCACTTTGGAGATCCTCGAGCTTAACAGATTCCGTCTCCTCTGCGGCTTCCTCCTTCACCACCGGGACGTTTCGGGCCAGCAGCACCATGCCCTCGTCCGTGGTATAGTCCGGCTTATCCGTCT
This sequence comes from uncultured bacterium, assembly GCA_947176765.1. Lineage (GTDB taxonomy): Bacteria > Bacillota > Clostridia > Oscillospirales > Oscillospiraceae > Enterenecus. The sequence goes on from CAMWRX010000009.1 coordinate 46,672, forward strand.
GGCGCACAAACTCCTCATCCACCACGCTGAAGCTGGGGCTCTCTTTAGCAAGCTGCGCCGCGTAGGTCTCAGCGGCCTTGCCCGCGTTGTTCAAATCGGTATAGATATAGGTGATGGTCTTGGCTTTCTCCGCCTTGGCCCCGCTCTCGTCCGCCTCCAGAGCCATGCCCACAATGGAGACATCGTCGCCAATGGGGATCTCCGTGGGCAGCACAGGGGGCTCTGGCTCCACCGTAGCGGTAGCTTCCGGATCCTCGTCCGTCTTCCCGCTCAGTCTGGGCCGTATCACGAAGAGGAATACGATGACCGCCGCCGCGACAATGACGACCAGCGAGATGAGCAGAAGCGGCAAAGGGAACTTTTTCTTGGGCTGCTGCCCCTCTTCCAGCCCCTCCACTTCCTCCGGGGCGTTCTTCCCCTTCTTGACCTTTTTCGCCTTGGGGGGCTTCGCTTTCTTGGGCTTTTTGGGCTTTTTCTCTTTGGGGGCCTTAGGCTCCTTCGCTTTTTTGGTTGGCATGGAAACAACACCTCTTGCGTCCGCAGAGTCAGGCTAGGGTGATCGAAACCGAATCCTGTTCCTTCAGCGCGTACTGGAAGCCCTGCTCTACGCCGTTGACCTCCAGCCGCACATTTCTGTCCAGATGTTCAAAGTCGATGCCGGAGTACTCCAGCAGATCCATCAAATAGTAGGGCGCTCGGCCCTCCTTGGCCGGGAGGATCAGGGGATCCCCGTTCAAAGTGATCCGCACTTCCCCGCTCCGTACCGTGGGTTTTACGGGGGCCGCCGTTTGGGGGGCAGAGGAAACATTAGGCCGAACCGCCTCCTGCCGGGGAGCGGGCGGTGTCTGGCGCAGGGTGAGCACCACATCCCCCGGGCACAGCTGGGTGTCCATGGGGGCCGGGGCATTGTTCACCATGACCTGGCCATAGAAGTCCGGGCCCAGCAGCTCCGTCAGGGTGCGGCTGGCCGCCTGGCCGTGGCGCGCGGGGACAAAGCGGATATGATCGCCCGCGTGGACGACGGCGGACAGAGGCGCCTCCTCATCGTTCACCTGCAACACCGCAGGAATGGCGGGCTCACCCCGGAATACCATCCGTTTCCCGTCCACCGTGAGGGACAGGCTTCTGCCCGTTTTGCCCACGATGTCGCCATAGCTGTAGCCATTCATCAGCAGAATATCCCGGAGGGTAAGCACCCCGTTGCGGAACAGCTTGGCGCTCTGCCCGTTAAGGGTGACCACATAGCTGTCGTTCAGCAGCCCCAGGCCCGCCGAAATGGCAATGCCCAGGGGAGTGGCGTATTCCGGCTTTTCCAGTTCGATATTCTCAGAAAACACGCTGAGAGCGAAGTTGTTGCCCGCGATGGCCACCCGTCTCTCATCCATCTCCAGCTTGTCGGCTACCTTCTCCCGCAGGCCGGCGAGTTTGCTCCCGCCGCCCGCCAAAAAGACGGCCGATGGGGTATTGCCGTTCACCTCCAAGATCTGCTTGGCGATGGCGTCGGCCAGCCGGTCCATGGGCCCCTGGATGGCCTGAACCACCTCGGACACGGCAATGCGCTCCTCCTGGCCCAGAATATTGCGGCACCGGATGAGATCGTCACTGCTGCCGATGCTCCGCTTCACCTGTTCGGCGGTCTTAAAGTCCATCAGGAAGGAGCGCATAATGGCCTCGGTGACCTCATCCCCGGCCACGGTGGCCATGGTGTAGCCCACCACGCTGCCGTCCCGGCACAGGGCGATGTCGGTGGTACCCGCGCCGATATCCACCATCGCCAGGTTTAAAAGCCGCAGCTCGGCGGGAATGGCGGCGTTCATAGCGGCGATGGGCTCCAGCGTCATGCTGGCCACCTGCAGACCGGCCTCACGCATGGCGGCATACAGGCTCTCCACCACCTCACCGGGAAGGAAGGTTGCCACCACGTCGGCCTCCAGCTTGCGCCCGGTGTGGAACTGCAAATTGTTCATGGGGTAGTTGTCCAGTCGGTACTGGGCCACGGTGTAGCCCACCAGGAACATCTGCCGGCGGGCGTCTCCATCGGTCTGGATGGCCTCCTCAGCGGCGGAAACCGCCCCCGCCTCCAGCGCGCTGATCTGCTCGGCCTCAATGGACTGCTCCTCGGGCAGTTCCAGGGTAAAAGAACCCTTTTGGGTGCGCAGGGCCCGCCCGGCGGCGGCCACGCACACCCGCTCCAGGCGCACGCCCAGGCGGCCTTCCAGCCGCTGGGTCACGGTTCTGGCCAGGGCTCCCACCTGCTTGATGTCGTCGATCTGGCCGTCCATCATGGCCCGTTTGCCATGCTCGGCCAGCTCCACGTCCAGCACCTTCAGCCGGTCGCCTGCCGAACGGCCCACCACACCCACCACGCTGCGGGTGCCGATATCCAAGGCAAAGATCAGGTCTTTCTCCTGGGCCTTCAATTCTGCCATAGGCTTGGTCCTCTCTTCCGGGAGTTTTCAGGGACATAGGAAAATTCTCTTGTAAAAAGGGGCCAGGAGGCGGCGTACACCGCCTCCTGGCTGCCTTTTAAATGCTCTTAATACTTGCTGAACACGCTGGCGGCGGAGCTGCTCTGGGGCGCGGGCTCATAGCTGCTCTCGTAAGAGGAGGGAGCGGCGCTGTAAGCGGGCTGGGGCTTGGGCATATAGCCGTCCTGGCGCAGCTTGAACCGGGCCAGCAGCTCCTTCATCAGGGCGGCCTGGCTGGACAGCTCCTCGCTGGCGGCGGCGGACTCCTCGCTGGTGGCGGAGTTGGTCTGCACCACGGAGGAGATCTGGTCGATACCCTCGGTCACCTGAGCGATAGCCTCGGACTCCTCCTCGGCGGCCTTGGTGATCTGCTCCACAGCAGCCACCACCTTGCCGGAACTCTCCACGGTCTTGTCCAGGGACTCGGACACCTTCTGGACGATCTCATTGCCTTCCTTCACGGAGATGATAGAGCGGTCAATGAGCTCCTTGGTGGCTTTGGCGGCCTCATCGGACTTGGCGGACAGGTTGCGCACCTCGTCGGCGACGACGGCGAAGCCCTTGCCGGCGCTGCCCGCACGGGCGGCCTCGACGGCGGCGTTCAGAGCCAGGATGTTGGTCTGGAAAGCGATATTCTCGATGGTGGCGATGATCTTGCCGATCTCGGAGGAGGACTCGGAAATCTTCTCCATGGCCTGAACCATCTGCTGCATATACTCGGAGCTCTCGTTGAGGCACTTGCCAGCGTCCTGGGAGTGGCCCATGGCCGCTTCGCTGTTCTGAGCGTTCTTGCGGGAGTTGTTGGAGATCTCGGCGATGGTGGCGGACAGCTCCTCAACGGCGCTGGCCTGCTCGGTGGCGCCCTGAGCCAGGGACTGAGCGCCGGTGGACACCTGCTCGGCGCCGGCGGACACCTGCTCGGCGCTCTGGTTGATCTGGGCCAGGGCGTCGCTCAGGCTGCGGTTGATGACGCGGACAGAGGCCAGGATGCTGCTCAGGGAGCCCACGTACATCTTCTCATCCTTGGTGCGCACGTCGAAGTTGCCGGCGCCCATCTCCTCCAGCAGGCGGCAGGTATCGCCGATGACCTCGCTGAGGACGTTCTGGCTGGTGCGCAGGGCGGCGCACATCTCGCCCAGCTCGCTGGTGCTCTCATAAGACACGGGGATATCCAGCTTGCCCTCGCTGAAGCCGCCCAGGGCGTTATGTACCTGGTTCACCGGCTCCACGATGCTCTTGATGATGATGAGGGCCATACGGATGACCACCAGGGTGGCAATCACCATGGCCACCACGATCACCACAATGGCGATGTTGGAGGTCAGATCCTGACGGCTGCGCGCCGCGGCCTCATCATCGTCCAGGGCCTTGGCCAGGGCCTTGGCGGCGGTAGCAACCTCATTCAGCTTGGGGGTGCAGTTGGAGGTGATCAGGCTGGCGGCCTCCTGGATGTTGCCCGCCTCGATCTGCTTGGCAATGTTCTCGGCCTCGACCTCCCACTCGTCTACCAGCCTGCTGTAGTCGGTCAGCAGGGTCTTGTCCTTCAGGGGGTAGATGCTGCTCAGCTCCTCCTGCAGGCCGTTCAAATTACTGATATTGGTGCGGGCCTCGGCAATGGTCTCCCGCACACGGCTTTGGTCCGCGTTGCCGTTGTAGGACAGCACCACGTCGCGCAGATCGCGGGCGGCGACGTTGCTGTCCAGGCGGCATTCCATGATCAGCTCAGTGGCCTTGATGTTCTTGTCGATGATGTTGCCGTAGGCGTTCTTTTGGGCGGTCATCAGGATGATGGACACAATGATGATAACCGCGGAAATCAAAATGGTAACGCCGTAGCCCAGAATCAGGCTTTTCCTGATCTTCATGTTTTTAATCATTTCCGTTTTCCTCCTCAATTTCTTGCTGTTTGGTGTATTTATATCAAATCGGTTCTGAGCTTGGTAAAGACCAGAGGTTTTCGGTCTTTCTCCAGCACATCGCCGTATTTTCCTTTTTTCTCGTCCCCAACCACCCGGCCGTTTGACATGGTGATAACCCGGCGGCGGAGGATGTTGACATATTGGCTGTCGTGGGTGGCCATGATGACGGTGGTGCCCCGGCGGTTCACATCGTTGAGCAGATGCAGGGTGTCCCAAATGCAGTCGTCGTCCAGATTGGCCGTAATCTCGTCCAAAATCAGAATCGGCGGGCTGCCGATCATGGCCCGGGCCAGCTCCACCCGGCGGCACTCGCCGATGGACAGCTCCACCGGGTACTTGCTCTCCACGCCCTTCATCCCCACCAAGCCCAGGACCTTCTTGACGCGGATATCCACCAACTGCGGTTTCTCCCGCCCCACAGCAATCCGGGAGGCCAGCGCCAGATTTTCGCCGATGGTTTTTTTCCGGATCAAGGTTGGATCCTGCCAAATCTTCCCGAACAGGATAGACATTCGATTCCGGCTGAGCGCCATTGCCCGGCTCAGATCCCGGTCGCCCAGGTAAACCTTCCCCTGGTTAGGCTTCGCCTCCCCTGTAATCAGGCGCAGCAGCGTACTTTTTCCCGCGCCGCTGCCCCCCACCACAAAGACAAACTCTCCCTGGCGGATGGTCAGATCCACGTCCTCCACACCCATTTCCTGGTGTACCGGGCCCTTTTTCCGGCGCTTGGGCTTATAGAATTTTGAAACGTGCTCGAGATAAATGGTGGGCATAAGCTTCTCCTGGCTCCGCGGACAGCCTGAACGGGTTCAAATTTCTTTCCATTGAAAATACGCTGGCATCTGCTATAATATCAAACAGAAACAAGTCGCATTTTAAGGGGGTGGGCAGATGAAGAAGAACAACGGGTCAAGGCATCTGGGGCGGCATATCGCTCTGGCGGCGCTGCTGGCCCTGTTATGCATCGGCGGGGTAGAGCTGGCCGCCTGCCGTCATTTCGCTCCGGCGACCTACGATCGCATCGTAGCCCCTGCCCGCTACGCCGCCTCTGTCATGGTGGATACCGGCAAAGCCGCGCTGAACGCCGCCGGAGAATTCTGCCTGGAGGTCGGGCGGTTCTGTCAGACGGTGGGCGCTGGGATCGCCGAACAGGCAGGCCGGGCAGCGGATGCCTGGGCGGAGTTCACCGCCCCGCGGGAAATCGTTCAAGCCCCTAGCAGGACGCCGCCTTCTACCGAAGGATCCCAGTCTCAGCCGCCGGCCACCGCTCCCCCCATCACCGAGGTGCTGGAGGCGGATGGCCGCCAGATCCTCACCGGCGGCTCGATGGACGTCGTCTACTTCTGCCAGTCGGACGAGGAATGGGCGGAGCAGCTCTATGGCACCGATCCCATCGGCCCCTATGGCTGCGGCCCCACGGTCATGGCCATGGCAATCGCCACTATGACAGACACGGACACCGACCCCGCCGCAATGGCCGTCTGGGCGGCGGATCATGGCTACTGGGCCCGCCGGAGCGGCTCCTACGACTCTATTGTCACAGGCACCGCCCAGGCCTTTGGCCTAGAGGCGGAGAGCCTCACCCAGCGCACTGTGGACGAAATGCTTCGAGCCCTCTGGGACGGCAAGCTGCTGGTGGCCCATGTAGGCCCCGGCCACTTCACCGAGGGCGGGCACTTTATCCTCATCCGCGGGGCAACGCTCGGAGGAGAAGTGCTGGTGGCCGACCCCAACAGCCTGGAGCGCAGCCTCCAGCTCTGGGATCCCCAGATTATTCTGGATGAGCTGTCCTCCGCCCGGAGCAGCGGCGCGCCGCTGTGGGCCCTGTCCATCCCCGATACACATACATAATACCATATTTGTTTTGTTCGTGCAATATCGGCTCGGTGATTCACCGAGCCGATATTTTATTGTATTTCTATTGATAGACCGATTTTTCCCGGCCTATCCGCTGGTTCAGCACCCGATCCAGCTCCATCACCTGCTTGAGCCGCCGCCTGTTGGACGCCACCTGTTCACACAGGAGCCGCTGGCTCTGCTGAGCCGGGTCGGCGGCGGGCCCGCCGTTGAGCATGGCGGCCAACTGCGCGGCCTCCTCCCTGTCAGGCAGCGCCTCCAACTGCTCCCGGATGGCCTGGTCGGCCGCCCGGAGCTTTGCCAGCGGCTCCTCCCGCATGGCAATCAGCATCTGGGTACTCACCTGGTCATCGCGATCCAGGGATTGACCCAGCTGCTGAGTCAGATCCCACACCTCATTAAGCAGGTTGCCGGTGCGCTTCATCTGAACCAGAGCGTCCATCACGGCTTTCTCGTCCACGCGCTCACCTAGCCCTCTCCCTCGGCGCTTACCGCCGAGGCGGCGGCGTTGGCCAGCTCCCGGGCGCAGTTCTTGTCCGCCTCCCGGAAGGTGTCCCGCAGCTCGCTCACCATAGTCTTAACTCGATCCAGCTCGGTCTTGTTCCGCCCGGCCTTCACCCGGTTGAGCTCAAAGCAGAAGTAGTCATACAAGCGGTTCAAGTTTCGGCTGATGGGGTACTGCATATCCAGGGTGTCGTCCAGATAGCGGATGATGTCCAGGCCCCGATCCACGCTTGCCTCAAACAGGGGGTAGTCCGCCTTCTCCAGGGCCAGTCCGGCCCGGAGCAGGCGCTTGACCAGCTCGTCGTACAACAGCAGCAGCAGTTCCCCCGGGGTCATGTCGTTGATGCCCTGCTCCTTATAGCCCTGGTACCCCTGGAAGCCTTTTCTGTCCATTCTTGACTCCTTTTTAGTCAGTGGTGATTTAGTATCCGCTGTCCCCGCCCATCAGGCCCGCGAACGCGGAGGACTGGGAATTCATCTGGGCGATGAGCTGCTCCAGCTTGCTGAACTGGGTTGTGTAGCGGTCGATCTGGTTGGACATCTTGGTCTGCCAGCGCTCGATCTGGCTGTCAATGCTGTCCATCTGGCTCTTCAGGCTGTTGCTGTTCAGCGAGGTATACGCCTTATTGGATCCGGCCCGCTGAATCAGGACGCCCTTGGGTTCGCCGGTGGTCTTGACGTAGGTGTTCAGCGTGTTCTGCAAGGTCTGCATCAGCCCGTCAGTGGAGGAGCCGCCCTCGCGGGTCTTGGTAAAGGCGTCCTTCACCTTGTCCGGGTTACTCTCCAAGGCAGCGCGCAACTTATCTTCGTCCAGGGACAGGGTGGTCATGCCGTTGTTGTAGGAGGTGCCAATGCCAATCTCCCGCAGGGTCTGGCCGTCGGCGCCGCCAGGGGCAATGGCGGACAGCAGCTTGCTGTACATACTGGACAGGGTGGTGTCCCCGAACAGGATGCCCTGCTTGGCCTTCTCGTTATAGGCTTCCAGCTCGGTCTTGGAGTAGCGCTCCTCCTCCTCGGCGGTGAGGGGCTCATACCTGGCGCCGTTGGATTTCTGGGCGGGCAAGGTGGAGTAGGCGCTCTTAAGCTCGGTGGCCATCTCGTTGTAGTCGTTGACAAACTCCCGGATGGCGTCGATGATCTTGTCAGTGTCGGTGGTGGTGTTGAAGGTGATGGGCTCGTAATCCTCGCCGTCCTTGCCCTTCGCCTCAAAGGTGCCCTTCACGTTGACGGTCAGCCCATCGATGTCGAAGCTGTTGGAGCTGCGGGTGAAATTCTCGAACCGCTTGCCGTTGATCTCCACGTCCATGATGGCGTCCTGGCCGGCGGTGAAGGAAGCGGCGGTCTTTGCCTCGAGTTTCTCCTGATCACCATCGTCATTTTTGGCCGCAAATGAGAAGTTCACTGAATTGCCATACCGATCGACCACGTCAAGCTGACCTGACAATTTATTAACGGAAACTTCATAGCCGGCTGATCCTACCACATTATTTAAGTGCTCGGCAACGTCATCCAGAGTTGTGGTATCATCAATGCCGAATGATATGTTTACCTTGGGCGAATTGAAATATATACGTTTGGGATTTTCTGCAGTCAAATCCAAACCATAAACATCAGCAAATTTATCGCTCTTGCTGCTCTCAGGCACAGTGAACATATCCTTGGCCAGCCCGCCGAACTCGATCTTGCCGTTGGCGCCGGTCTCGGTGGCGGTGAACTTGAACTCGTTGGTCAGCTTGGAATAGCTCACCTTCACCCCCGCCTCGGCGTTGGAGTTGATGGAATTCATCAGTTTCTCCAGGGTGGTGTCCTTGGTGACGTTGATGTTGGCGCCGTTGATCTTGAAATCATAGAGGAACTCGCCGTCGCTGTTCACGCGGTAATACTTGCCGTCGTCGCCCATGCTGACGCGGTTGCCCGCCTCGTCCACGGAATACTTCCCGTTGGAGCTCAGCGTGACGTCGCCCACCGCCGCCAGCTTGTTCTTGTCGGAGAAAATGTCCTTGCCCATCAGGTCGGACAGCTTCTTGCCGGTGTTGATGTAGTTGGTGCTGTTGTCCTCGAAGCCCAGGGCCTTCACAGCGGAGCCGCTGACGCTGAGGGTGTCCCCCTCCTTCGCGGGAGTGAGGTTCAGCCTGCCGTCTTCCGGATCCGGGTTATCCGACAGATCCCACCAGTCTACGCTGATCTTGCCCTTGCCGAACGCCTTGTCGATTTCGCCCTGAAGGGCGTCCGCGAACTGCTTCTCCTTGCTTTTCCCGCTGGCATTGTCGTAGGTGAGGTCGACGTTGTTCATCACGTCGCTCATGCTGATGGTCTTGCTGGTGCCGTTGAGGTTGACCGTCAGCGTCTTGCCGCCGCTCCACTTGCCCGTGCTGTCCTGCTTGCCGGCCAGGTATTCATAGGTAGACTTTTTCGTGGTCAGATTATTTTCCACGGCAAGTACGTTTTCCCCGGCATAGGCTTTGATTTTTCCGGAGGAGGAGCTGATCTTCACCGAGTTGCCGTTGCCCAGCCCATCAGAGAAGGTAATCCTGCCGTCGGCGTTGGCGGTGACCTTGATGGCCTTGTCGGCGGTGGTGGTCTCCTGGAAACCGTTCTTGGTGTAGCTGTAGGTGATTTCGCTCAGCTTCTTATTGATGGCGTTGGCCAGCTTCTCCGCGTTGCTGCTGCCCTCCATCTCATCCAGGTTCTCCAGCTCGTCGAACTTGATGTCGAAGGTGGTGCCGTTGGTGCCGCCGTACTGGAAGGTCAGCGAGCCGGACATATTGTTGATGTCCAGCTGCTTGCTCAGGTCGAACAACTCCCCTCTGATGCCGGGTGCCTCGCCCTCCTCGGCGGCAGCCAGCCCGCTGCCCAGGCCCAGTGCGGCGCCGGACACAGTGTAGGAGGCGGCCTTGGCCATCTGCTTCACCGCGTTGATCTTAATGTCGCTGGTGGTCTTGCCGCTGGCGGTGATCTTGTCCTTGTAAGTGCCCAAAACAGCGGTGTTCACCGCGTTGGTGAAAAAGCTCTGGCTGAGCAGGTTGGTCTTGGAGGAATAGGAGGTGTACTTGGTATTGAAGTTCACCGCCTTATCAATGATGCTGCGATAGGCGTCCTGCTGCCATTCGATCTTAGTGCGCTTCTTCGTCAGGTTCTGGATCTTCGTCTTGATGCCGGAGACCGCGTTTTCAATCATGGACTCGGTGTCCATGCCGCTGGCCAGGCCGCTGAGTACATTCCGATTGCCGTAAATGCTGCTGGTGTTGTAACTGCTGTTACTCAAACTGGTAATAGATGCCATACCGGATCGCTCCTTTCGAAAAGCCGTAGGCGGGATACCCGCCCCAAGCGCGCTCACAGAAGAAAAATTTGAAAATTTTTAGTTTTTTTTCGCTGTACCTCTGTTCTTTTTTATCGACCTGTAGTATATTAAACTTAAGACTTTTCTCCAATGTTTTTGTAAAGGGGAGGGAATATTCCTTGACTCAAATCATTACCGTCACCAACCAAAAAGGAGGCGTGGGCAAAACCACCACCGCCGCCGCCCTGGTATCCGGCCTCCAACAGCGTGGGGCGAAGGTTCTGGGCATCGACCTGGATCCCCAGGGCAACCTGGGCTTCAACCTGGGGCTGGACATCGGCTCTGGGAGCACCATCTACGACGTACTCCAGGGAAGCTGTCCCATCGAGCAGGCCATCCAGTCCACGGAGTACGGCGACATACTGCCCTCGGATATCATGCTGTCCGCCGCCGATGTGGAGTTCACCATGCCCCGCCGGGAGTTTTTGCTCACCGACAAGCTGTCCGGCGTGCGCTCCCAGTACGACTTCATCATCATCGACACGCCGCCTGCCCTGAACATCCTCACCGTCAACGCCTATGTGGCTTCCGACGGGCTGATCGTCCCCATGGAGGCGGAGGTGCTCAGCCTGGTGGGCATCACCCAGCTCCAGGAGACCATTGAAACCGTGCGCTCCACCTACAATCCCCATTTGAAGGTGCTGGGCATCCTGGTCAACAAGTTCAACGGCCGGCTCACTCTGTCCAAGGACATCCTGGAGCTGGCCCAGGAGGTGGCCGGGCAGCTTGGCAGCCAGGTGTTCCAGGCCAAGATCCACCGGGGCGTGGGCGTGGCTATGGCTCCCGCCCATGGGCAGAGCGTGCTCACCTATCAGCCCGACTCCCGTCCCGCCCAGGACTTCCTGGAGATCGTGGACGCGGTGGCCGGGGAGCGCTTCCCGCGGCCCAAGCAGTCATTTAAGCAGAAATATATCTCCAAATTCTTCAATTAAGTAAGGAGTTCAGCATCATGGCATCTAAGAACGACAAAACCAGCAAGACCGCGCGGGTGATGAATCTGCTCAGCAAGAAGCCCGATCCCGCCGCCTCTCCCGAGGAGGCCGCCGCGCCCGCCGCCCAGACCCCCATCGCCGCCTCCATGGCTCCGGACGCCGCCGTGTCGGTGCAGATCAAAAACGCGCTGGAGGACGCGCTGGAGGGTGAGCTGATCCCGCA
>CAMWRX010000010.1 GCA_947176765.1 uncultured bacterium
CGCCGGAGGACAAAATTGAGCGCACAAAAGGGATAAACTAAAAAGCAGAGCGACACCTGCCGTCCGCACCCCAGTGTGCAATGAAGCGCCCAGAGTAATCCAATTACTCTGGGCGCTTTTTATGCTTTGATTACGACATCAGATCCAGCCGGGGAAGAAGCAGCGCTTTCTCCAGCGGGAACGCCTCCACCAGAATCTTGGCCACAGCGGCCCGGTCAATATTGTTCTTGGGCATCAGCCTCCCGTTGCTTCCCCCCACCACGTCCAGCGACACCAGGGTCTGTACGTGGTCATTCGCCCAACTGCTCACCGAGGCGGCGTCGGAGAACCGGGAGAGATCATAGGGCCGGGAGGCCGCCAGCACCCGGCCCAGGAAGGTCATGGCCTCCTCACGGGTGATGTAGCTGTTCATATTGGCGTACTGCTTGTTGCCGACCCAAGTGCCCTTGAGCACCTTCATGGAATACATGGCCTTCACGCTGGGCAGCGCCCAACTGGGAATCGTATTCGTATCGGCAAAGGGCAGCGTAATGGAGTTGTAGGCATCAGCCCGTACCCCCAGCAGATTGGTAAGAAACACCATCATCTCCGCCCGGGTGACCAGTCCGTTGGGATCATAGACCCGCTGGCCGTTGACAGAGCCTTTGCCGGTAGTCAGCCCCAGCTGGTAGAGCTGGGTGACATACCCCTGGCTCCAGTGGCCCACCACATCCGCAAAGGGACAGCCGCTGTCCACCTTCACAGGGACGGTCACCGTCCTGCCGCCGGCGGAGACGGTGATATTGCCCTCGGCGGTGGACTGGCCCGCCGTGAAGCTGCCGTCGGCGTCAATGGTTCCAATGGCCGGGTCAGCGCTCCAGGTGATATTCTCCTTGCTCATGGCCACAGGCAGATTCCACCACGCGCCGGTGGCCGTCAGGTCCACCCGGTCGCCCGGCTTGAGATTCAAGGACGTCACACTGGTGGAGCTGCCCTTCTGAGAAACTGTCAGGCGGGACAGCTGATCCACCACCCGGACGGACATGGAGCTGTTTTGTCCGGCGGAGACGGTATAGGTGCCCGCCGTCGTTCCGGCGGTGTAGGTGGCCGATCCGCCGCTGCCGCTGATGAAACCGCCGGTGGCGCTCCAGTTGAGGTACTGCTGGTCGGTAAGCTGTCCCGTACTGTCATAGGCCGCGGCGGTCAGGGGCAGCTGCGCCCCGGACAGCACCACCCGATGCTGGGCGCTGACATACGCGCCCGGTTCAAAGACGGCGTCCTCCGCCCGACACACCAGAAGAATGGTATTGTTGATCCGCCGCCCCGCCGTCGACGGCTTGTTTACTACGCTGAATCCGCTGCTGCCCGGGAGGGTGGCGCCCAAGGTGGTAGAACCGCCGCCGTCCAGCGCCACGGCGGACACACAGCCCAGCTCCTGGAGCCGCTCCGCCACCTGGGCGTAGGTGGCGCCGATGGAATAGCCGCTCTGGCGGCCGTCAATGGTGTAGAACACGGCGGTGCCGTCCGCCTTGATCCCCACGGCGGTGTAGGGGTTGGCGGCGGTGGGCAGGCCGCTGACGATCTCCCCGTTGCGCAGCAGGGTATACAGGCCGCTGATGCCGTAGGCCGCGTCCGCCCACTGCTTGTCGGCGCCGCTCAGGTTGAGCGTCACCTCCGCCCCCGGAACCAGGGCCCGCAGGGCGGCCAGCAGATCAGCGTTGTTGTGATCCTCGCCATAGAGCATATAGCAGCCCTCGGGGATGACCCCGTTGAACGCTACCCCCTCCTGGGTGGTGTCGGTCACCGACTCCACCCGGAAGGTCATGGAGCTGTTCATCTTCAGCCCGTCCGCGCCCACAGGGCGCAGGATGGCGGACACACAGGGGCCGCCGGAATTCACCTTGGAGGAAAAGTCCTTGTTATAGAGGAACAGTCCGCTCTGACGGGTGGGGTGGCGGTAGGCGTTGAACCCCGCCATGGGGAAGCTTCTGGGGATGGTAACAGGGGTCGGAACCGTCCACAGATCGCCCTCCGGCGGCTGCACCATCTCCGTCCCGATCCAAGAGATTGTGCCGGTGGGGCGGCTCTCGTCAATGAACACCCGCCCGTCGTTGGTGAATCCCAGCAGAGTGTAGCTTTCCACGTCCAGGGAGCGGACGATCCCGTCCGTCATGAGCATTCCCACGATGGTGCCGTCGGTGTTGAAAAAGCCGCCGTTGATGGCCGCCGTCACCCGGTAGCCCTGGGCCTCCCACTGGGACGCGGCGGTGGCCACCGTGTTGGTGCTGGCCACATATGTACCGCTGAACACCACCGGCTTTACCCTGGCATTCGGCGTGTAGGTCACGTAGTGCTCGGTGCGCAGGTCGCTTCTGGACGCCGACCACAGGCTCTGGGTGGTGAGCGTTGTTCCCGTCCCCAGATCCACCGTCTGCTCCACCAGCTCGCTGCCCAGCGCGTAGGACGCCAGGGCCGGCTGGGTCAGGGAAAAGGCCAGCGCCAGCGTTGCAATCAGCGCGGCGCACCGTCTGCCGTATTTTTTCATGGGGTTCCTCCTGTTTCGCGCGGGGCCTCGGCCCCTGAGTGCAATTATGTTAACATAAATTTTGACATTTGTAAACGGGATATATTTCCTCGACTGCGCAAAGCGAAAGGGCGGCTCTAGCCGCCCTTTTGGGGAAGCCGCCCGCCCCGGATAAGCTCCAGGGTGTTGGCCAGGGTCTCCACCTCCTGGAGCTCCAGCAGCTCGCCAATGAGGCGGTTGGATAGCAGAAAGCCCTCCGGGGTAAAATGCCAACGGCGGCCTGTGCGCACCGCCCAGCCCTTCTGCTCATACTCGGAAAGCCTCGCGGCAATGGGGTCAAAGTTCATATAGTACTCCCGGCGGTACTCCCACTCCTCAATGCCGTGGGTGGTGCGCATCCGGAGCATCAGATACTCATTGCCCCGCTCCCGCTGGGGGATCTCATCCATATCGTCCAGCAGCTTGCCGTCCCCCAGCACGCCCCGGATATAGCCCTCCAGATCCCGGACAAAGGAGTACCGGCAGCCGCCGAAATCGGAGTGGGCCCCGGCCCCCAGTCCCACGTAGGGCCGGCCCATCCAATATTTCAAATTATGCCGGGACTGGCAGCCCGTGCGGGAAAAATTGGAGATCTCATACTGCTCAAAGCCCGCCTTGGCCAGCCGCTCCACCGTCCACAGGTAGCGCTCGGCCTGCTGGTCGTCATCGGGAAGCTCCTCCCCCTCCGCCACGCGCCGGGCCAAGGGCGTGCCCTCCTCCACCGTCAGACCGTAGCAGGACAGATGCTCCGGCTCCAGCGCCAGGGCCGCCTCCACCGAGGCCTGCCAGCTCTCCTCCGTCTGACCGGGCAGTCCGTAGATCAGATCCAGGTTGAGGTTGCGGATCTTGGCATTCCGGGCGGCTTTTACCGCGTCCTCCACCTGTTGAAAGGTGTGGGGGCGGTGTACCGCGGCCAGCTCTCGGTCACAGGCGGACTGCATCCCCATGGACAGCCGGTTTACCCCCGCCTTACGCAGATGCTTGAGCATCTTCTCATCTACGCTGTCCGGGTTGGCCTCCAGGGTAAACTCCACGTCCTTGGACAGATTGAACCGCTTTTTCACTGCGGCCAGCAGCTCCAGCAGCCGCTTCTCCCCGTACCAGGTGGGTGTGCCTCCGCCGATGTAGACACTGTTCACCACCTGCTTCTTGGCTCGGGGGGCGGTCTCCATGACCTGCTGGAGCAGCGCCTTCTGGTACTCATCCATCCGGTCGTCCTGGCCCGCCAGGGAAAAGAAATCGCAGTAGTCGCACTTGCTGCGGCAGAACGGAATGTGCAGGTACAGCCCCAATGAATTTTCCATGGTTGTCTCCCTCAGGCGGCCGCGCTCCGCGAGCCGCCGCGTTTCACTCGTTAATTGTTGTTATTATACTCTATTTTGCCAGAATATTCAATCCCCCATATTTCGCCATATTGGCAGGGCACAAGTTTCGCATCGCGCAAAATAATTTTAATAATTATATTTCATTATTTTCGACTTGACGTGACAAACTACTTGCATTATACTATAGGTATCAGAAAGGCAGGTGCTCGGAATGGAGCAGGTATTATATCACGATCCCTTTGCCAGTCTCCCCCGCCGCCGGGAAAGGCCGGTAGAAAAGGGGCGGAACCCCTACGACGGGCTGCGGCCCTGGTCGGCCATCACCCACGGGGTGGGCGCGGCGCTGTCCGTGCTGGCCACAGCGGTGCTGACGGCAGGCGCGGCTTTGCATGGCTCGGACGTGTGGAAGCTGGTATCCTTCGCCGTTTATGGGTTGTCCATGACGGCGCTGTACACCGCCTCCACCCTCTATCATTGCGTGAACACATCGGTGGCCGGGCGGGTAGCCCTGCGCAAGCTGGACCACGCCTCTATCTATTTCCTCATCGCCGGGTCGTATACCCCTGTCTGTCTCATCGCTCTGCGGGGGGCCTGGGGCTGGTCGCTTTTCGGCGTTATCTGGGCGCTGGCCATTGCTGGGCTGGTGATGTGCCTGACCTGGATCAACTGCCCCAGGGCGCTTACCTCCACCGTCTATATCGCCATGGGCTGGCTGGCGGTCATCGCCATCTACCCCATCTGGCAGGTGCTGGGCTTTCGGGGCGTGTTCTGGCTGCTGACCGGCGGCGTACTGTACACCGTGGGCGGCGTGCTGTACGCGCTGAAGTGGCCGGGGCGGGACAATCCCCAGTTTGGGTGCCACGAGGTGTTCCATGTGTTCATTCTGCTGGGCTCCATCGCCCATTTTGTGATGATGCACAAGGTGCTGCTGCCGCTGTGATACTTTTTCTCGAGAGAAAAAGTATCCAAAAAGAGCTTTATACTCGCTGACGTCAACGTTGCGCAAGCTCTCAATTTCCGCCCGGTAACGAGACAAGGAAATAAGAAAAGCCCCGCCTAGGCTGTCCAGCCTAGGCGGGGTCTTTCTCTTTTATACCAACCGTTCCATAACCCATACAGGGGCGGCGGTCTCCCCCAGCAGCTTGTCCTGCCGCAGATCGCCAAAGCCCATGGCCCGCCAGAACGCGTGGCCTGCGGGATTGTTCAGCAAACAAGCCAGCTGGGCCCTGTCCATCCCCGCGTCTCCCGCCGCCTGAAGCACCGCGCCCATGATCTCCCGGCCCCTCCCCTGCCGCCGCAGCTCCGGCGCCAGGAAAAGCAGGCCAACATAGAAAGTGCGCTCCCGGGGATAGCCCTCCACCAGATCCAGCACCGCCTGGGGGGCGCTATCCCGCCAGAGGGCCAGGTAGTGCTTTTGCTCCATGGCGCACCGGGGCGGGAGATTCGTCAGATCCTCCTGGATGGAGGCAGCGGTAGGCTGCGGGGGATTGAGGGCAAAGAAATCCGGATCGGTCTGGAACAGGGCCAGCACCGAGGCCACGTCATCTCCGGTTACCGGGCGGATCTCCCAGTCAGCCAGGCGGCGGGTCAGGCCGTCCACCAGCGGCACGTCGGGCAGGGCCTCCATAGTGCCCACACAGCGGTTGATGGGGGTGCCCAGGGCGTGAAATTTCTCCTCGTAATCGGTCATGACACCCTGGACACCGTGCTCGTGGAGGTTGCGGGTGACCTCAGACAGGGCGAAGCCCGCCTTGGGGAACTGGAACAGCGACCACTCAAACAGATCGTGGTTGTCCGTTTTGAAGTGGATTTGGCCGCCCTCTTTCAACACACGGCGGTAGCCCCGCAGGAAGTTCACATGAGTCAGACGGCGGCGGGAATGCTTCACCGACGGCCAGGGGTCGCAGAAATTGATGTAGATGAGATCCACCTCGCCGGGTGCAAAGTATTGATCCAGCGCGGCGGCATCGCCGTCGATGAAAAATACGTTGGTCAGGCCCATGGCGCGGCAGCGCTCCATGGCGATAACCATGGCGTCGGGCACCCGCTCTACGGCCACATATAAATCCTCCGGATGGGCGGCGGCGGTCTCGGCGGTAAAGCGGCCCTTCCCGCAGCCCAGCTCCAGGCGCAGTTTTGCGGCATCCAGCTTGCGCTCCCGCCAGCGGCCCTTCTCCGCCGCAGGGTCACGCACCAGCAGCTCACCGCAAGCCTCCATTCGGGGAACCAGGTTTTTCTTTTTCCGCATCCGCATTTCCGTTCACCTCATTTGTTTTTCCCGCATATCATATCATAACCTCTTGCAAAGCGCAAGAAAATCAGGTATAATGATTTAGTTCGAAGCCTTGCTGTCATCAGAGGGGCAAAGGTGCCGTCTCTCTCGCCTCGGGAGCGTAGGCGGGCTCGGGCAAAAACTTCATATCCGGGTGTTGCGCAGGGGTAGCGCGCCTGCTTTGGGAGCAGGAGGTCGCACGTTCAAATCGTGTCACCCGGACCAAAAAGGACGAACGGTTTAGATGCCGTAGGCTGAACGCCTACGGCATCAACCGTTTCCGGGATTTTTACCCCTCAAATTTTCAGGAGTAAAACGATGGATGCCAACCGCGTTTTTTGAGTGTCTGACACGATTTGAACGCGCACAACCAGGAAGCCAAAAAGGGCACTACTTTTTCACCCCCCCAAAATTGATGTAAACTCCAGGGGCTGATTTGATGGACATTCCGAAGGATTCAGACTGGTGCCCTTTTTCAAATCAAAAAGGGCACCAAGTCAGGCAGGTGGTTTTAGGGCTGAGTACGGTTAATCTGGGAGAGCGCTTGAATGGCATTCAAGAGGTCAGCGGTTCGATCCCGCTTATCTCCACCATAAAGTTGTTATTCAAACCGTCGTCAAAAAATTTTTGAAGACGATTTGAGATAACAGAGAAGAAATCCGTGAGTGCCTGAGTGGCACTACGGATTTCTTTTTCGTTGTGCCGCGCAACTTCCTCTTCAGCGAATGCTACCAGAGTTTGGAACGGCTCAGTAAACTCAGCGGAAACTTGACCGTCCTCATTTACCCACAGCTTTGAGAAAAGGGCTTGATTAAGCATCCGTTTGATGTGCGCATCTGCTAAACGGTAGGTTCTACCGCAATCCTCAACCAAGTCCAGCGCATCCGCTAATCGTTTCTGGGTCGCGTCAAAAGTATGCTCATGCGCCTTGATTTCGTGTTCAATAGCGGCTAACTGTTTAGCAATTTTCTGTTGTTCGCTTTTAAGAAGTTCAAGAGGGATGGCATCGTAGTAGTGCGCTTCCAGTAATTTCTTGCGTTGATGTTCCAACTTATGTTTCTCGCGGTGCAGCCCACCTAGCTGAGCGCCACTCCTTTCTTTTTCATCTTTTATATAATTCTGGAACCATTTTCCCAAGTACTCACGAATATCTGCTGGAAGTGAGTATCGATCATAAATTTCCTCCACCTGCCGTTCTATCTCGTCAATAAGTACAGCTTTCTGTTTGCAATCTTTGGCCTTATTATGTCGTCCGATGCAAATAAAATATGGATAGCGAACACCGGAACGGGATTTTGCGTAAGTGATAATCATGCGCGACCCGCAGCTGCGGCAATACAGGCTTCCTTTGAGGAAGTGTGGATGCTCACGGGTACGCTCACCATTATAATGCGATGACAATACATCTTGCACGCGTTGCCATGTCTCATCATCAATAATGGATGGATGATTTCCTTGGTACGCTACGCCCTTATAGGTTACAATGCCCTTATAATATGGGTTCACTAAGACCGTATTCAGAGCCCTCTTGTCAATGGGGGAAGAGGGAATTTTGGGTGTAGCGCGGGTAGTAAGACCGCAAGCAGCAAGATGTTCCGCTAAATCCTCGATTGTCCAGTTTCCGGTGGCGTATTCCTCAAATGCCAACCTGATTAAGGGGGCGCGCTCCTCATCTAGGATTACAGTCCGCTCTTCACGACCTTTTTCGTCAATGCGACGGATGTTGGTGTAGCCAATAGGGGCACGGCTGACAGTGCCTCCATTTTTGACTTTTTCGTTAATCCCTTTCTTTACTTCGTTCGCTAGGTTCTGGGAATAGAACTCAGCGATGGAACTCATAATGCCGTGTAGCAGCATCCCCGCCGGTGTATCATCAATGCTCTCTGAGGCGGATACTAACTGTACGCCGCATTCCCGTAAGGTGCGCATAATGTCGATGTCGTCGCCACGGTTCCGGGCTAAGCGGTCAACCTTGTGGACGATAACATAATCCACCCGGTCAGTGTTTTCTTTCACATACTCCAGCATTTTCTGCAACTCCGGGCGGTCAGCAGACTTAGCAGACGCGCCCCGATCTACAAATTCTTTGCCGACTATCGCCCCCATGGAAAGGGCTTTTTTCTTGTTTGCCTCACGCTGGGCAGGGATAGAAAAGCCCTCGTCCGCGCCGCCGCCACGTTCTGCCTGTCCCCGTGTGGACACGCGAAGGTAAGAAACAGCGAACTTCGGCGTCATGCTGGCGGCCAACGCCTGCATGGGATTTTCTGTGGAAGAACTCATAGGAATTGCCTCCTTTCTGCAATTTTCTAGTCTAATTATAGCTCTGGCGGCCTCTGTTAGCAAGGCGCTCAAGCTAAAGTTATCTCTTTGTTTTCAGTTACATAATTTCGTTATATTCTTGAGAACCAGCCCGCCGCATAGGACGGGCTGGTATTTTTAAGGGGCTCCCACCATAGGTTTTACAACCGCTTAATTCCATCTACGCCATAGACAACACCGAGGGTGGAACCGTTGTCCCAATGTACGAACACGGTGCCAGTGTCATCCACCAGTTCCACTGTGCCGCGCTCACCAGGTGTGAACTTACTATAGGGATCATCCAGCCGGACGAGTTCCACGCGACATCCAGCCGGATAGACTTTCCGCACGATGTCTACCACCCATGGGCTGGGAAATTTGCTGTTACTTTCCATAAAGTATACCCCCGATGTTCTCTTTGATTGACGTCGCAGGATTTTGGTGGCAGCGGTTTCGCTCCACCCATTCCGGCGGCGGTCCATATTTCCAAGCACTGTTGCCAGTAAGATTCCTGAGCAGGAGTTTCCGAGCGGTTTTATATTCGTCCCCAATGAATCCCAGCCGGATCAGGAATACACGCATGGAGAATTTTTCGTTGGTAAAGTTCCGCGCTCTGGCGGTGACCCGTTTCTGTTCCTTTGCCATTCTGCACAGGGCAGCGGTTAGGCGGGTGTAAGCATCGACCTCCCCGTCCAAGTTGTGCAAGGTGAACCAAGGAAACATCAGCTTGTCCGCCGACATTTCTACCACCAGTGTTTCTGTTTCCAGAGCTTTCCTGAGCAGCGAGGCTTTGCTGGCGATGATTTTCTGGAGGTTTTTGTAGGCTTCCTCGGAGAACCCAGCCCCGGGAATTTCCACAGTAAGCCGATTGACGTCATCCGCCCCCTCCGGGACAAAGTTCAACTTGCGCAGCGATGTAACCAGCTGCTCCACCTCCTCTCCAGAGGCGCTGTCCGGGCACGTTACAAGTCCGCTCCGGCTAACCGTGTAACCGTCAACTTTGTAGGCAAATGTTGGCGCTCCCTGATAGATCGCATCTTCGCCCAAAATCTCACTCATGGCCCGCACTAGAATTTTACGCCGCTCTCCGGTTACATTATAATTGAAGCTACACATATTAACCCTCTTTTTCCGTCAGGATGAAGCTGACGTACTCCCGGCGGTGATCTTCCAGATACACAACCAACTCATAAAATCCCTCGCGGTTGGCGATGCGCTGTACGGCGCGGGTGTCCAGCATGTTGGTCTCGCCGGAGTCCCGGATGGCCATGATTTGCTCCCGTACCACTCTGTCCATATGTAAACCTCTTTGGGAAATTTCCGCAGCTTGGTACAAAATTTTGGTGTCAAATCCGGCGCTCTGGTAGCCTTGGAAGATGGTGTCATAGTAGCTCACCGAGGGTATGCCGTAGGGGTGTCCGGCCTCGTTCATGATGTAGGCCATCGCGCAGACCCTCTTGTCGTTCACAGCCACCTGTAAAGTCTCTTTGCGATAGAGGAACGGAAAGCCCTCATAGCGATCCAGCGCCAGTTCATCGCTCGGCTGAATCCGCCACGCCAGCACAGGCACAGAATAATCCTTGTCCTGCTCAATAGTAGCTACGGCATTGTGCGCTCCACCCCGGAAGCGCAACCTCCAGCCGTCAAGTATAGCTTTGCCTACCACCTCCGCTGAGGGACAGCGAAGCCTCATCTGTTCCAGATTGAGGTTAGAGCCGTAGGCGATGTACAGTTTTTCTTTACTCATGGTCGTGTCCTCCGTTTCCGATATGACTGCGCACATTTTCCCGGGAGCCATAGCGCCAAGCGGCGTTGCCGCTGAGATGCTGATAAAGATGTTCCCGGCAGTTCTTGAACTCTGGGCCGATGAACCCGATCCGGTTGAGATAGACCCGCATAGCGAACTTTTCATTTTCCTCCTGTACTTTCCGATAACTGGCACTTTTCTGGGTTATGGCTTGGTGGTTCAGAGCCAGCGCCAGTACGATATATGCCCGGATTTTCCCGGCATGAAAAGTGCCGTTAAAGCCCCGAAGCTCCACAGTGTGATGCCCGTGGAAAAAACTGTGCAGATTGAGAAAATGATAGCGACTGTTGTGGTAGTGCCGACTGCGGTTTCCCCGATAGCCTTCATACCAGATGTTCTCAATCTGGGCGAAGGTGGCGGGCTTGGCCCGGTTCATACGCTCCACCAGGTATGCGTCCATCTTTTTGCAGTAACGCATCCGCTCTGGCTCAATTTGCAGAGCCTTGTAGAACAGATCGTTATGACTGGCGATAATGTTCACAAAATTGCGGATACTCCGAGGGGTGTGGTTGGAGCCGTCCAGGTGGATGTGGATACCGCAGGAGTGATTGGTGAATCCGCCCGCTTTGCGTAAGCTGCGCACCAGCTTTTGTAACCGATCGATGTCCTTCCGGTAACGCAGGATGGGGCTGACCAACTCCACGCTATATTCATCGGTTGCGGTAACAGTCCGCCCCCGTTCTTTGCGCTGGCAGACAATGCTACCGTCGTACATGAACTTCCAGATCCGTCCGTCCAGCGCCGTGACTTCGTAGGTGTCGTAATGGTCGCCAAGGGTGATAAGCGACACGCTGCCCAGAAACTCTGCGGCGATTTTCGCAGCCTGACACCGGGTAATGCCTGTAAACTCTACCTCGATGCCGAATTTATTGGTAAACATATTGACTTGCCCTCCTTCCATTTTTTGTTTGTTCAGAGGGCATCCACAGATGCGCCTCTAAACGAATGCGCACTGTGGCCGTCTGATTTGTCTACCTTGTGTCTAAATTTTTGCCTCCTTTCTTGCTTCGTATTTCCGCTGGCGGCGGTCGTCCAATGGCGATATGGACAACCACCGCTTTGCGGAAACACTTTTATAGGGAATGGTCGGCCTGTGCCCGCGGGCAACGACGAACGACCGATCTGTTGCTACCCAGTCTGGATGCGGACGGCGCTATCAGGTCACACCAGCCCCTTCACTGTCACTGGAATCCATCATAGAGGCCTTTTCCTCTGCTTCCTTCTGCTGTGCGATGCTGATCGCAACCGCAATCAAAGCCCGCCCCAGTTTTTCTATATCGGGGTTGTCCCGGAACTCTGGTGTCACCCGTACATCGTGGGAAGCCATTGGTCGTCCACGTTTTTTATCCATCTGGCTTCTCCTTTCCTGCCTTTTCTGGCGATTTAAGGAGGTTTTGGATGATTTTCTCTAGCATAATGTCCCTCCATCTCCGCCATGGCAAATGACATTTGAAATAGGAGGAGAACATCATGAAAAACATCCCTGATGTCAAGCTGGGCCTCATCGCCGTCTCCCGGGACTGCTTCCCCATCGCCCTGAGCGAGAAACGCCGCGCCGCCATCGCCGCCGCTTACGAGGGTGAGCTGTACGAGTGCCCCGCTACGGTGGAAAACGAGCTGGATATGCTCAAGGCCGTGGCCGATGTGAAGGCCGCCGACTGCAATGCCCTGATTGTGTTCCTGGGCAATTTCGGCCCCGAGACCCCCGAGACACTGATTGCTAAAAACTTCGACGGCCCCTGTATGTTCGTGGCCGCCGCCGAGGGGGACGGCGACCTCATCAACGGCCGGGGCGACGCCTACTGCGGGATGCTCAACTGCTCCTATAACCTGGGGATGCGCCACCTCAAAGGCTACATCCCCGAGTACCCCGTGGGTACCGCCCAGGATATTGCTACCATGATCGCGGAATTCGTCCCCATCGCCCGGGCGGTCATCGGCGTGCGGAACTTAAAAATCATCACCTTCGGCCCCCGGCCCCAGGACTTCTTCGCCTGCAACGCCCCCATCAAGGGCCTGTACGAGATCGGCGTGGAGATCGAGGAGAATTCCGAGCTTGATCTGCTGGTGAGCTACAAGGAGCACGCGGGCGATCCCCGCATTCCCGAGGTCTGCGCCGATATGAAGGCGGAAATGGGTGAGGGGCGTTACTACGACGACCTTCTGGCCCGGATGGCCCAGTTCGAGCTGACCCTGTTGGACTGGGCGGAGAACCACAAGGGCTCCCGGAAATACGTGGCCTTCGCTGACAAGTGCTGGCCCGCCTTCCCCAGCCAGTTCGGGTTCGAGCCCTGCTACGTCAACTCCCGTCTGGCCGCCCAAGGCATCCCCGTGGCCTGCGAGGTGGACATCTACGGCGCACTATCCGAGTATATCGGCGCGTGTGTCAGCGGCGATGCGGTGACCCTGCTGGACATCAATAACTCCGTCCCCACCCAGATGTGGGAGGAGCAGATCTGCGGCAAGCACGACTACGCCCTCACCGACACCTTCATGGGTTTCCACTGCGGCAACACCCCCGCCTGCAAGCTGTGCGCCGACCGTGCGGTGAAGTACCAGCTCATCCAGCACCGCCTGCTGGAGCCCCAAGACAGCGACCCCGACTTCACACGCGGCACCCTGGAGGCGGACATCGCCCCCTCCGATATCACCTTCTACCGTCTTCAGTGCGACAGCGACGGCAATCTGCGCTCCTACATCGCCCAGGGCGAGGTGCTGCCCGTCAAGACCGGCAGCTTCGGCGGCATCGGCGTGTTCGCCATTCATGAGATGGGCCGGTTCTATCGCCATGTCCTCATCCAGAAGCGTTACCCCCACCACGGGGCGGTGACCTTTGGTCACTACGGCAAGGCGCTGTTTGAGGTATTCAAGTTCTTGGGCGTCCAGGACATCGCATATAACCAGCCCAAATCCTTGCCCTATCCTACCGAGAACCCCTGGGGTTGACGGCCATGGAAAAGCTTTGTCTCGGTATCGAATTGGGCTCTACCCGCATCAAAGCGGTGGTCATCAGCGAACACCACGCCCCCGTATCCTCCGGGGATTACACCTGGGCCAGCAACTACGAGAACGGCGTGTGGACATACTCCCTGGATGAGGTGTGGGCAGGACTGAAAGCGGCGCTATCCGGGGTAAAAGGACGGAAAAGTATCTGTGCCATGGGCGTGTCCGCCATGATGCACGGCTACCTGGCCTTCGACAAGGACTGGAACCTGCTCACCCCCTTCCGCACCTGGCAGAACACCATCACCGGGCCCGCGGCGGCGGAGCTGACCGCCCTGTTCGGTTTCAACATCCCCCAGCGGTGGAGCATTGCCCACCTTTACCAAGCGGTGCTGAACGGGGAGGATCACGTCCCCCAGATCGCCCACATCACCACGTTGGCGGGGTACGTCCACTATATGCTCACCGGGGTCAACGCCATCGGTGTGGGCGAAGCCTCCGGGATGTTTCCCATTGACAGCAAGTCCCTGGACTATGACGGCGAGCTGCTGCAAAAGTTCAACGGCCTGGTGGCGGAACGAGGCCTGCCCTGGACGCTGGCGGATATCCTACCCGCAGTCCTCCCCGCCGGCGCGGACGCGGGCAGTCTCACCGAAGCGGGCGCGGTCCTGCTGGACAACCTGCTCTCCCCCGGCATCCCTTTCGCCCCCGCAGAGGGCGATGCGGGCACCGGCATGACCGCCACCAATGCGGTGGCCCCCCGGACGGGCAACGTGTCGGCGGGCACGTCCATCTTCTCCATGGTGGTGCTGGAACAGCCGCTGTCCAAGGTCTATGAGGAGATCGACTTGGTGACTACCCCCACCGGCGCACCCGTAGCCATGGTACATTGCAATAACTGCACCAATGACACCAATGCCTGGATCAAGATATTATATGAGACGGCGGAACTGTTTGGGGCCGAGCCCAGCATAAGCGAGCTGTTCACGCGGCTTTATAAAAAAAGCCTGGACGGCGACCCGGACTGCGGCGGCATCACCGTCTGCAACTACTTGGCGGGCGAGGGCGTCACCCACATGGACGAGGGCCGCCCCCTGGTGGTTCGTACCCCGGAGGCGAAATTCACCCTGGCCAACTTCTTCCGTGCCCAGCTCTACTCCACCATGGCGACCCTGAAAATCGGCATGGACATTCTGGCAGCGGAGGGCGTTGCCATCGACTCACTCACCGGCCACGGCGGGCTGTTCAAGACCCCAGGGGTGGGGCAGAAATACATGGCCGCGGCCTGTAACGCCCCGGTCACCTGCATGGACACTGCCGGGGAGGGCGGCCCCTACGGCATGGCCCTGCTGGCGGCGTACCGGGCTTGGAAGCCCAACGGCGAGACGCTGGAGGCTTACCTAAACCACCGCGTGTTTGCCGGGGTATCCGGCGCCACCGTCCAACCGGACGGGGAAACCGTGGCGGGCTTCAACGCCTATATGGGACGGTACAAAGCCCTGTTAGAAGTGGAACGCAAAATCGTGGAGGTGCTGTAAATGCTGGAAGAATTGAAACGGCAGGTGCTGGAAGCAAACCTTTTACTGCCGAAACATGGTCTGGTCACCTTCACCTGGGGCAATGTGTCCGGCGTGGATCGTGAAAAGGGCCTGATGGTCATCAAGCCCTCCGGGGTGGAGTACGACGGCATGACTGCCGAGGACATGGTGGTAGTCAGCCTGGAAACTGGCGAAGTGGTGGAGGGCAAGTGGAAACCCTCCAGCGACACTAAAACCCACCTGGAGCTGTACAAGGCGTTCCCAGGGATTGGCGGCATCGTCCACACCCACAGCCCCCATGCGGTGGCCTGGGCCCAAGCGGCAGAGGACATCCCCTGCTTCGGCACCACCCATGCCGACTACTTCTACGGTTCCATCCCCTGTACCCGCCAGTTGACCCGAGAGGAGCTGGAGGAGGACTACGAGAAAAACACAGGCGTGGTTATCGTGGAGACCTTCCGGGAGCGGTGCATTGAGCCGTCTGCCGTTCCCGGCGTGATCTGCGCCAGCCACGGCCCCTTCACCTGGGGCAGGGACGCGGCCCAGGCGGTGTACCATGCAGTGGTGCTGGAGGAAGTAGCCAAAATGGCCATCCTCACCCGGCAGGTGCGGCCCTCTGCCGTGCCGACCCCCCAGCGTATCCAGGACAAACACTACTTCCGCAAGCATGGCCCCAGCGCCTACTACGGACAAATGTAAAAATACTTTTTGGGCTTATCTTTCGGTAGACCAGGAAGCAATATTTGTCGTTCTCCGATTTTATTATAATAGCTGCTATGGCAATAAATGCTTTACTGGGAGCTATCTTTAGCCAAGACGGCTCCACAGTCACTCACTGATATGCCCCCAGATAAACCCTACAATCACTTAGACATATCCCCTCCAAAAGGTGTGCAAATGGCAAGGCCATTTGCACACCTTTTTTATTCGACACCTTTCTTCACGGCCCGACAAAGCATCCCATTGGGCCGTGAAGAAAGGTGTCGAACCTTTTTACCCCACTGCCGGGGGCCTCCGCTTCTGAAATCAAGCTTTTCACACCAGATTTCAGAAGAACAGGAGGTCTGCCCTATGGCAGAAGGAAAAGAATGTTATATCCGGGTGCGTGGTACGCTTGTTGCCGTAACGCCCGACGTTTATCATGTTTGCCACCAAACCAACAACGCCATGAAACAGGCAAACGCTAACATTGACTTCTGCGGCATCCGCAACCTGCTCCACCTGTTGTCTGGGCAGGGCTTCACTGAGAATGAGCTGAAAAAGATCGCGGACAGGATCGCCCGGAGTACAGGGGCGGACATCATTTTTTGTTGACTTTCACCACTTGGTTTTCATAGCTATTGGGGCCAAGATGTGGTAATGTATGTTGCTGACAGGAGGAGGTGCAGACCATGAGCGGACAGCCCCAAACCAACGGAAATCTGGCCCTGAATGACAAAAAAGTCATCGTGATCGAGGCGGCTCCGAAGCCGGAGGCAGCAAAGCTCCGGGTTGCGGCGTACTGCCGGGTCAGCTCCGACTCCACCGACCAGCAGAACTCCTTCATGGCTCAGCTCAACTACTACACCACGCTGATCGGCTCCAAGGAAAACTGGACGCTGGCGGATCTGTATGCCGATGAGGGCATTTCCGGCACCTCTGCCCAGAAGCGCCCGGACTTCCAGCGGCTCCTCTCGGACTGCCGCAGGGGGCGGGTGGATAAGGTGCTGGTCAAGTCCATCTCCCGCTTCGCCCGCAACACCAGGGACTGCCTGGAAACCGTCCGGGAGCTAAAGTCCATCGGTGTAGGTGTGTGCTTCGAGGAACAGCACATCGACACCTCCAACATGAGCGGCGAGCTTCTCACCACGGTAACGCCTTAGTTCGGCGCATCCTTTTTGTCTATGTAACACAACCCCATATAATCCGAACCTTTTCCGATGGGAGGTGGGTTCGGATTATTGGTTTTCTTTGAGCAATACGAAAGCATTTGTTTCTGCAACGGGGTACAGCGCAAACCGATTCAGCATTTCAAAATATGGTATTGACGCAACGTCAGAACGGACGTATACTATTTTGGCTGGCACCGCGTTAAAATAAGATGCCGGTTAAATGATATTTCCGCTGGGAAATAGAGGAATTGAGGCGATATAATATGCCAAAAGGGTCTGTGGAACTGACAAATGCCCGGAAAGCAGAGATCATCAATGCCTGTGAAAAGCTGTACCAAACCATGAGTTTCAAAGAGATCACCATCAAAGAGATCGGCGCCGCCACCAGCTTTACCCGGACTTCCATCTACAACTATTTCCAGACAAAGGAGGAAATCTTCCTTGCCTTGCTTCAGCGAGAATATGAGTTGTGGATTACCGGCTTGAAGAGTATGATAGAGCGGCATAAAAAGCTGTCCGTGGATGAGTTTGCCGGGGAAATGGCACGGCTGCTGGAGGAGCGATCCCAGCTGTTGAAAATTATGTCCATGAACCACTACGACATGGAGGAAAACAGCAGGCCGGAGCGTCTTTCCGAGTTCAAAACGGCATATGGGGAAGCCCTCCGGGTGGTAAGGGCGTGTCTGGATCAATACTTCCCCCAAATGGCGGACGAGGATAAGCAGAATTTTATCTACACCTTTTTCCCCTTCATGTTCGGCATTTACCCCTATACCGTGGTGACGGAAAAGCAGCGAGCCGCGATGGAAGAAGCAAAGGTAAACTACGTGTATATGACAATTTACGAAATATCGGCTTCCTGCATCAGGAAGCTGTTGAAATAATCATTTTGGAGGTATACGATATGGCGGTAAAGCAGACGGCGGGCAGGCGTGACTTGGGGGAGTTCGCCCCCAAATTTGCCCAATTGAATGACGATGTACTGTTCGGTGAGGTATGGGGCCGGGAGGATCAGCTGTCCCTCCGGGACCGCAGCCTGGTCACGGTGGTGGCGTTGATGTCCCAGGGGCTGACCGATTCCTCCTTCCGCTATCACCTTGAGTCCGCGAAGAAGAACGGAATCACCAAAACGGAGATCGCGGAAATCCTGACCCACGCGGCCTTTTACGCGGGCTGGCCCAAAGCGTGGGCGGCGTTCCGCATGGCAAAGGAGGTCTGGGCCGGGGAAACCGATGGGAGCGGCAGGGCGGCCCATGAAAACGCCATGGTGTTCCCTATCGGCGAACCCAACGACGCCTTTGCCCAGTATTTCATCGGCCAAAGCTATCTCGCACCCGTTTCCAAGGATCAGGTGGGCATTTTCAACGTGACCTTTGAACCGGGCTGCCGCAACAACTGGCATATCCACCATGCGGACCAGGGCGGCGGGCAGATTCTCATCTGCGTCGCCGGACGGGGCTACTATCAGGAGTGGGGCAGAGAGGCCGTAGAGATGAAGCCGGGCGACTGCGTCAATATCCCCGCCGGCGTCAAGCATTGGCACGGCGCGGCTCCGGACAGCTGGTTCTCCCATCTGGCTGTAGAAGTCCCAGGCGTGAACGGCTCCAATGAGTGGCTGGAGCCTGTGACAGACGAGGTCTATGCCGGCCTGTAAGCAGGTTTCGCAAATTTTCATAGAACGAAGGCGGCGGTCCCTGTCCAGGACCGCCGATTTTTTTATTTTTTAGAAAAGACAAAAAATGTGTTGACATCATGTCAGCTATGTGCTATGATTCTGACATAGCGTCACTGACGCAATGTCAGAACAAGGGCAGGAGATGAGGACATGCCGAAAGACTCTGCGCACTTGACTCAGGCACGGCGGGAGGAAATCATCAGCGCCTGTGCCAAGCTGTATGAAACCATGAGCTTCAAAGAGATCACCATCAAAGAGATCGCGGCGTTCACATCCTTTACCCGCACGTCGATTTATAACTATTTCCAGACGAAGGAAGAAATCTTCCTGGCGCTGCTGCAGCGAGAGTACGAGGCATGGACGGCGGATTTGAACTCGCTCCACCCCAGCGGAAGCGGCCCCCACCGTCTGGAACTGGCCGAGCAGATCTCCCGCACACTGGAACGGCGGGAGCGCCTGTTGAAGCTTCTCTCCATGAACCTGAACGACATGGAGGCGAACAGCGGCATGGAGCATCTGGTCGAATTCAAAAGGGCCTATGGGGCGTCGGTCCAAGCCATACAAGACTGCCTGCGGCGATTCTGCCCGGAGATGGAGGCAAAGGAGCGGCGGGAGTTCACGTTTTCATTCCTGCCCCTGATCTATGGAATATACCCGTATGCGGCTGTGACTGAAAAGCAGAGAGATGCCATGGAGCAGGCGCAAATCGACTTTCAATATCTGTCCATTTATGAGATCACCTTGATCGGGGCACAAAAATTATTGGGGGTTTTATGATGGAGTACACGAAATTGGGCAATTCCGAATTGTCCGTTTCCCGCATCTGCCTGGGCTGCATGGGCTTTGGCGACGCCGGGAACGGCCAGCACTCCTGGACCATTGACGAGGAACACTCTCGCGAGATCATCAAGCGGGCGCTGGAGTTGGGTGTGAACTTCTTCGACACCGCCATCGGCTACCAGAGCGGTACCAGCGAGCAGTATGTGGGCCGGGCCGTCCGAGACTTCGCCAAGCGGGAGGACATGGTGGTAGCCACCAAGTTCCTTCCCCGCACGCAGGACGAGATTGCGGCGGGCATCAGCGGCCAGCAGCATATCGAGCGGATGCTGAACAAAAGCCTGGAAAACCTGGGCCTGGACTATGTGGACCTGTATATCTACCATATGTGGGACTACCAGACCCCACTTTATGAGATTATGGACGGGCTGAACAACATGGTCAAGGCGGGCAAGGCCCGGTATATCGGTATTTCCAACTGCTTCGCGTGGCAGCTTGCCAAGGCCAACGCGTTGGCGGAACAGGAGGGCTTCGCCAAATTCGTGTCCATCCAGGGCCACTACAACCTGATTTTCCGGGAGGAAGAACGGGAGATGGCAAAACTCTGCGCAGAGGACAACATCGCGATGACGCCCTACAGTGCCCTGGCGGGCGGACGGCTTTCCAAGCGCCCCGGCGAAACCTCCAAGCGGCTCCAGGAGGACAGCTACGCCAAGCTGAAATATGACGGCACCGCCGAGCAGGACGGCGAGATCATCCGCCGGGTGGCGGAGCTGGCGGACAAGCACGGCGTCACTATGACGGAAATCTCCCTGGCGTGGCTGCTGACCAAGGTGGCGTCCCCGGTGGTGGGGGCCACCAAGCTCCACCATATCGAGGGCGCGGCCAAGGCGGTTGACCTGGCTTTGACGGCGGAGGAGCTGGCCTGGCTGGAGGAACCCTATGTCCCCCACGCCCTGGTGGGCGTGATGGCGCAGAACACCGCCGCCACTGCCAAGAAGCCCCATGTTTGGAGCACCGGAAATCAGGAAATCAAGTGATTACGGGAGGAATTTAATATGAGCAAAAAATTAGTAGCATACTTCTCGGCCAGCGGCACCACAGCCACGGCGGCAAAAACGTTTGTCGAGGACTACGACACCATCTTCCTGGGCTTTCCCATCTGGTGGTATGTGGCCCCCACCATCATCAACACCTTCCTGGAAAGCTATGACTTTACCGGCAAGACGATTATCCTGTTCGCAACCTCCGGCGGCAGTGACTTCGGCGGAACTGTAGCCGCTTTGAAAGACAGCGCCCCTGGAGCGGTGATCCGGGAGGGAAAGCTGCTGAATGGGCGGCAGTCCAAAGAATCCCTCGCCGCCTGGATCGACAGCTTGAACGTGTAACAGGAGGCACAATATGAAACGAACACTTTCCATCTTTTTGACGTTGGCCCTTATGCTCACCCTCGCCGCCTGTGGCTCTACATCCGGGCAGGGCAGTACCGGCTCCAATCCCACCCCCACCCCAGAGGGAAACACCCTGGCTTCGACCGCACCGGAAGCAACCCCAGAAAACCAGCCGGAGGATACCACACCGGCGGATAGCGAAACACCCGGAGAAACGAGCGACGGCGGGAAGAAAATCCTGATCGCCTACTTCTCCGCCACCAACAACACGGAGCACATTGCGAATCTCTTAAGTGAAATTCTGGATGCCGACCTCTACGAGATCACGCCGGAAACGCCCTATACCAGCGCCGATCTGAACTATAACACCGACTGCCGCGCCAACCGGGAACAGAATGATCCAACTGCCCGTCCCGCCATCTCTGGCAGTGTGGACAACATGGAGCAGTACGACGTGATTTTCCTGGGCTATCCCATTTGGTGGGGCGAGGCCCCCAGGATCATCAACACCTTCCTGGAGAGCTATGACCTGAGTGGGAAAACCATCGCGCCTTTCTGCACCTCCGCCAGCAGTCCTTTGGGTTCCAGCGCCAGAAACCTCCAAGGTCTGGCAGGCAATGCGGCCTGGCTGGAGGGACATCGGTTCAGCGGCGGAGCTTCTTCCGCTGATGTACAGTCCTGGGTGGACAGTCTGAATCTGAACGGATAATCATATGAAAACAAAACAAGCTGTTAAAATCTGCGTAGACGCTGCGATGACCTTGGGAATGCTGTTCCTGATGGGCTATCACCTGTGGGGAGACACCGCCCACGAATGGGTGGGCGCGGGGCTGTTCGTCCTGTTTATCCTCCACCACATTCTCAACTGGCGCTGGTGGACGGGGCTGTTTAAGGGCAGATATACCGCCGCCCGTGTGCTGCAAACGGTGGTCAATTTGCTTACCCTGGCGGCGATGGTGGGACTGATGGTCAGCGGTGTGATCCTGTCCAGCAAAGTATTTGCGTTTCTTCCAATCAGGGGCCACATGGCCTTTGCCCGGAGACTGCACATGGCCGCCTCCCACTGGGGCTTTCTCCTGATGACGGCGCACCTGGGACTGCATTGGGGAGCGTTGCTGGGAATGGCACGGAAAGCGGGACAAACGCAGCTTTCGGGCAGGCCCAGCTCCCCATTGCCGACGATTCTTGGAGCGTTGATTGCGGTCTATGGGGTGGCCGCGATGGTCAAGCGCGATTTTGCCACCTATCTGTTTTTGCGGGCGGAATTTGTTTTCCTGGATTTCAGTGAATTAAAGGTCCTGTTTTATCTGGACTATCTGGCAATCATGGGGACGTTTATTTTCCTGTCCTACTATGCGATGAAGCTCTTGAGAAAACGCAAAGGAGGGAAAACGCTGTGAAAAGGTGGATCGCACTCTTACTTGCCGCCGCCACTTTGCTGACAACAGCAGGCTGTGGAAGGCAAGCAAGCCAAGAGCCGACTGCTACACCTGAGAACCCTCCAGCTACCGACAGCCAGCAGACTGCCAATCAGCCGGAAACCGCTTCGTCCCCGGTCAATGTTTCAACGACCACACCAGAGCAGGAAACACCCCGCATCCTGATCGCCTACTTCACCTGGGCTGACAACACCATTGTAGAGAATCCAAGCGCCGTGGATGTGGATGCCACTACCTCGGCCAGCGTTCTCGCCCCAGGCAACGCCGCGAAGATTGCCGGCTGGATTCAGCAGGAAGTGGGCGGCGACCTGTTCTCTATTGTGGTGTCGGAGCCGTATTCCAGCGACTATGACGAGTGCCTGGACCGGGCGGCGGACGAAAAAGCGGCCAAAGCCCGCCCCGCGCTGGTCAATCATGTGGATGGTATGGAGAACTACGACATCGTATTTCTCGGTTTTCCGAATTGGTGGTACACCCTTCCCATGGCGGTCCTCAGCTTCGTGGAGGAATACGACTTTTCCGGCAAGACCGTCGTTCCCTTCTGCACCCATGGAACCGGCGGATTGGCCGGCACCATCCGCGATCTGACCGCCGCGCTCCCCGAAGATGTGACGATCCTTGACCCCATCGGGGTCTATCGGCCGGAGGTAGACAGCTCCCGCCCTGCCGTCCAGGAGTGGGTCGCGGGGCTGAACCTGGATATTTGATAAAAAAGCGCAGCATGAACGTAATTGTTACTGAGGAGATGTACAATATGAAAAAATTCAAACAGCTCGGCTCTTTCATTTTTGCGCTGGCCATGGTAGTTGCTTTGGCTGTCCCAGTTTATGCCGCCGTGGAGGACACCGGGTATTCCGATGTGGACGCCGGGGCTTCCTATGCGGAGGCCGTGATCTATTGCCGGGAGCACGAGCTGATGAACGGCGTTGGCAATGGCCGCTTTGACCCGGAGGGGACCCTCACCCGCGCCGAGCTGGCCACCGTCCTGTGGCGGCTGGAGGATAAGCCTGTGGTCAACTACCTCATGCAGTTTTCCGATGTGGACTCTGATACCTGGTATACCGAGGCGGTGCGCTGGGCCGCATCCGAGAAAGTCATGGGCGGCTATGGCGGCGGTATGTTCGGACGTAAGGACCCGGTGACCCGCCAGGACATGGTGACCGCTCTCTGGCGCTATGCCGACAGACCCGACACCGAGGCCGGGGAGGACTTCAAGGATGAGGCCGACATCGCCAGCTATGCCTCCGCTGCCGTGGATTGGGCCGTAGCCAACGGCATCGCGGGCCCGGTATCCGATGGTGTTTTCGCTCCGAGGACCAATGCTACCCGCGCCCAGATTGCCATTGCGCTGATGAACTACGACCGCACAAAGCAGACCACTCCTACTGCTCCTACCGAGCCTGACCCCACCCCCAGCGAGGGAGGCCGCGTTCTGATTGCTTACTTCTCCGTTACCAACAATACGGAAGGAATCGCCAACCATCTAAAGGAGATCCTGGGCACCGACCTCTATGAGATCGTGCCGGAGACGCCCTATACCAGCGCCGACCTGAACTACAACACCGACTGCCGCGCCAACCGGGAACAAAACGACGCCTCCGCCCGTCCCGCCATCTCGGGCGGCGTGGACAACATGGTGCAGCACGACGTGATCTTCCTGGGTTACCCCATCTGGTGGGGCCAGGCCCCGAAGATCATCAGCACCTTCCTGGAGAACTATGATCTCAGCGGGAAAACCATCGTGCCCTTCTGCACCTCCGGCAGCAGCCCCATCGGTTCCAGTGCGATAAATCTCCATTCCCTCGCCCCCGCCGCCACCTGGCTGGACGGCCAGCGGTTCAGCGGCAGCGCCTCCCGCTCCACGGTGGAGAGTTGGGTAAACAGCTTGGTACAGGTACTCAAACCTGCGGCCTGAATCCTGGACGCCAAAGAAGCCCCGTCCCGTTTGGGGTGGGGCTTTTTCGTATGAAATTGGAGTTGACAAATACGATGAAACGAATATTTACACTGCTTTTGAGCCTCCTGCTTGTGCTTCCCTTGGCAAGCTGCGGTGGCACAGAACAACAGAACCTCTCCACTCCCTCTGAACCGGCCCAGATACCGAACCAGATTGCCACTGTACCGTCAGACAACACATCCCCCGAGATCGCGCCGCCGGAAGAATTTATTTTGATAAACGGCGGGACCTTCCAGATGGGCAGCCCGGATTCGGAAGCATGGCGCTCAGAGGATGAAACCGCCCATACTGTCACCGTCAGCGATTTCTACATCAGCAAATTTGAACTCACCCAGGCCGAATATCAAGCGGCCATGGGCAGGGATCCCAGCTTCTTCACCGGCGATGACCTCCCGGTGGAAAACATTTCCTGGATGGACGCCATTCACTATTGCAATACTCGCAGCACCCAGGAGGGCCTGACCCCGGCCTATACGGTGAATGGGCAGAGCGTCTCCTGGGATCAGAGCGCCAATGGTTACCGTCTACCTACGGAAGCCGAGTGGGAATACGCCTGCCGCGCCGGAACGGAAACGCCTTTCAACACAGAAACTTCCATCAGCGCGGACGAGGCCAACTATTGGGGCCACTACCCCTATTTGATCGAGGACAACTACTTCTCCCAGGGGAATCTGGAAACCAAGCCCGGCGTATACCGCCAAACCACCGTGGCGGTGGGCAGCTTTGAGCCCAACGCCTGGGGTCTCTACGATATGCACGGGAATGTGGGCGAATGGGTATGGGATTGGTACGGTAGCTATGATACGGCTGCGCAGACCGACCCTACCGGCCCTGTCAGTGGCACACGGCGGGTATATCGGGGCGGCGGCTGGAACGACTTCGCCAAAAATCTCCGCTCCGCTTACCGGGCCACCCTGCCCCCAGACAGCGCCAGCTTTAACCTGGGACTGCGGCTGGTACGGAACGCGGTCAGCGGCGGCGGGAGTGTGGAATCGTCCTCCGCCCAGGCCGATGGGCAGACGGACGGTAATATCCTGATTGCCTATTTCTCCTGGGGCGGCAACACCAGAGGGATCGCCGCAGAGATCCAGCGTCAAACCGGGGCGGAGCTGTTTGAAATTCAGATGGTGACGCCTTACTCCACGGATTACAATACCGTTTTGGATCAGGCGCAGCAGGCGCAAAATGCCCAGGACCGCCCGGAACTGTCCACCCATGTGGAGGACATGAGCCAATACGACACGATCATCCTGGGTTATCCCAACTGGTGGGCCTCCATTCCCATGCCCATTGCCTCGTTCCTGGAAGAATATGATTTTTCCGGCAAGACCATTGTCCCGTTTTGCAGCCACGGCGGCGGACGCTTCGGCCAGAGCTTGACGGCAATCACGAAGCTGGTGCCAGATGCCGTTTTAGGCGAGGGCTTGGCGGTTTCCTACTCCGGCGGCTCCGGCCTGTCGGGCGATGTGACCGCATGGCTGGAAGAAAATAATATCCCGGCAAATTAAATTTTTGGAGGTTGACAACAATGAAAAAACAAATCGGCAATATGCTGGCCCTCTATCCCACTCCCCTTGTCGTTGTGGGCACCATGGTGCAGGGCAAGCCCAACTGGGTGCTGGTGGGCCACATCGGCATCATCGGCCATGACCGGGTGATGGTCAGTCTTGCCAAGCCCCACTATACCAACCAGGGGATCAAAGCCACCCGCGCCCTGTCCATCAACATCGTTGACGAGGCCATGCTGCCCAAGGCAGACTACACCGGTTGCGTCAGCGGGAGCAAGGTGGATAAGTCCAAGCTGTTCCAGTACCAGATTGGGGAGAGCGGTGTGCCGATCATCAACGAGGCGCCTGTGTCCATGGCCTGTACCGTGGAGGACATCTATGAGACGGAGGGCTTCGAGAGCTTCATCTGTAAAATTGCGGCCACCTATGCGGAGGAATCCGTGCTGACGGCGGAAGGGAAGATCGACTACCGCACCCTCAAACCGGTGCTGTTTGAGTTCCCCACCTACGAATATCTGAAAACCGGCGATGTGATTGGGAAATGCAGGAGCATCGGGAAACAGGAAGGATGACCACAATGAAAAAATGGATTGCATGGAGTCTCGCCACTGCGCTTTGCTTCAGCCTGGCGGCGTGTGGTTCCAGTGAAGCCCCTGGCAGCAGTTCCGGTTTGCCAACGGAGAATTCGTCCGCACCCTCACCAAAATTCCCCGCCACGGCAAGCCCTGCGCCCGCAGACAGCGAAGCCGCCAGTGGGCCCGCGCCTGTGGTTTTTATGACCACGGATCTTTCCTCCGACGGCCTGATTGCAATCTATCAGGCGCTGAACGCCAAACCCAGCGGACGGATTGCCGTCAAGCTGTCTACCGGCGAGCCCGGGAGCAATTATCTCCGCACCGACCTGATCGGGCCGCTGGTCCAGTCTTTGGATGCTCCCACCATCGTGGAGTGCAACACAGCCTACGGCGGCTCTCGCTCAAATACTGCCATGCACTACCAGGTGGCGGAGGACCACGGCTATACCGCCATCGCAGCGGTTGACATTATGGATGAGAACGGCTCCATCACCCTGCCGGTGGAGGGCGGCTCCAACCTGACAGAGAACTATGTGGGCGCAAACTTTACCAATTATGATTATTTCATTGTCCTGTCCCACTTCAAAGGCCACGCCATGGCGGGCTTTGGCGGGGCTATCAAAAATATCTCCATCGGCATTGCGTCCGCGCAAGGAAAAAGCCATATCCACAGCGGCGGCATTGGCGGCAGTATGTGGGGCGGCGACCAGGACGCTTTTCTCGAATCTATGGCAGAAGCGGGCAAATCTGTGGTGGACGCGCTGGACGGCAATATTCTTTACATCAACGTGATGAACCGTTTGAGCGTGGACTGCGACTGTGACGGAAATTCCGCTGAGCCGGATATGCACGACATTGGCATCCTGGCCTCCTATGATCCGGTGGCGCTGGACCAGGCGTGTGTTGATCTGGTCTACGCCGCGGAGGACGGCGGGTCGCTCGTCAAGCGCATGGAATCCCGTAATGGCATTCACACGTTGGAACACGCGGAGAAAATTGGCCTGGGCAGCCGCACCTATGAACTGGTAAGCATTGACGGCTGAGAACGAAACCGCAAAGGAGGTTCCCTATGCTGGATATTCTACGGCGGGAAACGATCTATCTCTGGTACTATTTCAGCGTCCAGCTGGAGCAGAT
Organism: uncultured bacterium; assembly: GCA_947176765.1. Classification (GTDB taxonomy): domain Bacteria; phylum Bacillota; class Clostridia; order Oscillospirales; family Oscillospiraceae; genus Enterenecus. Next base: position 27,056 of record CAMWRX010000010.1, read on the forward strand.
TTTTGGATATTGGGTGCTGGGCATGGTGCTGGGGTCGGCCATTTCGGTCTTTGCCAAAGATAAGCTCCATGGACTGTTCCAGGCCCTGTGCGGGAAGCGGCTGGGGGCGCTGGGCGTGATCCCGGCCAGCCTTCTCGGCATTGCATCCCCGTTGTGTATGTACGGCACCATCCCCATCGCCGCATCTTTTTCCCGCCAGGGGATGCGTCATGACTGGCTTGCCGCCTTTATGATGTCGTCCATCCTGCTCAATCCCCAGCTCATTTTATACAGTGCCGCATTAGGCCCGACCGCTCTCTGGGTGCGGATCATTTCCTGCTGTATCTGCGGCGCTGTGGCGGGATGGCTGGTGGGATGCTTCTTCCCTCAGCAGAGTTTTTTTGACTTCACCGGCTTCGACGATCCCGTCAGCCGCGACGTCGATTCCAACCTGCTGATCCGGTTTCTCAAAAACCTGGGCCGGAACATAAAAGCCACCGGCCCCATGTTCCTGCTGGGCGTGGCCCTGTCCGCCCTGTTCCAGCGGTATGTTCCGGCAGAGTGGGTGGGCAGTCTCTTTGGAGAAAACGAGGGCTTTGGCGTACTGCTGGCCGCTACCATCGGCGTTCCCCTTTACGCCTGCGGCGGAGGGACCATCCCGCTGCTCCAGGCATGGTTGATGGACGGTATGAGCATGGGCAGCGCGGCATCCTTCATGATTACGGGCCCCGCCACAAAAATCACCAATCTGGGCGCGTTAAAAATCGCGTTGGGCGCGAAGCATTTCGCCTTGTATCTGGCCTTTGTCATTGCTTTTTCTCTTGTGACAGGGCTGGTTGTGAACTGGATCGTCTGACGATACCCTAATCGTCCTTTGTTATTGCACAGGACTCTGGGGGCAGTACAGTCCCCATGCATTTTGTAGACAACGGCATCCCGCCCCTCCAGTGGAGTTGGCGGCCATTCAATAACTGGTTCCCAAACCCTTTTGGGGAAAATCAATTCCCCGTGTCTGTATTGATTTTCTACGAGTCGAGGGCCCGGAACATTTCGTTCCGGGCCCTCTCTTCGATTCTTAGCGGAACAGGTTGAACCAGCCCACCAAAGCCATGACCATGTAGACGGCCATAAAGGCGAAGGCGCAGACAAATTGCTTTGGAAGCAGCTTTTCCCGCATTTCATCGTCCTTGCAGCCGATGAGGGCCATGCTTCCGCCCTGGGAGAAGGGGCTCATACCGGTGGCGCCGGTACCCGCGAACAGGGCGATGGTCATGGACACGGGGCTGATCCCGGTGGCCGCGGCAAGGGCGGGGAACATGGGGATGAACAGGGGGAAGATGACCGCCGGGCCGGTGGTGACAAAGCTCAAAAGGCCGGAGAGCAGCACGATGATGGGAAGTACCAGCAGCTTGGGGATACTGGTGCCCAGCCAGCCGCCAATGACCTCCGCCACACCCAGATCCACGGCCAGGCCAATCATGGTGGACATACCGCAGATCATGAGGATCGTAGTCCAGGGGATCTTGTTTTTCACCACATCGGCGGTTTTCGCCAGGTTCAAAGCGGCGCAGAGAATGATACCGAATACAGACAGAACCTGGATGTCAAACTTGCTGGTGAACCACTTGGTGGCGGGGTTGGGCAGGAACATATTGCAGAAGACGGGGACAATGATAAGGATCATCATCACCAGAATGATCCCAATGGTGATCTTCTGCGGCCGATCGAAGGGGGCAGGCTTCTCCACGTTGGTATTGGCAACCTTGTAGCCCTTAAGGGCAAAGTAAACGCACAGGAAGAACAGGGTACAGATGGCGATGAGGGTGATGCTGTAGCCCCAGCTGGCAGAGGAAGCCTCCGCCTCGGACAAGGTGTTGGCGGCGATGCCCTTGAACATAACGCCGCTGCCCGTCCAGGCCTGAAGGCCGCCGCCCATGGAGCCCAGATAAACGGCCACCACAGCAATGAGGGGGTTAAAGCCCATCTGTATCGCCAGGCCGAAAGCGATGGGGGACATGAACACAGGAGTAGCGGCAGCGCCGGCTCCCATGGTGGATACCACGAAAGTGGCTACATAGAGGGTAATGGGCAGCGCCCAGGGCTTGTTGCGGGTGGCGTAGATCATCCGGTTGGCAATGCCCTGGATGGCGCCGTTCTCCGACGCGTAGCCATAGAAGAAGGTGACAATCATCATGGTGAACAGGAGCCGGTAGGGGAAGTAGCCGATAACCTCGGAAATGGATTTGCCCATAAGCATGGTGCCGATAAGGAAGGCCATTCCCAGGGCGGCAATGCCGATGTTGCACTTGGTCTTAGTGCCAATGACGACGGCCAAAACGATGGCGGCTAAAAAAACAAGCATACCAGTGGTAGGCGACATAAATATCAGCTTCCTTTCTATTTTCTCTATGGAATGAGGAACAGGGGCGCGATTATTTGACCCGGGGCGGGATGTTTACGGTCATGGCAAAGCTGCCACCATCCACGTTGAGCTGGGTGCCGGTCATAAAGCTGGAATCCTCGCTGAGCAGGAAGACCGCCGCGTTAGCGATATCCTCCGCCTCCCCCAGGCGCTCCAGCATACGGATGCGGGCGGGCTGCGCCTGCTTATAGATGCCCAGGCGGTTGGCCATGATGCCGGTGGGGGTCTTCATGGGGCCGGGACAGATGCAGTTGACCCGGATGTTATCATCGGCATACTGCATAGCCACCGACTGGGTAAAGGCAATGACTCCCGCCTTGGCCGCGCCGTAGGCGGCGGAGAAAGCCGGTTTGTGCCCAGCAATGGAGGAGATATTGACGATATTGCCGCCCCCGGCCTTGATCATTTCGGGAATCACGTACTTGCAGCAGAGGAAGGCGCTTTTCAGGTTCAGATCCATGGTGAAGTCCCAATCCTTCTCCTCCAGATCCACAATGCGGATGGAGTTGCGGGCCTCCAGGCAAATGCCGGTATTGTTGCTGAGAATATCGATCTTGCCAAAGGCCGCCACACCGGCCTTCACCATGGCGGCGATGCTCTCAGCCTCCAATACGTTGCACTCCACCGCCAGGGCCTCACCACCCTGTTCACGGATCATGGCGGCGGTTTCCTCCGCAGCCTCCAGCTTCAGGTCGGCAATGATGACTTTTGCCCCCTCGGCGGCAAAGCGGATGCACATCCCCCGCCCCAGGCCAGAACCGCCGCCGGTGACGACAGCTACACGATTTTCTAATTTTCCCATAGATATTTCTCCTTTTTATTTATGATTTGTGTCTCCGCGGGCGCCCTTGGAAACAGAGAGGTGGAACCGTGATCAATGGCCCTTATGCGGGCGTTTGGTGCGCTTTGGAACAGAGTCCAAGGTGCGGGGCGGAATGTTGGACACCAGAGCCAGCATCCCGCCGTCCACCGCCAGAGATGTGGCGGTGATATAGCTGGATTCCTCCGAAGCCAGGAAAATAGCGGCGTTGGCCACATCCTCCGGGGTGCCGAAGCGCTCGATGAGCCGGACGCGGTCATTGTTAATTCCCGCATAAATGCCCTGCTTGGCGACAGAGATGCCGCCGGGGGTTCGGATAGCGCCGGGGCAGATACAGTTTGCACGAATGTTGTCGTCAGCGTACTGTACCGCCAGTGACCGGGTGATGGCAATCACTCCCGCCTTCATAGCGGAGAAAGCGGCTGAAAAGGCGGGGGCTGTTCCCGCAATGGAGGAAATATTGATGATGGCTCCTCCGCCGGAGTCGATCATGCAGGGGATGACACACCGACAGCAGTTGTGGATGCTTTTCAGACCCAAGTCAAAGGTTTCGTTCCACTCACTGTCTGTGAGTTCCACAATGCGGATCGATTTTCTGGCTTCCACCGCGTCGCCGGTGTTGTTGCATAAAATGGTGATCCGTCCAAAGGCTTCCATTGTGGCCTGGGTCATTTGGGCGACGGATTCGGGCCTGGTAACGTCAGTTCTGACGAATATGGCCCGCCCTCCCTCCTGCTGAATCTCATGAGCGGTGGCTTCTCCCAGAGAGCTGTCGATATCGGCCACCACCACTTCCGCCCCCTCCCGGGCGAAGGCCAAGGCAATGCCCTTGCCAATGCCGGAGGCCGCGCCCGTAATGACAGCGGTTTGTTCTCTCAAACGGTTCATATACTTCCCTACTTTGTATAAATGTCGGTAATAAGATAGCTATTACTGATCCGATCAAAGACAAGCTCACTGCAAGTGTAAAGTTCGCTGAGAAAAAGACGGATATCCTCAATGTCCCGGTCAAAGGTGCGTGGATTGACTTCATATTCCAGACAAAAATTTTCCTTGTTGATCTTTTCACCCCGGCTGAGCCGGTAAAACAGCATGAGTACACGGGTGACCTTGTCCATAGAGGCCTCCTTAACAACGACACATTTTGTCGTTGTTATAAAATTAACAAATCATTATGATGGTATTATAGCATTAGCAAACGACAAAATATGACGACATAAGCAAAAAGGGCGGGAGAAATATTTTTTATTCTTTCCTACTCGGTGTGTATTATATATTTCCCGCCAAGGCGGAACAGAAGCCTGTCAATTTCTAGCTGGCGGGAATATCTGGGTAGACGAATCCTCTGTATTATGATATAGTCAGCGCAGTTGAAAAAAACGCGCCGTGCGAAGGGAGAAAGCAATATGATAAAAGAATTTTTTCAGGGAAACCGGGCACGAATGTACGCCGAAATGAAGGAAAACTCACTATTAGTCCTATTCTCCGGTATGGAGGTCCGCAAAACCAACGATGAGTACTATCCCTTTTACACCAGCCGGGATTTTCTCTACCTCACCGGCCTGGACGGCAAGGAGCTGGCCCTGCTAGCCAAAAAGGACAGCCAAGGCAAGGTGACAGAAAAGGTATTTTTACTGCCCCCCGACCTGATGGCGGAGCGCTGGACGGGCCGGCGTATCAAGCCGGACGAGGCAGCGGATATATCAGGCATTGGGCAGATCGGCTTCGCTGCTGACTTCGAGGCGGAGCTGCACCGGTTGGCCTCCAGCGGCAATTATGAGCATCTATACCTGGACCTTTACCGGGCGGCCCCCGCCGATCGTGACGCTCCCGCCCACCGCCTGCTGAAACGGGTGGCCTCTGACTACCCCTTCCTGAAGATTGAGAATGCCAACGCCATCATCCGCCGCCTGCGCCTCATCAAGCAGCCCTGTGAAATCGAGGCCATGCGTCGGGCGGAGCAGATCACCCGCGAGGGCATCACCGCCATGATGAAGGCGTCCAAACCCGGTATGTTTGAGTACCAGTACAAAGCGGTGTTTGACTACGTCCTGGGCCAGCACGGGCCCCAGGGCCCCGCATTCCCCTCCATCATCTCGGCGGGGAAAAACAACTTCTGTATCCACTATAACGCCTATACCGGTCAGGCCCTGGACGGCGATATGGTGCTCAACGACGTGGGGGCGTGGCACGACTATCTCATGACCGACGTGTCCCGGGGATGGCCCTGCAATGGAAAATACACAGATCGCCAGCGGCTTTTGTACCAGTGCGCCCTGGCCACCTCCAACCATATGTTTGAAACCATCAAGCCGGGTATGCCAATGGCAGAGGTAGACGGCGAGATTCGCCGCTATAACGCTGCCATGCTGAAGGATGCCGGGGTGCTGGACGACATGAAAAACGTGGGCAGGTACATGTGGCACGGCGGAGCGCACCACGTAGGCTTCGATGTTCACGACATGGTGGCCACGCCAGAGGTCATTGCCCCCAACATGGTGTTTTGTGTGGATGTGGGCATCTACCATGAGGAATGGGGCATTGGCTTCCGGCTGGAGGACAACTGCCTGGTCACTGAGACGGGTTGTGAAAATCTGTCCGCCGCCACACCCCGCACGATCGATGAGATAGAGGATACCATGCGCCAAAACTTTGTGGCATTTTCATGATGAACCAGGTGCTGATGATTGTCATGGCCGCCGGGGCAGTACTGGGCGGCATCGACCGTATCCTGGGCAATCAATTCGGTCTTGGGGAACAATTCGAGAAGGGGTTCATGCTCCTGGGTCCCATGGCGCTGTCCATGACGGGGATGATCTGCCTGGCCCCAGTGCTGGTGGAGGTGCTGGGACGAGTGGTGGTCCCCTTCTACCGGCTGATCAGCGTGGATCCGGCTATGTTTGGCGCGCTTTTGGCCATTGATATGGGCGGCTATCAGTTGGCCAAAGGGCTCGCCGCCGACGCCATCATCGGCAGCTACGCGGGCCTGGTGGTCTCCGCGATTTTCGGCTGCACGCTGGTGTTTACCATACCCGTGGGTATGGAGATGATCCCTCGGGCCGATCGCCCCCTGTTCGCCCGGGGGATCATGCTGGGCCTGGCCGCCATGCCGGTGGGGCTGATCGCAGGCGGTCTGCTCTGCGGACTGTCCCTGGCTGCCTGTCTCCACCAGAACCTGCCCGTATTTGCCCTGGCCCTGCTGATGGGGCTGGGCCTGTGGAAAATCCCGGACGCTATGGTCAAAGGCTTTTGCCTGTTCGCGGAGTGCGTCAAAGCTGTCATCACCGTAGGGCTGGCGCTGGCTGCGGTGGAGCAGCTCACCAGCTGGAATCCGGTGCGCGGTATGGCCCCCATCGGGGAGGCCATGGCAGTGGTGGCGTCCATTGGGGTGGTCATGCTGGGGAGTCTGCCGGTAACGGAACTGCTGCGCCGAGCACTGGCGCGGCCCTTTACCCGATTGGGCGGCAGGCTGGGAATGAAGCCGCAAAGCCTGACTGGGATGCTGATTAGTCTGGCCACCCCCCTACCCACCATATCCATGTACCCGGAGATGGACAGCCGGGGCAAGGTGGCAGCGGCAGCGTTTCTCGTCAGCGGAACCAGTTTGCTGGCCGCCCACATGGGCTTTGTATTAAGCGTTGAGCCGGAGATGCTTTCCCCGCTGGTTGTAGGGAAGCTGGGCGGGGCCTTTGCAGCGGTAGTGCTGGCGCTGTGGGTTGAACAAAGCAGCACGAAACCAGGAATAAGACAATAGCGTCTATTATGTGCGTCAAATTAAATATGGACATGCTATTGGAACTGTGGCAGACGGCAACCCCCAAACAAATCAAAATTATTACGGCCATGGTCAAAAGTGCCCTGGATAATTTCAAAGAATAGCAATTCCCTTTATTATCCCCAATATAAAAAGCGTCTCACGGTAAGATTCAATTCGTGCTGCGAATCGCGTCTCACCGTGAGATTTATTTCTTAGTCCATAAAGGCCAGCTTGCCCACGGCTGTGAAGCCGGAGGCGGAAAATTCAGTTATTACGATGTTATTCTGCCCGCTGGCACAATGGCAGATCAGCAGCTTCCCCGCCTCATTCCGGCCCACCACTACGCCGATATGGGAGGCGTCCGGGTTGAGCGCAAAATCCCCCGGCTTGGCGCTGGCGGCACCAAAATCAAAAGTGATGGCTTTATGGATCGGTATCTCTACTCTGGTTCCCATAAGGCCATCATTTCTGATAAGATATTCATGGCAGCACAGCAGGAAAAACTCAGACGCACCAAAAATCCAGAGTATACTGCTGCCATGAGTCTCTCACTCTAAACAAGAAACCGTTAACATCACGCATTCCTTGCTTTATACTCCTCGCCCCAATTCCACATCGCGTCCAAAATCGGTTTCAAACTGTAGCCCAATTCCGTCAGTGTGTACTCCACCCGCGGCGGCACTTCGGGATAGACCGTCCGAATCAGCAGGCCGCCCTCTTCCATCTGCCGGAGCTGGGCGGTGAGCACTTTTTGGCTCACGCTGCCAATGGATTTCTTCAATTCGCCGAAGCGCTTTGTCCCAGGGAGCAGATCGCGCAAAATCAGCACCTTCCATTTATCGCCGATGAGCATCAATGTTGTTTCCACCGGACAGGCAGGCAGAACTTTTGTCTCCATGGTCAAATTCTCCAATCTATTGGTTTCTACATCATTAGTACATCCTGATTTTACCCTACCCGCCTGATTGCCGTCAAGTGTCGCATCGATCTTCTCAAAATTTTTACCCCGGCAGAAAACAGTGAAACCTCTTGAAATCAGCCAACCATTTCCTTCAGGTAACTGTCCAATCGTTACCTGGAGGTGCCTATGCCACAATATTGTGCGTACTTCACAAGACCAGAAAGTGCTGATACAATTCAACCATCGAAGGGAAACAGCCCCGCGAACAACCACAATATTTTGGAGGTAACTATCATGAACGAAGTCGTAAAATTCCTGACTGAGAACTCTGTCCAGTACCTGGCCACCGTGGGCCGGGACGGGAAGGCCAAGTGCCGCCCCTTCATGTTCGCCGGTGAAAAGGACAGCAAGCTGTGGTTCTGCACCAACAACCAGAAGGACGTCTACAAGGATATGCAGGCCAATCCCAACGTGGAGCTGTCCGTGTCCAGCCCTACCTTCGCCTGGATCCGGCTCAACGGCAAGGCCGTGTTTGAGGATAACATGGCCGTCAAAGAGATGTGCATCCAGAACCCCATCGTGAAAGGTCAGTACCAGACCGCCGACAACCCCATCTTTGAGGTGTTCTACCTGGCGGATGCCCACGCCGTCATCGCCGACTTCTCCGGCAATCCGCCCCAGGAGTACAGCCTGTAACGGGAAAACAGCCGAATACCGATTTTCGGGGCAAGGAGCATTATGAATAGCAGCTATTGTTCTGTACGGCGCGGTGATGCCCGTGAGGCGGCTTCGATTCGCAATATCCACACCATCACCAGCGTGGCAATCCTGTCAGCGATCTCGTTTGCCCTGGCCTTTTTCGAGTTTCCCGTTCCGCTGTCCCCTTCCTTTGCCAGGATGGACCTCTCCGATTTCCCCGCGCTGGTTGGTGCTATGACGCTGGGGCCGTGGGCAGGTGTGACGGTAGAACTGGTCAAAAACCTGCTGGGTCTGCTTTCCACCAGCACAGGGGGCGTGGGGGAACTGGCGAACTTTCTGATGGGCGGCTCCCTTGCTTTTACCGCCGGAGTAGTTTATTATCAGTGGCATGGCAATGGGTGGCTGGCCTGCGGACTGGGCTCGGCGGCTATGGCGGTGACAGCGGCGCTGACCAACTATTTCATCCTGCTGCCGCTGTTTGAAGGGTTCATGCCCTTGGATGCCCTGATTGCCTCTTTCGCTGAGTTCATCCCGTTTATCCGCACGAAACTGGACGTTGTTCTCTGGAACGCCGTACCCTTTAACCTGTTAAAAGGCTTGGGCATTTCTTTGGTGACCATGCTGGCCTATCCAAAGCTGACCCCCATCCTGCGCGGCCGCGCCCGCTGACTCTTCCATGCAGAAAAGAGGGATTGCTATGACAACAATGGACATTTTTCACATTTTGCAGGAGGATATCCACTCCACCGTGTTCGCCACCCTGGACGAAAACGGACTGCCCCAGACCTGCGTGATCGACCTGATGCTGGCGGACGAAAATGGCCTGTATTTTCTGACGGCCAAGGGAAAGTCTTTCTATGAGCGGCTAACAACCCGTCCCTTCGTGGCGCTCTCCGGCATGAAGGGCAGCGACACCCTCTCCACGGTAGCCGTTTCCGTGCGAGGTGCGGTGCAGAACATCGGTCAGGAACGGCTTGCCGAGATTTTCGAGAAGAATCCCTACATGGCAAAGATATATCCCACCGAGAAAAGCCGGGAGGCGCTGGCGGTGTTCCAGCTCTACAAAGGCGAGGGGGAATATTTTGACCTGTCCCAGCTTCCCCCCTATCGTCAGAGCTTTTCCTTCGGCGGCGAGACCGTCCACAAGACGGGTTACCGTATCAATGCCGAGAAGTGCATCGGCTGTCAGGGTTGCCACAGTGTTTGTCCTCAAGGCTGTATCAGCAATACCATCCCCCGTGTCATCGACGCCAGCCACTGTATCCACTGCGGCAACTGCTTCCGCATTTGCCCGGTGAAGGCCGTGGAAAAGCTGAGCTGAACAGGAGGCACCTATGAGCCGACTTGAAAGGATACAAAGCCTGAACCGGCTTCTGCTGAATGAGATGCCAGAATACCGTGGGCAGGCGGTACGGTTTCCCGCAGAGGAAACTGCCCAGCGGCGGCTCCTGCGTTCCTTGATGAACGTCCGCCCGCCCATGCCGCTCCAGGAGGATTTTCTGGCCGCCCAGGATGAGCTGCTGTCGGAAGAACGGGAGGAAAAGGGCGTGGTGGAGGCAGATGCGCTGCCAGCCACCGCCGCCCATCCCCAAATCGCTGTCTGGCAGGGAGACATCACCCGTCTGCGGACAGACGCCATCGTCAATGCCGCTAACAGTGCCCTGCTGGGATGTTTCCACCCCTGCCACGGCTGCATTGACAACGCCATCCACTCGGCGGCGGGTATTCAACTCCGAAACGAGTGCAGCCAGATCATGCGGGCTCAGAACTGTCCGGAGCCAAATGGCAAAGCCAAGTTGACTCGGGGATACAATCTGCCTGCCCGGTATGTCCTCCACACGGTCGGCCCTATCATCTATGGCAGGGTGACAGATCAGGACAGAGAGGAATTGGCATCCTGCTACCGCTCCTGCTTGGAGCTTGCGGCGGAAAAGGGGCTGGAGACCGTGGCCTTCTGCTGTATCTCCACCGGGGAGTTTCGTTTCCCCAATCGGGAAGCGGCTGAGATTGCCGTAAAAACTGTTATAACGTTCCTGCAAACCCCTACGTCCATCAGGAAGGTGATTTTCAATGTTTTCAAGGATATTGACGCAGAAATCTACCGGGAACTGCTCGGATAAAATCAAGCGGCTGAGAGATGCGCTTGACAACGCCGATGCGGTAATCATCGGTGCCGGTGCGGGGCTGTCCACCTCCGCAGGCTTCACCTATTCCGGGGAGCGGTTCGAGAAAAACTTCGGGGATTTCCGGGAAAAATACGGTATCCAGGATATGTACTCCGGGGGCTTCTATCCTTTCGAGACTTTGGAGGAGTATTGGGCCTGGTGGAGCCGCCACATCATGGTGAACCGCTATGAGCGCGCCCCGAAACCGGTATATGACGATTTGCTGAAGCTGGTAGAGGGTAAGGACTATTTTGTCCTCACCACCAATGTGGATCACCAATTCCAGCTGGCGGGCTTTGACAAGAAGCGGCTATTTTACACACAGGGGGACTATGGCCTGTGGCAGTGCTCCAAGCCCTGCCACCAGAAAACCTACGACAATGAAGAAATCGTCCGGCAGATGGCGGCGGAGCAGCGGAACATGAAGGTGCCCGCCGAGTTGGTGCCCCGGTGCCCCGTCTGCGGCAGACCCATGACCATGAACCTGCGCTGTGACGGCACCTTTGTCCAGGACGAGGGCTGGTATGCCGCTCAGGACCGCTATCAAGAGTTTCTCTCGGAGCATGATGGGGCGCACATCCTGTTTCTGGAGCTGGGCGTTGGCATGAATACGCCGGTCATCATCAAATACCCGTTCTGGGAATATACGCGAAAGAATTCTAACGCGGTTTATGCATGCGTCAACCTTGGCCAAGCTGTATGCCCAAGGGAAGTCCAAAAGCAGTCGATTTGCATTGACGGCGATATTGAATATGTTGTAAAGCATATCGCCTGACATTTGAAAACCGTTGTGCCGCTATGCTTTCCGGAGCCAATGACAAAAATCGACAGGCTTCGACAAAGAAGCCTATCGATTTATTTTTGGAGTGTTTTCCACGGGCCTATAATGTTCCAGTCTCAACCATTCTCTATGCCAAGTATCAAATTTACTGAGGTTCTAGGAGTGAGGAGGCCGTTTGGGAGGCGTTGGTGAAGCGTCATCCCCGCGAGAGCTTCCTGCTGGCCAGCAAGCTGCCCACCTTCGCCATTACTGCCAAAGAGCAAGTGCAGCAGATGTTTGAGCAATCGCTGGAACGCAGCGGTGCGGGGTATTTCGACTATTACCTACTCCACAACCTAAATAACATTCTCTATGACGGCATCGTCCGGGAGTTTGGAATGTTTGAAACGCTGAAGGAGTGGAAAGCTGCCGGAAAGATCAAACACATCGGCTTCTCCTTCCACGATGAGGCCGAGACGCTGGATCGGATGCTCCGCGAACATCCTGAAGTGGAGTTCGTTCAGATCTGTGTGAACTATCTGGACTGGGAGCATTGGTCCGTCCAGGCCAGAAAATGCTATGAGGTCATCCGTAAGCACGGCAGGCAGGTGGTGGTGATGGAGACTGTGAAGGACGGCACTCTTGCCAGCTTGCCTAACGATGTAATGGCGCTGCTGAAGGCAAAAAATCCGGAGCGTTCTCCGGTAGACTGGTCGCTCCGCTTCGGCGCGAGCCTGGACGGTGTTCTGGTGGCTCTGAGCGGAATGTCCACTCTGGAACAAGTCGAACAGAATACAAGCTCCATGCAGAATTTCCAGCCGCTTGACACAGAGGAACTGTCCGTTCTTTCCAAAGCTGCCGCCATGATGGACGGCAGGATGAAGTATCCTCTGACCGATGCGGAGAAGCTAAAGGGCATCTGTCCCAAGGGAATCCGGGCGGCAGAGCTGATCCGGTATTACAACGAGGCCATCCAGGAGATCAATCCGGCGTTCAGTTCCGAGCTGAACTATTACCGGCTGCTGAAAGCCCGTTCCGCCCCTGTCTCTGCCTGTGACCGCTGCGGCAAATGTGCAGGACTTTTCCCTGGCGGGGACGTGCCGGACATTCTCAGAGAAGCGGAGGCCTTTTTTGAGAAGTACGGTTTTTTCCTGTAACCCATGACGATGTATCGGCACATTGAATTAGATACCCTGTTCGCGGCGCTGGACGAGCTGGTGGCGGCAGATCCGCCGCAGATGGAGCTGCACTGCGGCATTGGCCGTCTGGTCAGCGGCAGGCGGTCAAAGGGCGCGGCTATATACTGGACAGTTGAACTTTTATCTCTCCGCGGTAGACGGTATTTTGAAAAAGGAACAGGATAACCCATCTATTGGCCTGCTCCTGTGCAAAAGCAAGAGTGACCTTGTTGCAGAGTATTCGCTAAAAGATATGAGCAAACCGATTGGCGTCAGCGAATATCAGATCACCAGCAACCTCCCCATTGAATTGGAAAAGCAGCTCCCCTCCATCGAAGATATCCAGAAGCATATCCAGAAATAAAATTCCTCCACAAAATAATTGGCTGAGCGATTGGTTGATTTGTCTTTCTGGTGGGCATCTAAAGTGTTCGGCCTTGCCATAACTCGACGGATTTCGACAAATCCGTCGAGCTATTTTTTGCCCTTCTTTCCAAAAGTGCAAAGTGCATGGAGCCTTACTTTCGCCCAGGTTTGGGGCGGCAGAGTAATTTCCATGGGCTTTTCAGCAGCCTGCTCTGCTCGCAGGATGCTCCCCATAACCGCATCGCCGGAAGGGAGCCATCAAGGCGGCAATTTCAGCCCCAAATACAAAATCACCGCGTCCTGAAAAGACCGGGGATTATACCCACTTTCTTTCCAAATTCGGTCCAATTGGTATTGCAGCGTGTTCTTATGTATGAATAGCGCATCGCTGGCAGTTTTCAGGGACATGCCACAACCAAAATAGGTTTTCAAAAGCTCCTGATCCCGCTCAGTGAGGCGCGAAACTGTTTTCTCCAGAAAGCGGCGTTTTGCATCCGCCGGAATCGTTCCCAAGAGGATTTCCAAATCCAACTGGTCAAAAAACGCCAGATTCTGCCCCTCCATCAGGCTGGCCAGCGCGATTTGAGCTGCCTGATAAGACCGACTCTGATGCGGCAAGGAGTCGCTGCTCCCGACGCCAATTTTTAGGACCTCCGGGCAGCTCCCGGCCAACTGCCGGAACACATATCCACACTTCTGAAAGCGCTCCGATTCCATCAACAGGATGTATTCATTGGGATAATTGAACGTGTACAGTCTGGCGTTGGTCTGCTCAAACGCCTGATAGACACCGCTTTCCGCCAAAGAGCGGCTGGCAGGGACGCACTGGCTGTCAAGGCGCATAACGATGGTGCGGAAGCTGGCCTGCGTATCCACTTGCAGCTTTCCCATGAACTCCATGTAGTAGTCATAATTGACCGCATCGCCCATCACCAGAGAGCGGATGATGTGGCTGCGCTGGGCATTCTCGCTGCTGCTCTGCTCGTTCAGCTCCTGCTCCCTCAGAATCAGCAGGGTGATCCGCTGGGCCAGATAGGCGAACTTGCGGACCTCGTCCGGCGCTCCGCTGATGCCGATGACGGCGAGCAGCTCCCCCTGATAGTGAAAGGGAATATTCACACCCTTCTGTGTGCCAAAGAAGCTGCCGTCCGTCTCCACCTCAATGGTTTGACCGGTTTTCACCACCTGACGCCCGATCTCGTGGAACGCACCCACCCGACCCGGATCGGTGCTGGCAAAAATGACGCCGTTTTGATCAATAAAGTTCACGTCATGCCCGCTGACATCCTTCACGGCCTCCACAATCTGCTGCGCCACGCTCTTTCTGATCTGTCCTTTCATCAAAGCACGCCCCTGTTTTCTGTATATGTTCTTTATACCATATATTCATCTATTTTTCAATGTTATTCGTCTCTTAGAATATATCTTTGCCTGGGTCAACTTGCTATAATCTATACCATCAAAAGAAACCCACATCACACAAAAAGCAGAAAGGATTGGATGAGCATGAAAATCGTGGCGGCAATCGACTCTTTAAAGGGCAGTCTCACCTCTCTGGAGGCGGGAGAGGCCATCCGGAAGGGTGTACAGTTGGCCATGCCTGACGCAGAGGTCTGCGTCCGTCCCCTTGCAGACGGCGGAGAAGGTACCGTGGAGGCGCTGGCCCTGGGTATGGGCGGCAGGATGGAGAAGGTGGTGGTCACCGGACCGCTGGGCAGGCCGGTGGAGTGCGCCTATGGCATTCTGGCAGAGAGCGGCACCGCCATTGTGGAGATGTCCGGCGCGGCAGGTATCACCCTGGTGCCTGACCAGGAACGCAATCCCATGAACACCACTACCTACGGCGTGGGCGAAGTCATCAAAGACGCCATTTCCAAGGGCTGCCGCCGCTTCATCGTGGGCATCGGCGGCAGCGCCACCAACGACGGCGGCATCGGGATGCTCCAAGCGCTGGGCTATGGGATGTTGAACGCCGGCGGCAGTCAGGTAGCCTTCGGCGCAAAAGGTCTGGAGGAGCTGACGGAGATCACCAGCGACCACGTTCTGCCCGAGCTGAAAGACTGCACCTTCCGCGTTGCCTGCGATGTAACCAATCCCTTGTGCGGCGACCGCGGGGCCAGCGCCGTCTACGGGCCCCAGAAGGGCGCGACCCCCGCCATGATCCTCCAGATGGACAAGTGGCTGCACAATTTTGCCGCTCTGGCGGCAAAGACATTCCCCAGAGCAGACCAGGATCAGCCGGGGACTGGCGCGGCAGGCGGTTTGGGCTTTGCCTTCCTGACATTCACCAACGCGGTGCTGGAGTCCGGCATTCAAATCGTGCTGGAGGAGACCCGGTTGGAGGACTATGTGAAAGATGCCGACATCGTCGTCACCGGCGAGGGCCGTCTGGACGGCCAGACCGTCATGGGTAAGGCCCCCATCGGCGTAGCCCATATCGCCAAGAAATACGGCAAGCCGGTGCTGGCTTTCTCCGGCTGCGTCACCCAGGACGCCCGGGCCTGCAACGGCGGCGGCATCGATGCCTACTTCCCCATTCTCCGGGGCGTGGTCACCCTCCAGGAGGCCATGGAGCACGACAGTGCGGAGCGCAACATGATCGACACTGTGGAGCAGGTATTCCGGCTCATCAAGACCTTGCGGAACGCATAAGGGGGACTGCAAAATGGATTACAGCTTTAGCACCATCGGGGCCCTGTTGGGTCTGGCAGTCGCTATCGTACTTATTATTCGAAAAGTCCAGCCCGCCTACAGCCTGATCCTGGGCGCGCTCATCGGCGGTATCCTCGGCGGAGGCGGGCTGGCCGTCACCGTGGACGCCATGGTTTCCGGATCCCAGAGCATGATGTCCTCCGTTCTGCGGATCCTGACCTCCGGCATCCTGGCCGGAGCGCTGATCAAGACCGGCTCCGCGGAAAAAATCGCCGAGACCATCGTGGAAAAGCTGGGGGAAAAGCGGGCAATCGCCGCCATTGCCATTGCCACCATGATTATCTGCGCGGTGGGCGTGTTTATTGACATCTCCGTCATCACCGTGGCCCCCATCGCCCTGGCCATCGGCAAAAAAGCAGGGCTGTCCAAAAGCGGTGTCTTGCTGGCCATGATCGGCGGCGGCAAGGCAGGCAATATCATCTCCCCCAACCCCAACACCATCGCCGCCTCCGAGGCGTTTGAGGTGGATTTAACCTCCCTGATGCTGCAAAATGCCATCCCTGCTGTTTTCGCCCTGGTGGTCACCATCCTGCTGGCCTCCATGCTGGCCAGAAAATCCGGCAACGCCATCAGCCAAAACGATCTGGAGGCCCAGGAGGGCAAGGCCCTGCCCGGTTTTCTGCAAGCCATCGCCGGCCCTGTTGTGGTCATCCTCCTGCTGGCCCTGCGGCCCATTGCGAACATCAGCATCGATCCTTTAATTGCCCTGCCTGTGGGCGGCGCAGTCAGTGTTCTGGTCACCGGCAATGCAAAGCGCACGATTTCCATCATGGAGTTCGGTCTGAGCAAGGTGGTCGGGGTCTCAGTGCTGCTGGTCGGTACCGGCGCCATCGCGGGCATCATCAAGGCATCCGCTCTGCAATATGATGTCATCCGTATGCTGGAGGCCATGAATATGCCCGCCTTCGTGCTGGCTCCTCTGGCCGGTATTCTGATGGCTGCCGCCACTGCCTCCACCACGGCCGGGGCCACCGTAGCGTCCCAGACCTTTGCCGCGCCCCTGATTTCTGCCGGGGTGCCCGCGCTGTCCGCAGCCGCCATGATCCACGCCGGTTCTACTGTGGTAGATTCCCTGCCCCACGGCTCCTTTTTCCACGCCACCGGCGGTGCGGTGAACATGACCATTGAGGAGCGGATGAAACTGATCCTTTTTGAAGCCTGCATCGGCTTGACCAGCACGATTGTTTCCATTGTGATATTTCTGATCTAATTGGGCAGCACCATAGCGGACGGTTACAGATCGACAGGTTTCGAATAAGGAACCTGTCGATTTTGTTTTTATACAGCAGATACTCTTTGCGGCCCACCCAGTAATTGGAAGCTTCAATAAATCTGCCGGCTGCCGCTGATGGCTCGCTCCAAATATTCGTCGATCCATTGGGAGGCGCCCTGGGCATCTCTGGCGCACAGGAACGAATAGAGCGTCTGGGTGCTGCTTACCAGGGCGGAGACGCCATACAAATTGCAAAACCGCACCCACAGGGCAATGACCGCGGGCTTGAAGGAATAGTAGATCAGCGGCACAATGCTGTTGCCGCTCACCAGGGCCAGCTCATGCTGGAAGGCGAAGGCCGCCTCAGACGCCTGTACGGCACTGTCCGCGCCGGCGAGCTGAGCCAGCGCGTCCCCCAGGTGCTCTAACGCTTCATCCGAAGCGTACAGTATGGCCCGCTCTGTCGCCAAATGCTCCAGCGCCCGGCGGACTTCCAAAATAGAGCGGATCTCGTCGTGCCCCAGCACGCCCCCCTTGTACTGCATGATGGCGATCAATGTACTTAAGTTTCCCCGGCGGCGGTAATCAGCCACGCAGGTGCCCTGACGGGGCCGGATCTCCAAAAACCCCTGCTCAGACAGTTCAGACAAGCCGCTGTTCACCACGGTGCGGCTCACCTGCATCTGCTCGGCCAGCACCCGCTCCGGCGGGAGCTGAGCGCCCACGGGCAGCTGCCCGGACAGGATCATCCCCTGAAGCTGCTGGACAAACAGGTCCTTCAGGCTGGGGGAGGAGAGCTTTGCAAATTCCATAACCTCATCTCCTTTTGGTTCTGGTCATACCACAATCACAGAGAACAGTTTATCATACATATTTGACAAAAGCAATCCGCAAAAACTGTGGATTTGACAAAAAGTTCAGAAAGATTTTCGGGCAGTTGACGAAATGACAAGGAACTGATAAAATTGTAACGAAATCTGGTTTAGCCAGAGAGAGGAGAGGATATGCGATGGATCAGGTGCGGATCATTGAGGTAAAGCAGAGCGTTTTTGCCGACAATGACAAGCGTGCGGCCCAGCTCCGGGATGAGCTGAAAGCGCGGGGTATTTTCCTGCTCAACCTCATGAGCGCCCCCGGCTCGGGCAAGACCACCACCCTGACGCGGACGGTGGAGCTTTTGAAGGACGAAATGAAGATCGGCGTCATGGAGGCGGATATCGACTCCGACGTGGACGCCCGGACGATGGCTGCGGCGGGAGTGAAGTCCATCCAGCTCCACACCGGCGGCATGTGCCACCTGGACGCGGACATGACCCGGCAGGGGCTGGACGAGCTGGTGGACGGCGACGTGGAGCTGGCCATTTTGGAGAACGTGGGCAACCTGGTCTGCCCCGCTGAGTTTGACACGGGGGCTGTGAAGAACGCCGCCATCCTGTCGGTGCCCGAGGGGGATGACAAGCCGCTGAAATACCCCCTGATGTTCCAGGTCTGCGACGTGGTGCTCATCAATAAAATAGATGTGGCCCCCTATTTCGATTTCGACCTGGAAAAATGCAAAAAGTACATCAAAATGCGCAACCCCAACGCGAAGGTCATCCCCATCTGCGCCAAGACCGGCCAGGGCGTGGAGGAGTGGGCGGACTGGCTGCGGGAGCAGGTCGCCGCGTGGCGAAGTTAAGAGAGAGGAGATAGCGTATGAGCGAGACAAAATTCCCCCTGGACGAGAGCAAGCTGCCCTTTGAAATCCCCAAAACAGACCAGCCCCGGGAGAAAATCCTCAAGCTGGGCAGGATGATCACCGACCGGGTGCCCGCCAAGCTGAAGGGTGTCACGGCGGAAGACCCGGAGTACTGGGGGCTGGCCGGGATGGTCACCGACGAGATGGCCGATGTGGCCATGAAGATGAAGGTGCGCAAGCCCAAGACCTTCGCGCAGATCCAGAAACTCACCGGCATGGAGCCGGGGAAGCTCCAAAAGCTGCTGGACGAGATGAGCCGCATCGGCCTCATCGAGTACCACTGGGAGAACCTGGACGGCAAGAACCCCAACCACGAAAAGCGGTATGTCCTGCCCATGTTCGTGCCGGGCAGCGCGGAGTTCTTCAATATGAACCACACTGTGATCGAGGAGCACCCGGAGGTCACCGCCTTCTTTGAGCGCATGACCTTCCTGCCCTTGGAGAAGATCACCCCCATGGTGCCCCCCGGAGGGGCGGGCATCGGGATGCACGTCATCCCGGTGGAGAAGGCCATTGAAATGGAAAACCAGTCCATCTCCATCGAACACATCTCCCACTGGCTGAAAAAGTACGGCAAGTTCGCCGCCTCCCCCTGCTCCTGCCGCATGAGCCGGGCCAAGATGGGCGAGGGCTGCGGCGACGACCCCGAGGGCTGGTGCGTGGCCGTGGGCGATATGGCCGACTACGTGGTGGAGACCGACAAGGGCGGCCGCTACGTCACCTATGAGGAGGCGCTGGAGATCTTCCGCAAGGCGGAGGCCAATGGCTTCGTCCACCAGATCACCAACATCGACGGCGAGGAGAAGATCTTCGCCATCTGCAACTGCAACGTCAACATCTGCAACGCCCTGCGTACCAGCCAGCTCTTCAACACCCCCAACATGAGCCGCTCGGCCTATGTTGCCAAAGTGGAGGAGGACAAGTGCGTGGCCTGCGGCGGCTGCGTAGAGGTGTGCCCCGCCGGCGCGGCCAAGCTGGGCCAGAAGCTGTGCACCACCAGCGGCCCCGTCCAGTACCCCCGCCAGGAGCTGCCCGACGAGGTGAAGTGGGGTCCGGAGAAGTGGTCTGTCGACTACCGCGACAAGAACCGCATCAACACCCACGAGACAGGCACCGCCCCCTGCAAGACCGCCTGCCCCGCCCACATCGCCGTCCAGGGCTACTTGAAGCTGGCGGCCCAGGGCAAGTACACCGAGGCGCTGGCGCTCATCAAGAAGGAGAACCCCTTCCCCGCCGTGTGCGGCCGGGTGTGCAACCGCCGGTGTGAGGACGCCTGCACCAGAGGCACCATCGACCAGGCCGTGGCCATCGACGAGGTGAAGAAGTTTATCGCTCAGCAGGATTTGAAGTCCGAGCACCGATTTGTGCCGGAGAAGGTGATTCCCAAGCTGCTGGGTGAGTTCAGCCAGAAGATCGCCATCATCGGCGGCGGCCCGGCGGGCCTGTCCTGCGCCTTCTATCTGGCCCTCAAGGGCTACCAGCCCACCGTGTTTGAGAAAAACAAGGAGCTGGGCGGTATGCTCCGCTACGGCATCCCCTCCTTCAAGCTGGAGAAGGACGTCATCGACGCAGAAATCGACATCATCCGCGCCCTGGGCGTGGACTTCCGCTGCGGCGTGGAGGTCGGCAAGGACCTGACCCTGGATGACCTGCGCTCTCAGGGCTACCAGGCGTTTTACATCGCCATCGGCTGCCAGCGGGGCCGTCTGCCCGGCATCCCCGGCGAGGAGTCCGAAGGCGTGTATTCCGCCGTGGAGTTCCTGCGGGCGGCGGCGGAGGGCAAGGGCCTCCAGGTCCCCGGCAAGACTGTCGTGGTCGGCGGCGGCAACGTGGCCATCGACGCCGCCCGCACCGCCCACCGCAGCGGGGCGGAATCCGTCCAGATGTTCTGCCTGGAGCCGAGGGACAAAATGCCCGCCTCCCTGGAGGAGATCGCCGAGGCGGAGGACGAGGATGTCACCATCCAGTGCGGGTGGGGCCCCAAGGAGATACTTACCGAAGGCGGCAAGGTGTCCGGCGTGGTGTTCATGCGCTGCACCAGCGTGTGGGACGACCAGGGCCGCTTCGCCCCCCAGTACGATGAAAACGACACCATCACCGTCCCCTGCGACCACGTGGTGCTGTCCATCGGCCAGAGCGTGGAGTGGGGCGAGCTGCTGGAGGGCAGCCAGGTGGAGCTGGCCCGGGGCGGCTGGGCGAAAGCCGATGCCAAGACCTACCAGACCGCCCAGCCCGACGTGTTCGTGGGCGGCGACGTGTACACCGGCCCCAAATTCGCCATTGACGCCATCGCGGCGGGCAAGGAAGCCGCCGTTTCCCTCCACCGCTTCGTCCAGCCCAACACCAGCATGACCATCGGCCGGGATCCCCGGTACTACGTGGAACTGGACAAGACCAACATCAAGGTGGAGCAGTACGACAACGGCCAGCGCCAGATCCCCGGCATGGACGACAGCATTGACTGGAAGCGCTCCTTCCGGGACGCCAAGCGCACCTTTACCGAGGAGCAGGTCAAGGCGGAGACCGCCCGCTGCCTGGGCTGCGGCGCGTCCATCGTGGATCCCAACAAGTGCATCGGCTGCGGCCTGTGCACCACCCGCTGCGAGTTCGACGCCATCCATCTCCACCGTGACCGCCCGGAGTGCTCCACCATGATGAAGTCTGAGGACAAGATGAAGGCCATCCTGCCCAACATGATTAAGCGGGAGATCAAGATCAAAAAGGCCGCCCGTAAGGCCAAAAAGTAAGCCATGCACGAACTGGGCATCGTGTTCCACATCATCAAGAGCGTGGAACAAGTGGCGGCGGACAATGAGCTGGAAAAGATAAACGCCGTGGTGCTGGAGCTGGGGGAGGTGTCCGGGGTCATCCCGGACTACCTCACCGACTGCTGGAAGTGGGCGGCGGCGAAATCGGAGCTGGTCAGCGGCTCGGAGCTGAAAATCGAGACGCTGCCGGCCGTCACCCACTGCGACGGCTGCGGGCGGGACTATCCCACTGTAGCCCACGGCAAGACCTGCCCCCACTGCCAGAGCGGAAGCACCTGGCTTTTGACCGGGAACGAGGTCAATATCAAAGAAATAGAAGCGTACTGACCTGCAAAAGAGAGAAAAACGGGGTTAATCCCCACAAAGGAGGATAAAACAATGTTATTTCAAGTTTATGGCGACGGCGCGGGCTGGCAATTGCTGGGCTGGCTGCTGGTGTTCGTGGGGCTGATCCTGGCCAACGAGTTCTCCCGCCGCAGCAAACTGGGCGGCATCGTCTGCTTCCTGGCCATTCCCGCTGTGCTCACCGTGTACTTCATCGCCATCTACGTCTGTGCCGCAATGGGCATGGACTGGGCGCTGAACAACCAGACCTACACCAACATGAACAGCTGGTTCCACTACGCCAAGCTGTACGCCGCCACGGCGGGATGCATCGGCTTCATGATGCTCAAGTACAAGTGGAGCATCGGCAAGACCGAATGGTTCAAGGTGTTCCCCTTCGTCATCGTGGCCATCAACATCCTCATCGCCGTGGTCAGCGACTTCGAGTCCGGCGTCAGGGGCCTGATGTCCCTGGCCCAGAACGGCGACCGCTGGTGGCTGTCCAGCGAGAACGTGTGGCTGTACGGCGGCTGGTGGAACTGGGTCAACGGCATCGCGGGCATCCTGAACATCTTCTGCATGACCGGCTGGTGGGGCATCTACAGCTCCAAGAAGCATGACGATATGCTGTGGCCGGACATGACTGTCCTGTTTATCGTGGCTTACGACCTGTGGAACTTCGAGTATACCTACAACAACCTGCCCACCCATGCCTGGTACTGCGGCCTGGCCCTGCTGCTGGCTCCCACCTTTGCCAACGCCCTGTGGAACAAGGGTGGCTGGATTCAGAACCGGGCCAACACCCTGGCCATGTGGTGTATGTTCGCCCAGGTGTTCCCCCTGTTCCAGGACGCCAGCCGTTTCTCCGTGATCCCCGTGCTGTACACCGACGGCGTGATGAACGCCGCCGTCCGTCCCACCGGCGCCGACCCCACCATGCAGGGTGTGGTGGCTGTGCTGGCCCTGGCGGCCAACGTGATTGTGCTGGGCATCATCATTAAGCGCTCCATCGAGCAGAAGAAGAACCCGTACAAGAACGAAATCTTTACCGATCAGAAGGACTTCCAGCTCGCCATGGCGCGGGCCGACGGCAAGTAATTCTTAGACCAGTGGCCGTTTCGCAAAATACTTTTCCTGCGTTGGACCAAGATAAAGGACTGCCAAAGGCAGTCCTTTATCTTGCGTTCGACGAGCTGTGGCCTCTTCTGCGTTTCGACATTTCACTACTCGGGCCAGCAAAACCGCCCCTGCACAATTTTCTGCCGCAATACGGCTCCGATTTTGCGGCGCAGCTGATTAACATTTAAGCCCCATACCTGTCTACATCGACAGGTATGGCGGAGTTTCACTATACTGCGGCAGCGTAAGCTCCGCACGGAAAAAAGAGTCATTCTTTAGACATCACATCGTAGTATTCCTCAATCAGCTGCTTATAAGCAGCGCTGACCTCTTTCTTTGAGGCGGATTCCGGCTGACGGGAGTGCTCAAGCACGTAGTTCACCACATTGGGGAAGGTCTTTGACGTCATAATCCGCTGCACAAAACGCTCCTTGGACAGCCCAGTCCGCAAAGCGGCTTCTTCCCGGGTGAAGGGGGCCAGGATATAGTAACATCGGCATATTCCTGTTCCTGGATGCGGAATGACACTGGGAAGACTCTTTACCGCAAGCGCTTCGTAGCCTTTAAAAGCAATGATAGCACGACGCTTGGCGGAGGGGTGCTTTGGGAGAGCGAACCTGCTGGATTCTAGCCACGGAATGTATTTGCTGAGCCCTTGCAGCATAGCAGACCTGGTAACATCGCTGATATGGGGCAGCGTATCTTCCTCGGCCATCGCGTAAAGGGTTGACTGTTGGTCCGGCAAAAGCTGTATGTCACGCAGGAAAAAATCATTATAGGAAAAAGGAGCGGCTCCATCATGTATAATCTTCAAATTTCCCAGTCCTGCTTGGGTGAGTTTGGAACAAATGTCGGGATAATTTGTAGACCAGCTGGAAGGATAGTTTGGATCTTTATAGTAGTAAAAGTCAAGCAAGGAAGGAATCACATTGCGCAGCAGGTCAGTTCTGTATGCAAAAGATCCGTGTTCATTTTTGGATAAAACAACTATCTCATTGGGAATCAAATCAATCATGCTTTGCGGAATCTGAGATCGCTCTTTTTGATCACAGCAGCACCAGAAAATATAAGGAGAAAACGCACCACCATCTTGGCACATAGCGATATGCTGTTCCGGTGAGGTGGAACGCAGGCGCTCAAAGATACATTCTTTGTAAATCTGAAGTAATTCATTGTTAATTTTGTACACTTGTTTCATGCCCGCAGTGGACAAGCGGGATCGATCCAGCGACAAGACACTCTTCGTATCCAATCCGTATATATCCAGTAAAATAGTCTGAAAACCTACTGATTGTTTCAACGCAACTCCCTTAAAATAGAGAGTGCTTGATGAAGGGCCATCCTCATCCTCCATATGAAATTCACCGTAGGAGAAAGTTTTAGTATCCCATATGCGAATCCGACTGCAATCTTCACATAAAGAAAAATAATACCGATCTTTCCAAAATTGCCATGTCTCTATGTCGACATCACTACAGACAGGAAGCAGTTCCATCTGGTCCGAATTGTCCAGGTAATTTTCTGTACGGGATACTCGCAAAGGAAACATGGATTTTCCACAGTCGTTGTAGATGGCCTCCCAAATTTGGGCCTCGCCGGAGTAATCCTCGTCTGCCATGGGGTCATAATGCTGCTCCATATAGCCGCTGTTAAGGTAAGACACTTTAGGCAGGCGGCAGCGGACGCGGATTGTGGTCCCTCTGGGGAGAGGCGCTTCCGCTCTTTGCAGCTGGAGGTGGCCGCCGAGGCGGTTGGTGTGGACAACGGCATGGAAGGAGTCGGTGCCAGTGCCGGTGTCGATCTCAAACTGGTTGGACACCAAGAAGATGGACTGAAGTCCCACCCCAAAGCCGGCAGTGGGACGCAGCCAACTGGGCATGGACCGGATGTCCTCCTGAATCTGCCGGGATCCGGAATTACTGGTTCCAACGTTGCACATCTGCTTAAAGGTGTCCACTGAGATGCCGGTTCCGCGGTCGATGATTTCTACTTGGATGACCCCGTCCTCCAAGGTAGAGAGCCGGACATGGATGGGATAGCACTCGTAAATCTTTCGATCCAGTTCATAGGGCTGGAGGGCGGACAGGTCGGTCTTGTCCACCCAGGCGCGGTAGTTTCCAGAGGCCAGATCCCGCCAGAGCTGGAGCTTGGAGGCGTCCATGGCGTTCTGGATCAGCTCGCGGACAAACACCATGCGGTCCCTGTAGATGTTGGAGCCCTCAATGATCTGAAAGGCCCTTTCCTGAGAAATCTCAAAGCGCAGGCCGGCAACGCCCTCGATATCTGGGGTGCCGTTGATCAGCAGCTCTTTACGGTCAAAGCGTGGGGCGTAGCCGCCCAGCTGGCTGGGCGCGATTTGGGACCAGTGTTTGGTGAGGAAATCCACCTCCTCCTCCAACCAGGTCACAAAGTTTCTGGTCTCCAGGTAAGCGCGGGAGTCGGGGCAGTCGCTGCGGAACTGAATCTGGGAAGGGGTCACCAGCAGGTGGGTGGTGGCCTCGTGCTTCTCCCTGTGGGGGACCGAGGTCTCGGGCAGACCGCCGAAAGCGGCTTCGCAGGCGGTATTGAAGCGCCCGTTATCGATGTCCAGCAGGTCGCCGAGGCGCAGAAAGGCGGCCACAAATCTGGGGTGGGCGTAGTCGGAACCCGCGCCGTCCGTTTGGTAATCCAGGTCTAAAAGCTCGGAGCGGGGCGCGGTGTGGATTTCGCAGATGCGGGCCAGGAGCTTTAAAATGCGGGGCTGAATCAGGCCGCTGTGGCCCAGGTCGAGGCGGAGGTCCGCGGGAGTGGTGTGGATATAAGCTTTGGACATCTGGGCGTGGCGGCTGCGGAAGTACTCCGCGTTGATTAGATTGACATACCGATGGGTCCTCAGCGGCCACACGGAGGCATCCCCAGGGTTGTCCGGGTCCTGAATAAAAGCGGCCGCATCGCGCAGCTCGCGGTCGGGAGAGTTGGCCAGCGCAGCCAGGAACTCCTGGAACTCCGGCGACTCCCATACCGTTTTGATCTGTTCCCAGCGGATCACCATGCCAAGGTCGTGGGCGTAGGCAGCGTGGAGCAGAAGCCAGGTGTCGGTGGGGGACAGCTGCTGAATCCGGTCGCCCAGCAGCATTTCGATTTTGGAGACCACGGTCTCAGCGTGACTGGCATCGTGCATGCTGAAATGGGGGTAGTGCACCACAACGCTTTTCAGCTTGTCCGCGCAGGCGTTTCGGTTGAGCGACCAGGTGGAGTAGAGACTGGTATACTCCGGGTGCTCACGGCACAGCGCATTTAGATGAGCATCTAGCTTATATTCGTTCATAAAACCATCCTCCTTTGAACGGCGGGATTTGAACTCACACATCCGCCATTTCCACACCCAAGTCTGAGCAATCTCTCGGAGATGAACTCGCCCATGCGGAACGGCATTTCGCGGGGAACAGTTGATGAAGTTATTTTATCCTTTCATCAGATATCCAGCACATAAGCCAAAATCAAATTGGTCGTGTTGACCAGGCCGTCGATGTGGGTCCGCTCCATGCCGTGGCTGCAGTAAACGGCCATGCCGAACGCTCCGGCTTTCAGGTTATTGCCGGCCTTTAGGGCAGCGTTTGCGTCTGTGCCGTAGCGATAGAAAATATCCACCGCATAGTCCAGTTCCGCCCGTTTCGCCTGCTCGATCAAGCGGCTGGTCAGCTCATAATCATAAGGCGTTGAATTGTCTTTCGCGCAGATGCTGACGGCAAATTCATTTCCGTTATAGTCCGGGCCGATGAGGCCGATATCCACAGCGACAAACTCAGAAACCTCCGGCGGGACATAGGTGCCGCCGAGGCCGATTTCCTCATAATGCGGAAACGCCAGGATCGTGCGGTACTTTGGCTTCATCTGATGTTCCGTCAGATATTTCAGCATCGCAAAGGTACAGGCCACCGCCGCCTTGTCATCAATGAAACGGGATTTCAAAAAGCCGTTCTCCGTATACTGACACCCCGGATCAATGGAGACCATATCCCCGTGCTGAATGCCGAGGGCCAGGACATCCTCCCGCTTTTTTATCTTTTCATCCAGAATAATCATCATATTCGTCTCGTCCCGGCTCAGAGTCCTGGCATCGTCAAACACATGAACCGAGTGGGACTGGCAGGTCAGAAGCCCCGTGTATTCTTTCCCGTCCCTGGTATGCACCGTTACGGTGGCGCCCTCAGCGCTGCTGAAATTCATGCCGCCAAGCTGACGGACGCGGATCATGCCGTCAGCGTCAATCCGGCGGACGATCATGCCAATGGTGTCCAGGTGGGCGCCGACCATGACCGTTTTGGAGTTGTCCTCGCCCTCCAGGGTTATGTAGGCCGTCTGTTTATTGTCGTAAGTGACCTTATGTCCAAACATTCCAGCATAGCGCTCTACCACCGGGTTTACCTTCACATAATATCCCACCGGGCTTGGCGCGTTCACAAAGGCTTTAAAGCAATCTACAAGAAATTGTTTATCAATCTCATACTTCATAAAAATCCCTCCTATTTTACCGATAGTTTAACACAAAGCCTGTTCAAGTACAAGCAAGGGCCATCTAAAATTTCCAATCAGTTTGGCTGTTTTCCAAACTGACCGGGCGGAAGGCCCGCCGTTATCTGGTCATATCTTACAAAAACAGACGGCTGCTTTTTTGCAATCTTCCGATTTTTGCGTTTATAACCAGATTTCTCTTGCGTCTTAAAAAAAATCTTGTTATGATAGTTTCAGTTATACTGAAAACGATTCCGATAGCGTTTCCAGTGTAGCTGTTAAGCCTAGCAAAATTTTTATTTGGAGGACAATGAAATGAAAGCATCCAAAAAGATCCTTGCCCTGGCTCTGAGCGCGATCATGATCCTGGCTCTGTTGGCCGGCTGCAGCAAGAGCGCCGACAAGCCCAGCGACTCCCCCGCGGGCAACACCCAGTCCGGCACCGAGGCCAGTGAGCCCGTCGGCGACACCCCCTCCGGTGAGGGCCGCGTCTACTGGCTCAACTTCAAGCCCGAGCTGGAAGAGACCGCCCAGAAGCTGGCTGAGACCTACACCGCCAAGACCGGCGTGCCCGTGAAGGTCATCACCGCCGCCTCCGGCACCTACAGCCAGACCCTGAACGCCGAGATGGGCAAGTCCGAGGCCCCCACCATCTTCGTGGTGGGCAACCAGGCCGGCGTGCGCGACTGGGCCGACTACGCCCTGGATCTGCGGGGCACCGCCATCGAGGCCGAGCTGAACACCGACGCCTACAACCTCTATGACGAGAGTGGCAAGCTGGTTTCCATCGGCTACTGCTATGAGTGCTATGGCATCATCGTCAACCCCGACCTGATCGAGGCCGCTGGTCACACCATGGACGAGATCAAGAACTTTGACGGCCTGAAGGCCGTGGCCGAGGACATCCACGCCCGCGCCGCCGAGCTGGGCTTCGATGCCTTCAGCTCCTCCGACATGGACGACTCCTCCTCCTGGCGCTTCACCGGCCACATGGCCAACCTGGAGTACTACTACGAGCAGGAGGGCAGCACCTGGACCGAGTGCCCCGCCACCATCTCCGGCAAGTACATGGACAACTTCAAGAACCTGTATGACCTGTGCATCAACAACAGCCTGACCGCTCCCACCGACCTGTCCGTGGGCGGCCACGACGCTGAGGGCGAGTTCAAATCCGGCAAGGCCGCCTTCTTCATCAACGGCTCCTGGGAGTACGCCGCTGTCTCCGGCGACGTGCCCAACGCCACCATGATCCCCTACTACTGCGGCGTGTCCGGCGAGGAGAAGGCCGGTCTGAACTGCGGCACTGAGAACTGCTGGGCCATCAACTCCCAGGTCTCCGAGGCCGACCAGAAGGCCTCCATCGACTTCATGGTGTGGCTGGTCAGCGATCCCGAGGCTGCCGGTCAGATGGTGGAGCAGCTGGGCGTCCTTCCCTATAAGAACGCCCCCGAGTCCACCAACGGCTTCCTGGCCGATGCTGCCCAGTACACCGCCAACGGCTGCTACGTCATGAACTGGGCCACCAACTATCAGCCCAACGTGGACGAGTACCGCGCCGCCCTGGTGTCCGCCCTGAACGCCTACAACGCCGACCAGTCCGACGCCAACTGGGAGAACGTCCGCATCGCCTTCGTGGACGGCTGGGCCGCCCAGTATCAGGCCGTCAACGGCTAAGCATCCTCTCACTCCGGTTTAGACAGATTAATGTGGTGGGGGGGGGGGGGGGGGGGCGCCCCCCCCCTTTTCAGTACGCCCCAAAACGGGGGGGGGGCAGTGGGGGGGGTGGGTGACCGCGCCCCAAAAAAGTAAGGGCTCAGGGTTTACAAGAAAAAGAAAAAAA
>CAMWRX010000011.1 GCA_947176765.1 uncultured bacterium
AAAAACTACAAAATTTCTTCGGCGTTTTCTTACAATTTTAGATTGGCGTTGACAGCCCGCCGGGAACGCCAACTTCGCGTGGCTCCAGCACATGATCTGGCACCTGGCCCCCAACGGGCGGATCGGCATGGTGCTGGCCAACGGGTCGCTGTCCTCCCAGTCCGGGGGAGAGGGGGACATCCGCAAAAAGATCATTGAAGCCGACCTGGTGGACTGCATTGTGGCCATGCCCACCCAGCTTTTCTACACCACGCAGATCCCGGTGTCCCTCTGGTTCTTGGCGAAGGACAAAAAGCAGAAGGGGAAGACCCTGTTCGTCGACGCCCGGAAGCTGGGCACGATGGTCACGCGGAAGCTGCGGGAGCTGACCGATGAGGACATCCAAAAGATTGCCGGGGCCTACAACGCCTTTGCGGACGGGACGCTGGAGGACGTGAAAGGTTTTTGTGCCGTGGCCGATCTCCAGGAGATTGCAAAGCAGGACTACATCCTCACGCCGGGGCGGTATGTGGGCATTGAGGAGCAGGAGGATGACGGGGAGCCCTTCGAGGAGAAGATGGGGCGGCTGACCGCCGAGTTGGGGGAGCTGTTCGCCAAGTCCCATGAGTTGGAAGAAGAGATCAGGCGGCAGTTGGGGGCGATTGGGTATGGAATTTGATACAACGACTTTGGGGCAGTTATCAGTTGACGGCAAAGGCAGCTATGGAATTGCTGCACCTGCTGTTCCGTATTCTGACGAACTGTACACTTATCTCCGCATCACAGATATTTGTGATGGTGGGACATTGAATAAGTCTGGTTTGATGTCTGTAAATGCCGATGGAGCAGAAAAGTATTTATTAGAAGAAAATGACATTGTTTTTGCAAGAACAGGAAACAGCACTGGCCGAAATTATTTTTATGATGGCTCTGATGGAAGATTCGTTTATGCAGGATTCCTTATCAAATTTAGCTTGGATTCACAGAAAGTCAATCCCAGATTTATAAAATATTATTGTCAATCAAAGAATTACTGGGGGTGGGTGCAGTCATTTAATACTGGAAGCACTCGCGGAAATATAAATGCAAAAGATTTTGCCAATATGGAAATAGTCATTCCATCAAGAGAACAGCAAGATTTTTTAGTGAATATTCTGAAACCAATCGATGAAAAGATTAAACTGAATCAGCGGATAAATGATAATTTGCGGCAGCAGGCGCAGGAAATCTATATGTCCCGCTTTACCGATACTAACGGTTGTTTGGCCAACATATGCCAATACTCAAAGGAAAAAACGCTTGTTTCTCAGCTCACCTTAGATAACTACTATTCAACAGAAAATATGTTGCCCGAAAAAGGCGGCTCTGTTCAAGCGGCAAGTCTGCCAACAACAGTACAGACAACCTATTGTGGTCCCGGTGATGTTTTGGTGTCAAATATCCGCCCATATTTTAAGAAAATTGTCTATTGCTCGTCAGAGGGCGGATGCTCAACCGATGTATTATGCTTTACCCCGAAAGAGGAAAAACTGTCTGCATATCTCTTTTATACGCTATATGCTGACAAATTTTTTGATTATATGCTTGCGGGTTCTAAAGGAACGAAGATGCCCCGTGGTGATAAACAGCAGATTATGACTTATCCGATCCATGTACCATCAGATACGGAATTGACAGATTACAATTCTATTGCGCAACCAATTCTAACAAAAATCGAGAAAAACAGAGAGGAAAATCTGCATCTAACAGCATTGAGAGATACCCTTCTCCCCAAACTCATGTCTGGCGAGATTGATGTATCATCACTGAAAACAAGCTAATAAATTTCGTAAAGGAGTATCAATAATTATGTGTAGTATGTTGTCAGCTTTCCCCACAGAAAAGGTAAACATTATCAAACGAGATTCGAGTATTATTGAAAGCATTGATGCGTTAGTAGATCGAAAAATCGTGCATATTGAGGATGTTTCGATAGATATTGAAGAAGGTGACATTATCGAAAGAACGTTGCCGACAGGTTCTAAAGAACAATACCTTGTGATTGATAGGGGCTTTTTTAGAGGAATACCTGGAGGAATACCATCCCATTATGAAGTTAAGGTAGAAAAGCAGACAGCTTATACCAAGGTTAGTCGCGGCTCAGTTATTAATCAATACCATATTAATAATGCAGAAAAGGTCAATATCCAATCAACAGATAATTCAACAACGTATAATATTACTGCTAATGATATTTCCCTTATGGACACCTTGAGAAAACTTGCAGATGGCTTAGAGGATAAAGAAGAAATTATCTTGAATATTGATTCCATGCAGGATAATATTGGGAAGAAAAGCTTTGCTGAGAAATATAATGCCTTTGTTCAAAGTGTTGCTAATCATATGACTATTTTTGCTCCATTTATTCCGGCGTTGACAAATCTCTTAATGAAATAACCGAGGTGGTTCCATGACATTTACCGAATCCCACTACGAAAACGCCGTGCTCCAGCTGTTCCAGGAGCGGCTGGGCTATACCTACATATACGGCCCCGACGTGGACCGGGACTATCACTCTCCGCTGTACGAGGACGCGCTCCTGCCCGCCCTGCGCCGTATCAACCGCGGACTGCCGGAAGAAGCCATCACCGAAGCGGTATACAAGCTCCAAAACTTCGAGAGCGGGTCCCTGCTGCAAAAGAACATGGCGTTCACGGACTACCTGCAAAACGGTGTCCCCGTCCGCTTTTTCGAGAACGGCCAGGAGCGGAACGCCCTGGTCTATCTGGTGGATTACACCGACCCCGCCAACAACGACTTCACCGTGGCCAACCAGTGGACCGTCGTGGAAAACTCGGAGAAGCGCCCGGACGTGCTCCTGTTCGTCAACGGCCTGCCTCTGGTGGTAATGGAGCTGAAATCCCCCTCCCGGGAGGAGACGGACGCCTCCGCCGCCTACCGCCAGCTCCGGAACTATATGGGCGAGATCCCGTCGCTGTTTATCTACAACTCCGTATGCGTCATGAGCGACCTGACCACCTCCAAAGCCGGAACCATTACCTCCGGAGAGGACCGCTTCATGGAGTGGAAAACCGCCGACGGGAGCTATGAGAACACGGCCTACGCCCAGTTTGACACCTTCTTTGAGGGGCTTTTTGACAAGGCGCGGTTTCTGGACATTCTGAAAAACTTCGTATGCTTCAACGTTGACGGCGAAAAGACCTTCAAAATCCTGGCCGGGTATCACCAGTATTTTGCTGTGAAAAAAGCCGTGACCTCCACCCAGCGAGCCACAGCCACGGATGGAAAGGGCGGCGTGTTCTGGCACACTCAGGGCAGCGGGAAATCGCTGTCCATGGTATTCTACGCCCACGCGCTCCAAACGGCGCTGGAAAGTCCCACCATTGTGGTACTCACCGACCGGAACGACTTGGACGACCAGCTTTACGGCCAGTTTTCCCGGTGCCGGGAGTTCCTGCGCCAGACGCCACAGCAGGCTCAGAGCCGGAAGCACCTAAAGGAGCTGCTGGCGGGCCGTCAGGCCAACGGGATCATCTTCACCACCATGCAGAAATTTGAGGAAGGGGACGATCCCCTCTCCGAGCGGCGAAACATTGTGGTCATGGCGGACGAGGCCCACCGGGGGCAATACGGCCTAAATGAAAAGGTTGTGGTCAGGCAGAAGGAGAACGGGGAGGTGGAAGCCCGCACCGTCATTGGCGCGGCCCGCATTATCCGAGACAGCCTGCCCAACGCTACCTACATCGGCTTCACCGGCACGCCCATTTCCTCCAAGGACCGCAGCACTCGTGAAGTGTTCGGGGATTACATCGACGTATACGACATGACCCAGGCCGTGGAGGACGGGGCCACCCGCCCGGTGTATTACGAGAGCCGTGTGATCCACCTCAAGCTGGACGAAACCACCCTGCGCCTGATTGACACGGAATATGACCTGATGGCCCAGAATGCCGACCCCTATGTGATCGAAAAGAGCAAAAAAGAACTGGGGCAGATGGATGCCATCTTGGGCGCGGATACCACTGTTGAGTCGCTGGTCAACGATATTCTGGATCACTATGAGAACTACCGGGCGAATCTGCTCACAGGAAAGGCTATGATCGTGGCCTACTCCCGACCCATCGCCATGAAAATCTACAAGCGCATTTTGGAGCTGCGGCCTTCCTGGACGGAGAAAGTGGGCGTGGTCATGACCCAGGGCAATAATGACCCGGAGGAATGGCGGCAGATCATCGGCAACAAGGCCCACAAGGAGGAACTGGCCCGGAAGTTCAAGGATAACACCTCGCCCATGAAGATTGCCATTGTGGTGGATATGTGGCTGACGGGCTTTGATGTGCCGTCGCTGGCCACCATGTATGTATACAAGCCCATGGCGGGGCACAATCTGATGCAGGCCATTGCCCGTGTCAACCGGGTTTTTGGGGACAAAGAGGGCGGGCTTGTGGTGGACTATGTGGGCATCGCCCAGGCGCTGAAACAGGCCATGAACGACTACACAGGCCGGGATAAGAAGAACTATGGCGACACCGACGTGAGCCGCGTGGCCTATCCGAAGTTCCAGGAGAAGCTGTCCATCTGTCGGGACTTGTTCCATGGGTTCGATTACTCGGCTTTTATCTCCGGGACGGATTTGGAGCGGGCAAAGGCCGTCAGCGGCGGGGCCAACTTCCTGCTGGGCAAACGGGTTTTGGAAAATGATTTGCCGGACAATGAGAAAACCCACAATGTCTACATCAAAGAAGCGCTGCTGCTCCGGCAGGCGCTGTCGCTGTGCGCCAGCCTGGTGGACGAAAAGACGCGGTTGGAGTGCGCGTTCTTTGAGGCGGTCAGGACGATGATTGTGCGCCTGACCATGGGAGGGACCGGCGAAAAATTCACCTTACCTGAGGTCAACGAGCGGATCAACGAGCTGCTGAAGCAGAGCGTCAAAAGCGAGGGTGTCATCAATCTGTTTTCCGATGTGGGGACGGAGTTCTCCCTGTTTGACCCAAAGTTTCTTGATGAAATCGCCAATATGAAGGAGAAGAATCTGGCGGTTGAGTTGCTGAAAAAGCTGATTGCCGAGCAGGTTTCCATCTATCGGCGCAGTAACGTAGTCAAGTCGGAAAAGTTCAGTGAAATCATCCAGAGCGCCATGAACCGCTATCTCAATGGGATGCTGACCAATGAGGAAGTGATTCAGGAGCTGCTGAAGCTGGCGAAGGACATTGCCGCTGCAAACGCAGAAGGTGAGGCTCTGGGACTAAACGCCGAGGAATTGGCTTTTTATGATGCCCTCACTAAACCCCAGGCCATCAAGGACTTCTACGAGCACGAGGAACTGATTGCCATTACGAAGGAACTGACAGATCTTCTCCGGCAAAACCGCACCATTGACTGGCAGAAGAAGGAGAGCGCCCGGGCTGGGATGCGTCGGCTGGTAAAGCGCCTTTTGAAAAAACACAAGTATCCGCCGGAAGGGATGGAGGATGCTGTGCAGACAGTGATGAGCCAGTGTGAAATGTGGACTGACAATATGATGATTGATGTTTGAGAGCTTCACTTGACCACCCCACCCCAAAATCTACGGAGGAACTATATCAACAAGACGCATCAAGCAAAAAAAGCATTCTCTGATAAATTTTAGCAGAGTTACGGTTACGATATGACTAAAATGAAAGAGGCTCCATCATATGGATAAGGAGATCGCTGCTGCTGGTTGGTCCCAAATATTGTTCTACCTTCTTCAATTTACTTGGGGGTTGCCAGTCAATCTTATCGGCTTGATTGCATTCCTCTGCTGCCGCAGACAATTTCCCAGTGAAAGATTTCACAACAGCATTGTTACCTATTTGCCGGGAAACCGCGGTGGGCTGTCGTTGGGAATCTTTATTTTCCTCAGCGTCCATAGCAGAGATAAAAGCGGCGGCCTTTGTGCCCACGAATATGGGCACACGATCCAGTGCCTTTTCCTCGGCCCCTTATACTGGATTGTGATTGCTGTCCCAAGCGTCATCTGGTGTTATTGCTTTGCAGGTTATAGAAAAAAGCATGGCGTTTCATACGATGCCCTTTATTGTGAGCGCTGGGCCACAGCCTGGGGTAAAAAGTGGAGCGCAGCATGAACTATGGGCGGCGGGATATTCACGCAGGTATCTGGGATCTGGCTGCCATGCCTTTCACCGTAACTTTATTGTAGGAGATACATATATGGATACCATTGCCGAACAGATTCAACGAAGACGTATGCATGGGCTGTATCTTTCTCGTAAATGCGAGGATATTACCCAGCTCTCCCGGGATTTGATGGGACTGCATTGCTGGTTTCATCGGAACGTGGCTTTTTCTGCGGTGATCCGCGGCGCGGACCTGATGAACTGGAAGCACGCGCTCACCAAAACCTGGCTTTATCGGGGTACGCTGCATGGCGTGGCCTATGACGATCTGCCGCTGCTGCTGGCGCCGCACGCGGGAGATCAATCTTTTGAGCAGTGGATGCTCCGGGATATTCTCAGCGAAACGCAGCTGCGGGAAGCCGTGGACAGAGTCATAAGTCTCATGGAGGACGGCGTGTACTCCCGCACGGAAATGCGGAAGATCTTTGCTGATGACTACGATCCGAAGGTGATCGACTATCTGTTTTCCTCTTGGGGCGGCATTTTTGTCTCTCTGGCCTGTCAGGGGAAGGTTGCGTTTCGGAATATGACAAGCCGGGATTTTGATCTGATTGACGCCCAGCCGCTGCAAATGAACGACCAGGTGCTGTTGGAGCTGCTGCGCCGTTTTTTCACGGCTTACGGACCGGCGACCATTGCGGATGCGATGTGGTTTTTGGGGTTGGATAAAAAGGTGGTTCAAGGGCTGCCGGAGCTGGAGATGTTCTCCCGGCTGGAATATCAGCGCAATGTTTACTATTATGTGGATGATGGCGCAGAGATCGGCGATATCCCGGAGCTGACGCTGTTGTCCGGCTTTGATCCCCTGATCGTGTCCTACAAGGAGCGGGAGGCAGTCCTGCCCACGGAGTACAAGCGCGCAGTGATCCTGAAATCCGGCATCTGCCTTCCTACGATTGCTGTCAACGGACAGGTGGCGGGAATCTGGAACCTCAAAAGCGGCAAGCCCACGGTGGAGTTTTTTGACTCCCAGCCTAAACGGCTCCGAAAGGCTGCGGAGGAACTGGTGGACGAGATGCAGTGGAGGGTAGCAGGTAAGATATAACTTTACTTTGAAAAATGCTCCAATATTTCTTCCGCTGTTTCCTGCATCCCTCGGCGCATCCATTCTTCGACTACTCCATAAAGACCTCCGGCATACCAGTTAAGAAAGTAGATCTCAGCGTCAGATTTACCATCAAAATCCATGCAGTCTAAAATGGCATCCAACAAAGAGTGGCTCAATCCAGAGCGATGCAGCAGCAGGTAGGATTTGCGATGTTTATAAAAATGCCGCAGTAGGCTGGGAGTAAGTTCTTCAAATTTGCCAAGGCTCTCAAACTCCTGCCCCCATTCGCGAAGAAGATCTGCCAGATGCTGGCGTATCACTTCCTCTTTACTGCTGAAATGGCGATAGAAAGAGGCGCGTCCTACTTGTGCTTGTCGAGCGATCTGGCTCACTGTAATTTCCTCAAAGGGCACTTTTTCCATCAATTCCAGCAGTCCATATGTGATTTGTTGAGACACGTAGCTCTTATTCATGATACACTTTCCCCATAACTGTCTTATTTTCTCAGAAAGCCTTGCAAAAGGAAATTTCTTGCGATACACTTGCCTCAATCATAATAGGTTTACAATATTGGGATGTCAAGGGAGAGATAGACAGTTATGAAAAAAGTATTAAAAATGATTGGCGCTGTGCTGTTGATCGCCATCATTGCCGTCATTGGCGTGCTGGTATACGTGGGGAACAGGCCCGCAGCCCTGACAGATTATCAACAAAGCGTAGAAACCGGCGGTGAAATAGAGGCAAAGTATATGTCCAATGGGGAGTTTGAGGTATCCGTTTATGAGGAACAAGCATTGCAGGTGTTCAAAAAATATGTGATCTACTATCCGGCTGAACTTGAAACATCAGATAAGCAATACCCTGTTATCGTAATCTGTAATGGGAGCGGGACACCGATTTCAAAATACCCTGCTGTTCCAGAACACTATGCGTCATGGGGATTTATTGTCATAGGAACGGAAGAAGAAAACGCATGGAACGGCTTTGGCGCAGAAATGAGCATCCGGCATCTGCAAAGGCTGAACGATAACGAGCAGATCGAAGCGGGTAAAACAAATATCTTTTATCAGAAAGTCGATCTATCCAATGTAGGTATTGTCGGGCATTCCCAAGGCGGGGTTGGTGTGCTTAACGCGATTACGGCTCAGACGCACAAAGACATCTATAAAGCCGCCGTGTCGCTATCACCGACCAATAAGGAAATGGCGCATGGCCTTGAGTGGGATTATGACGCCACGCTTGTTGATATTCCAATCATGCTGATTTCCGGAGCAGGCGGCGGCGATGATTGGGTCGTGACAGGAGAACAGTTGGAAAGTATCTACAATGATGTCGCTGATAACAAAATCATGATGCGCAGAAACGACACACCACATGGTGAGGTTCTTTACTCTGAGGACGGCTATGTGACGGCATGGTTTATGTGGCAGCTCCAGGGCGACCAAAATGCAGCAAAAGCGTTTGTTGGCGATCATGCGGAGATTCTGATCAATCCGCTTTACCAAGACCAGCAAATCGCAATAAAATGATTTGAACCTTTGAGTACCCTGTTGAAAAATGCCTTGAGTTTCGCGGCGTGGGTGGGCTCGTACCAGGCCCGCCGGGTGGAGGCGTGCTCCGCCAGGTATTTGTACTGCAAAAACGGCGTCCGCTTTACCATCCGCTGGCCCAGAAATCCCTCCAGGTCGGGCCGCACGCCGCTTTTGGCCGAGTCGATCTCCAGCCCGGTGAGGATAGCCAGCAGCTCCGTCTCCTCCCGGCACTCCTCGGCGTCGGAGTTCTCGTTGTAGGCGATGATGCTGCGGTCCAACGCGGCGTTGCAGATCTGTCCCACCCGGGAGGAGAAGGTGTCCCGCACCGCCTCGAACCGGGCCGCCCAGACGCTCCGCCGCCAGCATATTGGAATTGAGCATCACCACGTCGGTGAACTGGTGGAAATAGTAGTGGCGCATATTGTCCTTGTCGTTGAAGAAGGACAGCTGGATCTCCTTGTTGCGGGCGATGTGCGGGTTGCGCAGAAGGGTGCATACCTCCTGCCGAGGATACACCCATGTGACCGCGCAGATGCAGCAGGCAGCGGCGGACAAGATGGGCGGGTTTATGGAGAACGCCCTGCCGGGTGAAAGCGCGCCGGAGCCTGAACCTGAGCCTGAACCTGAGCCTGAGCCGTCGAAGGGGAAGATCATCCCGTTCGAGCGGGTGGGGTGAGCTGGACTGACGAACAGAGGGCCGCTTCCTGGTGAAGCGGCCCTCTGTCTTAAATCATGTGATTCTTTGCCAAAATATCCTCACGGGACATATGCTTATTTTTTCGTGACCGGGATCCAAACCTCATATTGCGCATTTTGCGGGTCTGGATTCAAGTAGACTTCAATATCGGGGGCATTTCCATATTCGTATCCCGAAGTCGGAAGCCACTCCGTTACAATGCGCCGCTCCAATTCCTGGATAGATTGATTGGCGCCCGCTCCGGAGAAAACCGCCCATGTAGCCGCCGGAACGATGTATTCTTCCAGTCCGTCCGCATCCCGCGAAGTCGCTACCGCGATATAATACCGCCAAGCCTCCGCGTTATTGCACGTGCTGACGCCAAGCACACCCGGTGCTTCCATCATGCCGATCAACTTCTGCAATGTCCCGTCCATGGAAATCTCCTGCCACTTCTGGGGAATGACCGCAAAATTTTTCTCGATGTCTTTATCCAGCGGGACCGATACGCCTACGATACGGAAAGCTCCCTTTGTTTCAATGCGATACTCCATTTCTTCCGCCCCTTTGATCATGATTTGAAATTTGATCGGCGGGAAGGTTTTTACGGTAACACCTCCGCTTTTCAGAGCGGAAGGGGCGACGCCATGAATGGATTGGAACGCCCGGTTAAATGCGGTTGGAGAACTGTATCCATATTTTCCTGCCACATCGATAACTTGAATCCCTTTGCCCTGTAAATCAACAGCGGCAAGGGACATCCTTCTCCTGCGGATATACTCGGACAAAGGAACTCCCGCCATATAAGCGAACATTCGCTGAAAGTGGTAGGAGGAACAGCAGGCGATCTGCCCAAGCTGTTCATAATCGATTTTCTCTGTCAAATGTTCCTCAATATAAGCAATCGTGTCATTTAAGCGGTCAATCCATTCCATTGCAAAAACCTCCCGGCAATTTTTAATGTACCATACAAATCAATTCTTTTCCTCGCAGTTTCTGCACAAAAAAGAGAGATGAATTTACCGAACTGTTTCAAGGTTGAATGCTGTTTGCATTGGTGATATACTTTGGCTGCAACGATTCGACAGCTTGATTTGTCCCTATTGTGACGATCGGAAAGAAGTGGACACACGGTATTTTGGTGAATTTCTTGTTATGCTGAAATACCGAAGAATGGGGATCGGTAAAGACGAATCACGAAGGAGGATGCTGCTATGGGCCGGCCTATCACGACCCTGTTTATGCTGATGTCGGTGGACGGAAAGATCAGCACTGGTGCCACCGATGAATTGGATTTTGACCAGGATTTCCCCCGCGTCGAAGGGGTGCGGGAGGGCCTTCAACAATATTATGACATTGAGCAAACTACCGACCTGTGGTCGCTGAACTCCGGCAGAGTACAGGCCAAACTGGGCGTGAATGAGAAAGCGGCGCCTGCCCAAACGCCGGTGTCCTTTGTGCTGATCGACAACCACCATCTGGCGGAAACGGGTGTACGGTATTTTTGCGCCCACTCCAAGCAGCTGGTAATCGCGACCTCCAACCGGTCGCACCCGGCGTTCCAAGTAGACGAACCAAACCTGCATATCATCTACCAAAGCAAGCTGGATCTCCGCGATCTGCTGGAGCAGTTGGGCGAACGGTTCGGCTGTGAGCGGATCACCATACAGACGGGAGGCACGCTCAACGGGCTGTTCCTGCGGGAAAAGCTGCTTGACTACGTGGATATCGTCGTCGCCCCGGTGCTGGTTGGCGGGAGGGAGACGTCAACGCTGATCGATGGAGAGGCGCTGACCGATGCCGGAGAGCTTTCCAAGTTGGGCGTATTGAAGTTGGAGGACATTCAGCGGCTTGATGGTTCCTATATCCGGCTGAGGTATCAAGTGATATCTTGAAATGAGGCTGTTATTTATCTCCCAATTCGGCTTTGTGTTTCCAGTAAAATCGAATGAATCAGCGTATCAGAAAGAAAATTTCCGGAAACCCCTTGACCTTACACCTGGTGGAAGGAGTATAGTCGCCTTATCAATCAGGCCGCAGCCATCCGCGGCCAGGACAGGAGGACTATATTATGCCAATCGGAACCATCGCCGCCATGGTCGCGGTAATCATCCTCGTCACCGCAGGCCCGCTGGGAATTATGTATTTTCTGCATAAACGGGGCGGGGCCTGGACCACCTTCCTGATCGGCGCGGGGACCTTCATCCTTTTTGCATTCGTTCTGGAAAACCTTTTCCATGCCCTGGTCTTGTTGGTCTTGTTCCCCAACGCCGAAACGGTGATCCGGGGGAACATCTGGCTCTATGGCCTCTACGGCGGTCTGGCAGCGGGCCTGTTTGAGGAGACCGGCCGCCTTCTGACCTTCCGGTTTGTGCTGCGCCGCCGGCAGGATCGGATCACATCGCTTGCCTATGGCATCGGACATGGCGGCATTGAAGCCTTCCTGACTGCTGGTCTGACAATGGTCAACAACCTGATCCTGGGCCTGACCTACGCCAACGTCGAAACGCTTCCGCCGGAAATCGCCCCACTGGTGGAAACGTTGCTTACCACCCCGGCAGATGTGTTCCTGTGGAGCGGCTTCGAGCGGCTGTACGCCGTGGCGGCGCACATGGCGCTGTCCGTGTTGGTATTCGCTTCTGTGCGAACAAACCGCCGATGGCTGTACCCCGCCGCTATCCTGATCCACGCGGGGATAAATTGCACAGCGGTGGTGTTAAACGCCTACCTGCCTATCGCGGCCACAGAACTTCTGGTGCTGACGCTCACAGCCGCATCGGTTCTCTGGGCGGCGCGAATTTACAAAAACCTTTACCCGTATACATCAGGAACATGAAAGCGAATTGGGATTTATTTGCGGTTGCTGACCCTGATAAACGGCGGCTCTATTTTCGGATTGAGCAGGAGCCCATACTTCTGCGGCCGCCGGAACGCGTTGCCGTGCACCTCGTGCTCCACATCAAAGTCGCAGGTGTGAACCTTGGCATAGGTGATTTTCCGCTGGCCGAATCGGTCAAACAGAACCATCGAATTGCGGGGACCGCCCTCGTACTGCTCCAAAAAGGTGATCCCAATGGCCATATCCAGCGCCCTGGCGAGCTGTCCGAAAGCGTTGACGAACTCGCTGCCGGTGGGAATTGCCTCCGCCTTCCACTGGTCGACGGGTCGGTCATAAATGTTATAGCCATTGTGCCACATCTCGGGGAACAGTGCGATGTCAGCGCCCAGCTCCTTTGCCTTCCGGCAGGACGCGATCCCTTTTTCGAGATTTCCTTCCAGTGTATCGCAAGGCGCGATCTGGAGCAGGGCGATTTTCAAAGTTCCTTTCCTGCGAGAGAGCTGGTTGCCTGTCCTTGCCGCCCTTATTGGGTAAGCAGCCCCATCATTCGGGCAATCTCCTCGGCTGTTCGGTCGATCTGTTCGTCACTGGAAATAGTGGGCGTTCCGTCTCCGTCCTGGGCGCCGTAGCGGCCAAACCCGGCGTGACAGCCGCCGTCGATCACCACTTCCGATGTGCCCACTGGCAAGTTGGAGCGGTACTGCTCGTATTTTCCCATATCCAGCACACCGTCCTCCGAGCCGTACACGGATAACACTGTCAGCCCGGAGCCGGTCAGATTTTGGGTGGAATAGGCGGCCAACAGCACCAGCCCATCCAGTTCGCCGGTGTGGCCCGCCGCATAGGAAGCCGCCATCGCGCCGCCCAGAGAGTGGCCGCCCAGGTACCAATGCTCAATATCCGGGAACTGCTCCCGGATGCCGTCCGCGCCATTGACGTTGAACACCGCCAGATTGCAGGGCATACGGATCAACACACACAGCATCCCCCGCTCCGCGCAGGCGCGCAGCAGCGGTGCGTAAGCGGTGTGCTCCACCTTGCCGCCAGGGTAGAAGATGAAGCCCGCCAAGGGCTCCTCCGGGGCAAATACGGTGACGCCATCCCTTAATTCATACACGGAAACCGTGTCGTCCGAAGCCATGGCCTGGACAGCGGCGGGTTCCCCGTGATAATAGATGTTCACATATACAGCAAACGCGGTGCAGGCCAGGACAACGACGAGAAGGACCGCCAGCGCGATGCGGAACTTTGAATGGGGGCGGCGGGATTGTTTCATCCCCGAACTCATGCGTTTTGAGGCTTCAGCACGGCGGTTTGCCTGCTGATCTGAGGGGTGAGTTCCAGCTCGGAGGCGGGATAGACGGCCACGTCGTCACACAGCTTTGTGAACTGCTCCACCGTGCCGATCACGTCATAGCCCGCGCCTGCCTGCCGGTAATGCATGGGTACCACCACTGCAGGGGAGAGTTCATCGGCCAACTGCTTCGCCTGGGCGGCGTCGATGGTAAAGTGTCCGCCCACGGGAATCAGCAGGGCGGTGAGGTTGCGCAGTTTCTCCTTTTGCTCCAGGGTCAGGTCGCAGCCCAGGTCACCAAGGTGGGCGACACGGCACTGCCCGTCGCTCAGGACGTGGATGGTATTGGGGCCGCGCAGCGCACCCTCTTTGTCGTCGTGCCAGGTGTCGATGGTCTCCACCGTGAACGGGGACGGCTTGCCCTGACGCAGGGATACACCCTCGATCCCGCAGTGGTCGCCATGGCCGTGGCTGCACAGGACTTGATCGGCTTCCTCCCGTACCGGCGTAAGCCCCGGTACACTGCCGTCCTTGTACGGATCCAGCACGATCCGATAGCCTTGAGATTCGACTGTGAAACAGGAATGGCCCAGCCAGGTAATTTTCATGATAGCGCCCCTCCTTGATGATGTAAAATTATGATAGCAAAACCACCGCTGATTTTCAAGCGGTGGTGCCCCAATCTGAGAAACTATTCGGTAGTGGGTCAGATAGAGGGTCAACGCCATCCCGGCGGTGAGCAGCGCTCGCCGCCGGTTATTTTTTTGCCCACAAACACAAAAAAGTTAGAGGGTCACCCGAGCTAAAAACCAGGAACAAAAAGAGACGGAAAACCGCTTAAAACAAGCGATTTTCCACCCCGGTGGCTCAATGTGGCAAAAATGCTTTTTGGGAAAGTGCTGCAGCGCAACGTTTTCTAAGGCCATGCCCATACATAGCGGGCATAACTGCGGTTCAGATTCAAACAATGTTTTGCGCCTATTCCGCAACCGTTCCTCGCTGAATGTCTGCAAGTTTCCTTTATGCTAGAGGATGTGCTTGATAGCCTGACGGGAGAAGTACCGGGAGGCCGGGGCAGAGATATCCAGCGGTGCATCCACCCGAAATCCCGTCAGTTTGAGGTCGCCGCCTGCGCGGATACACTGTTCGGTGTCCATAACGCCGCCGCCATCATAGTCGGTAATAACGGTGCCCTTGAAACCCCATTCATTGCGCAGGACACCGGTGATGAGGTTATAGTTGCCGTCTGCCCAGGTGCAGCCGATGCGGTTGAAGGAGGACATGACCGCTATGACGGCGGGAATTTCCACCTGGGTCTCGGTGAAGGAGCCGTTCTCATACTTCTGCACCATGATGGAGGTGGTGCCCCGCTCCTCAATGCAGGTCTGGAACGGTTTGAGGTAGATCTCACGGATGGCCTGCTCGTTGGCAAAGGTGGCCACATGGCTGCGATGGTTCTCCTGATCCTTCAGGACGAAGTGCTTGATGTAGGCGTACACGCCCTTCTCCGAGCAGGCTGCCGAAGCCTCCCGGGCAAACTCGCCGGAGATGAAGCCGTCCTCGGAGTAGTACTCAAAGTTACGTCCCGCAAAG
Source organism: uncultured bacterium (assembly GCA_947176765.1). Taxonomy (GTDB): domain Bacteria; phylum Bacillota; class Clostridia; order Oscillospirales; family Oscillospiraceae; genus Enterenecus. The sequence goes on from CAMWRX010000011.1 coordinate 15,120, forward strand.
GGGGTGCGGTGGATGTTCATGGCGGGAGCGTACCAGCCGGAGATGATGCCAGTGTAGGTGTGGTTGCCCCAGTTACCGTCCGCCGCCAGGGCGTCCTCGCCCACGTAGTACGCCCGCCTTGGACGCCGCTTCCTCCTCGGTCATAGGATTCATGGACGCGCCCACGCCCTTGGCGCGGATGGCATCCCGGATGGCGTCGGACACCTCAATCTCCCAGGTGTAGCCGTTCTTTTCGCTGAATGGTCTCTCCCGCCTGCCGTCCTGACTGCCATGGGTTACGGGGAAAGTGCCCTCCCAGTCCTGGCGAGTCAGGAACCGGTCCCTGGAGGTGAACTCGTCGTAATAGTCGCCAAAGCAGTTGTCGGACAGCCAGCGGTTGATGTGCCGGTTCTCCTCTGGGCCGGACTGGGCGAAGCCCCGCATCCCCTCACCAAATATGTCGATCTGGGTCTGCTCCTCCGCCACCAGACGGTTTCCCGTGATGGTAGTCCCCTGGGGCTCCAGGGGGAGCGCCACGCCGCGCTGGGTCAGCACATCGTTCACCACGTGGAGGAAGGGGAACACCCGGCCAATACCCAGATAGGCCACCGCCTGATAGACGATCTCCTTCACCTCCACCGGGGTGACGCCGAAGTTCAGCGCCGCAGGGAGCATGGCCCGGAACTCGTCAACACCCTGGCATCCCAGGAGGTACGCCAGATGGGACATCATGGTAGTGCGGTCGTCCAGCCGCACCTGGCTGACCACCTCGTCAAAGGCAAAGTTGTCGAACCGCTCTATGAACTCCGGGTCGGTCTCCAGAAATTTGGACTGGTAGCCGGGGAACATTTTCTCGTGGTAGTCCAGGGCCACGTTTGAAATAGCCATAGCGTAACGCTCCTTACTTTCTGGTGGGAAAGCTGCTGCCCGCCTCGAACCTCGCCGCCACCGCCTTCAGATGCTCAGTGATGGGCAGGTGCTGGGGACAGGCTTTTTCGCACTGCCCGCATCCGATGCACTCGCTGGCCTTGCCGTGGGTCAGGGCGGTGTTGTCCAGCACCTGCTCCATGGTGTTCATGCCGGACAGCACCCTCGTTACCTCGGGCTGGCTGGCGGCAAACCGCAGGGCCCAGGAAGCATTGGAAGCGTTGGGGGCATAAGCGCGCAGCAGCTTTTCCGCTTCATCCGGCAGATTCACCAGCGTGCCGCCCTTGCAGGGCTCCATGACGGTTACCGGCTTGCCGTACTTGCGGGCGATTTCCAGACAGCGGCGGGACTGGACGTTGGGCTGCTCCCAGTCGGCGTAATTGACCTGGAGCTGGATGAAATCGAAGATACCGGCGTACTGCCCCAAAATCTCGTCCAGCAGCTCCGGCGTGTCGTGAAAGGATATGCCCAGCTGTCTGATTTTTCCCTCCGCCTTTTCCCGGGCGGCAAAGCCGAAGGCATCGTATTTCCGGCACTTCTCGTACACGTTGGTGCCCATGTTGTGGAGCAGGTAAAGGCCATCTATAAGGACAACGCAGACACCATCGTGGGTAACTGCGACTGCTCCATCTTCCTGGGCGGCAAAGAGCCATCCACGCTCAAAGACCTGTCCGCCGCCCTGGGGAAAGAGACGATACCGAATGTGAAGAACAGGGCAAGAATAAACAGCCCCTTGTGTACGTCACAGCATAAAAAGGCAGACTTGCAAATGCAAGCCTGCCTCTGGTGGACGATATGGGGATCGAACCCTCGACCTCTGCGTTGCGAACGCAGCGCTCTCCCGAGTGGTTCACAAAGCATTGCTATCTCCAGATAACCCAGGATGTCAGGCAGAAGAAACAAAACCCAAAATTATCGAAGGGTTCACAGACATAAAAGCGGTTCGGGCAGTTATCTCGTGCCACCGCCTGCTGCGCAAAGTTTCGATTTGATGCAGAATTCGTCAATGCTCAACTGGCATTTCAGGCCAAGGCGCTCCACAAGGGCCAGAGCATACCGTTCACTCTCCGGATCAACAACATGCTGCGGGCTATGGGCGTCGCTGCCGAGGATCACTGTGCTGCCTTCCTCTGCTGCGATCTGCCAGAATTGCTCATTGGGGTAGTGGCGGTTTTCACGGATGCCAAGGAGGTTGATTTCCAGAGGCGTTCCCGTTCTTTTTGCCGCTTGGCAGAGCTTTCGCATTTCTCGCTCATACACCGAGCTGCTCCCCACAAAATGGATCAGATCCGGATGGGCAAAGTACAGGAACAGTCCTGTATCCAGCGCCTCAATCGTCTGGGCGACATAGCGCTCCAGCATCTTGCGGTCCGAGCATGGCCTGCCGCAGTATGGCTCTCCGATCTCATTGCCGAGAAAATGCTGTCCGAGGATCATGTACTGGATACCGTTTTCTTTCAGCATCTCCAGCGTACGAGGGAAATATTTCGGGTAATACTCCGCCTCTACCCCAGTAAAAATCTGAATCTGATCCCGGTACTCATTGGCAAATTTGCGGATCGCTGCAGCATATTCCGGCAGCTCCTCCGGCTTCATGCGTATGGAGGGGTTTCTTGGCTCCGCATCAAAAAAATCATAGGGCGTATGATCTGAAAACCCCAGAGTCTTCAGGCCGGCGTTAACCGCTTGTTGAACATAATCCTGTTCGCTGCCCTCGGCATGGCCGCAGCGCCAGGTATGGGTGTGATAGTTTGCAATCATATGTATTTGCCCCCTGTTTGATCTTTTGAGCCAGAGCACCGTCAATAAAATCGTTTTGCATATCAATGACCAGCAGAATTTTTCGCATGGTTTGCGCCACTTTCCAGTTAGCCTCACCGGGCCAAACGATAAATTTCCGCCATATCTGCCTCATATAAAATCTTGGCCGTTCCCTTCTTGCCCCCGGCCCCTTTGGCACAGGAGGCCGCCATGGCCAAGATCTGATCTTCAGTAGGCTCTACCCCCAGCTCTTTCAAGGTGACAGGCATATGGATGGAGCGGAAGAAATCTTCCAAGGCCGAGATGCCCCTGAGCGCTGTCTCCTCGTCAGATGTCCCCGGCTCAACCTCCATCACATTGCAGGCAAACTTGACAAACCGGGGCAGGCAGTCCCGGCAGACATACCGTGCCCAGCTGGGCCAAACGGCGGACAGCCCCGCGCCGTGGGTTACGTCGAACATCCCGCCCAGCTCATGCTCCAGGCCGTGGGATACAAAATCCATGCCGTCGGCCCCCAAGCCGGTCAGGTCATTGTGGGACAGGGAGCTGGCCCACATCACCTCTGCGCGGGCGTCGTAATCAGAGGGATGATCCCGGAGGATGAGGGCGTTTTTCATCACAGTCCGCATCAAACCCTCAGCAATCTGGTCGGTCAGTTCCATGTTGCCGCCTTGGGTAAAATAGCGCTCCAGCGTATGCATGAGAATGTCGGTGCAGCCCGCTGCTGTCTGGTAAGCGGGCAAGGTGACGGTGAGCTCAGGGTTCATAATGGCCAGCTTGGGACGGCACAGGTCATTGCGGTAGCCCCGTTTCTCCCCGGTTTCCTCATTGGTGATGACGCTGCTGTTGCTCATCTCACTGCCCGCGGCGGCAATCGTGAGCACGCACGCCACAGGGAAGCAGCCGCGGGGCTTGCGCTTGCGGGCATATAAGTCCCAGACATCCTCCTCCGGTTCAGCCAACGAATATGCGATGGCCTTGGACGAATCGATCACCGAACCGCCGCCTACTGCCAGAACCAGCTCCGCGCCGAACTGGCGGGCCAGCAGTGCGCCTTCCCGGACTTTGGCCAGCCGGGGGTTTGGCACCACGCCGCCCAGTTGAATGTGGGCAATGCCCGCCTCATCCAGGGAGGCGGCTATCCGGCCCAGCAGGCCGGAGCGCACAGCGCTCTGTCCGCCATAGTGGATGAGCACCCGGCTGACGCCCAGCTCCCGAATGAGCTGACCGGTGCGGGTCTCCACGCCCCTGCCAAAAACCACATGGGTGGGGGCAAAGTATTGGAAATCAAACATAAAAACTCCTCCTGTCGGACATCATAGTCCCTCCATTGAATAGTTCCGCATGAGATTGGATTCTACATCTTGATCCAGCTTGTCTTCCTGCTCCTGCCTTTGGGACAATTCCATGAGCCGCTGCAGCCGGGAAGCATACGCAGACAGGATAGCATCCTTCCGGGCCTTGTCCATATACTCTCCGGCCTGGTCGAGTATCGCCTGGATCTCCTGCTCCGATCCGGACAGCCGGTCAAAATCAATCCAGTCAAAAGAGGACACCAGCTTCAGCTGTTCTGCGTGGGTCTTTTTGAACGGCTTGCACTCTATGCCCTGCCCGGATAAAATCTGCCCCGGCAGCTTGTCATAACCGAGGGAGGAGCCGCTGTCAAAAATGGGGGCAGCCCCAAGCCATTCCAGCGTATTGGCATCCCGGATCAACCCAAAGTTGTTCTGGTGCCGATCCTCGTTGGCGATAAGATAATCCAGCACAATCATCTGGTCCACAGCGTGCTGGATGCCGGAAACCCCAAGGGCCTCGCAGCAGTTCAGGTAGTGCTGATAGACGGAGACGCTGTTTCCCTTTTTCATGGACTGCATCACCCGCCACGCGCTGACCAGTTCCGTATCCGGCGTGATGAAGTCTTCGCACACGCTATAAGGAACGCCGCTGTCCCAAAGCAGCGTATATGGAGTACGGGGTATCTCCAGCCGTTCCGCCACCAACGAGGCGATTACCTCATTGAAGGGCTGCTGCATGAACGGGTTGCTTCCCGCTTTGAGCAGGCAGCGTTTTCCGTCGATGATCTTCCACCGTTTTTTCAAAAAGCCGTCTGAGGTATTATCCGGGGAGCGGAAATCGAAACCGGTGGTTTTGGATGCCTTACCCAGCAGGACGTCACCAATATCCTCGGAGAATGGATGGTCGAAAAAGTTGATTTCCTCCCATTGCAAATCGCTGTCTCGAAGCCTTACCCAGTATTGGTCAGAAAGGCTTAGGCCAAAGCACCGCGCCAGGAGAAGCTGAGGGGTGGGGATGCCCAATGTTTCCAGCGCTTGCTGAACGCCGGAGCGGCTGGCTGGGATACAGCGGTCGATCCACCACGTGTTCAGCGCTGTGCGATCCACGATCCCGTGCCTATCCACTGTCCCCAGGGGAAGATGCTCAATTTGATGAACCATCCCCAGCTTTTGCACAGAGCCGGTCGCCTCGTCCAACTCTATGTCGAGAACAGGGATGCTTTTGTGCATCAGCGTGTATTCCATCGGAATTTCCCCTTTCCCTATGCTTACTTAGCCATTTTACCCTATTTGAGCCCAAATAGCAACTCTTGATTACCGCAGTCGAAGTTCTATCCCATCTCCATCCCGCCCAGGACAGCAGCCGGTCGTTGGGAAAATCAGAAGGCGCAGTGATCCAACTCACCCGCCATGGATCATCCAATTTGGCTGTTTCAAACCAGTTTAGTTACTCCCGGCAATGTCCATGACAGCGTGGCCATCGATGATGTTTATGACAAAGTGACACAGACTTTCCCGGAAATTGAGACCATCGTGGCGGACTCCGCCTATAAAACTCCGCATATCTGCAAAAAGGTCTTTGTCGGGATAGTTCCCGCTATTTATTTCACGGCCTGCCTGGTTCAATCCAGACAGGCCGTTTTTCGACAGGCTGGGTCCAAAGGAACTTACAGCCTGTCCTTCCGCATGGTCAGGGAGATGCGCTTCTTTTTCTCGTCCACTTCCTTCACCCACACCGTCACCACATCCCCCACACTGAGTACCTCGGAGGGGTGCTTTAGATAGCGGTCGCAAATCTGGCTGATATGCACCAGACCGTCCTGGTGGACGCCAATGTCCACGAAGGCCCCGAAGTCGATGACGTTGCGCACGGTGCCCTTCAGCTCCATGCCGGGCTTCAGGTCCTTCATATCCATCACGTCGGTGCGCAGCACGGGGGCGGGCAGCTCGTCCCGGGGGTCCCGGCCCGGCTTGACCAGTTCGGCAGCCACGTCCAGCAGAGTGGGCACGCCCACGCCGCACTCCGCGGCCGCCTTGTCCAGGCCGTAGGCGGCAAGACGGCCTTTGAGGTCGCCCAGCCTGCCCGCCTTCACATCCGCCATGTTCTGGCCGCACAGAGCCAGCAGCTTTTCCGCCGCGGCGTAGCTCTCCGGGTGGACGGCGGTGTTGTCCAGGGGAGATTTGCTCTCCGGCACCCGCAGGAAGCCCGCCGACTGCTGAAACGCCTTGGGTCCCAGCTTGGGCACCTTCAAAATCTGCTTTCGGGTGGTAAAGGGACCGTTTTCCTCACGGTATTTCACAATATTTTTGGCCGTGGTGCCGTTCAGCCCCGCCACCCGGGTGAGCAGAGGCGCGGAGGCGGTGTTCACATCCACCCCCACGGCGTTGACGCAGTCCTCCACCACGCCGTCCAGGGCCTCTCCCAGCCGGGCCTGGGGCATATCGTGCTGATACTGACCTACACCGATGGACTTGGGGTCGATCTTCACCAGCTCCGCCAGCGGGTCCTGGAGGCGCCGGGCAATGGACACGGCGGAGCGCAGATTCACGTCGAACTCCGGGAACTCCTCCGCCGCCAGCTTGGAGGCGGAATAAACCGACGCCCCCGCCTCGTTGACAATGGCATAGCTGACTCCGCCGCCCACCTTGCGGATGAGCTCCACCGTCATCTGCTCGGTCTCCCGGCTGGCGGTGCCGTTGCCGATGGCAATGTGGGCAACCTTGTGCTTTTTGATGAGAACGGCCAGCTTTTCGATGGCCTCGTTCTTTCCCCGTTCGCCGTGGGTGGGGTAGACCACCGTGGTATCCAGCACTTTGCCGGTTGGATCAACCACCGCCACCTTACAGCCCATGCGGTATCCGGGGTCAAGGCCCATGGTGACGAACCCCTTCACTGGCGGCTGCATCAGCAGGGGCTTTAAGTTCAGCGCAAACTGGCCAATGGCTCCCTCGCTGGCCCTGTCTGTCAGCTCGGAGCGCACCTCCCGCTCCAGGGACGGGGCAATGAGCCGGTCATAGGCGTCCTCGGCGGCGGCTTTGACAAACTCCATGGCTGCCCGCCCCGGCACCACCTTCCGGCACAGAGCCGCCAGAGCGGTTTCCCGGTCCATCTCCGCAGAGACCTTCAAAATCTCCTCTCGTTCACCCCGGTTCATGGCCAGCACCTGGTACCCCTGTGTTTTCGATAAAGCACTTGAAAACTCATAGTAAAGGCGGTACACGCTGTCCTCCGGCTCCTTGGCCGCCGCTTTAGAGGTAATGCTGCCCCGCCGCCAGTACAGCTCTCGGAGCATTTTCCTCACGTCGGCATCATCGGAGATGATCTCCGCCACAATGTCGGACGCCCCCTGTAAAGCGTCCTCCGCCGTCTCCACACCCTTTTCCGTGTCAATATAGTTCGCCGCCTCGGCCAGCGGGTCGGGACAGGGAGCGCCCTTTGCAAACAACAGCTCTGCCAGGGGCTCCAGCCCCTTCTCGCGTGCCTGCGTGGCGCGGGTGCGGCGCTTTTGCTTGTAGGGTCTGTAAAGGTCCTCCACTTCTGCCAGGGTGGAGGCGGCGTCGATGGCGGCGGACAGCTCATCGGTCAGCTTGCCCTGGCCCTCGATGGATTGCTTCACCTCATCCCGGCGGGTCTGCAAATTGCGCAGATACTGTAAGCGGTCCGCCAGCTGACGGATCAGCTGGTCGTCCATGGCCCCGTGCAGCTCCTTGCGGTAGCGGGCGATGAAGGGCACCGTATTCCCCTCGTCCAGCAGGGTGATGATGTTTTCGATGTGCTGCTCCGGGCGTTCCAGTTCCCGGGCCAGAATCTGTATAATCGTCTCCATTTATATCTCCTTGTTATCGGTTTTACTCCAAGCCTGTCTCTTGACAGACAAAATCTACACACTGCCGCACCATACGGTCGCAGTGGGGCTTCTTTTCCTCGCCCCGCTCAAAGGCCGCCTTCAACAGCGCGGCGCAGTCGATGGCCCCATTTTCCGCGCGGAACTGCCGGATCAGCTCCAGACGCTTCTCTTGAGGCAGGCCCAGTCCGCCCAGGGCGGTGAGGGCCCCCACCAGCGCTCCGCAGGTGGCGCCGCAGCCCATGCCGCCGCCAAAGTTCAGGGCCATGTCATAGGCCTGCTCCCGGCTGATGCCCATGTCACGGGCGAAGGGGACCACCACCGCCTGGGCGCAGTTATAGTGGACCTGGGTATCCGCCCGCAGGGCGGCCATATCTTCTCTTCTCGTCATTGTGATCGCTCCTTGTTTTGATGGCAGAGCGCACCTGGCGGCGCTCTGCCTGAGCTTAAAGTATATCACAGTTTTGCCCGCTTGAAAAGCAATAGCGGCAGAAGCCGACAAAGAACGCTGGTATTGACCCTGGGGTATCAGCCGGACAAGCTGACGGACTTCCTGGAAACGGTGCGGCAGCGGTGCCGGTTCAGCCAGTGGTTCTGCGGCCACTACCACATCAACCAGGTGATCGATGAGCGGTTTGTGATCCAGTGGGAGCAGATCTCCAAGATAGAAGCAGCCAGCATCTGAACATAGCACTGCGGCGTCCCTTCTGCCTGAAGGGGCGCCGCATCACATAGAAAGTGAGCCGGAGCGTCGCCGCTCCGGCTCTTGAGGATGGAGGATAGAATGAAAAAGAAAGAGTATCTCTTGCAAGTCTTATGATAGAGGTTCTCTGTTACGAAAGTTCGCACACAGGTGTTACAAAAGCATTAAACTTCATTCCATTGGAGCGCAGCGGCGAAAACGCCGCCAACAACGAGGAACAAACATTTGACGGCATTTCCATACTCGAACATATGGACAAATTGCTTTTCGTAGTGTATACTGAGATCAGTTCACACCGATGCAGAAAGGAGGAGGACTTATGCTGGACAGGGTCTATATTGCCTGTGACTTGAAAAGCTTTTACGCTTCGGTGGAATGCATCGAGCGCGGTTTGGATCCCCTGACCACCAACCTGGTGGTGGCGGACAAGAGCCGGACGGAAAAGACCATCTGTCTGGCGGTCTCCCCTTCACTGAAAGCCTATGGTGTTTCCGGGCGGGCGCGGCTGTTTGAGGTGGTGCAGAAGGTGGCGGAGGTGAATGCCCAGCGGCGGCAGAAAGCTCCGAAACGGCAGTTCACCGGCTCATCCTGGAACGACCCGGAGGTGAAACAGCACCCCGAACTGGCGCTGGACTACCTGGCAGCCCCGCCCCGGATGGCCCATTACATTGAGTGGAGCACCAAGATCTACAACGTATATCTGAAGTACGTGGCCCCCAGTGACATCCACGTGTACAGCATCGACGAGGTGCTCATGGATGTGACCAACTACCTGCCCACCTACAAGCTCACGCCCAAGGAACTGGCCCGGAAGATCGTGCTGGACGTGCTAAACACCACCGGCATCACCGCCACAGCGGGCATTGGCCCCAACCTCTATCTGGCGAAGGTGGCCATGGACATCTGGGCCAAGCACACCAGGCCGGACAAAAGCGGTGTGCGTATTGCTGAGCTGGACGAGCTGAGTTATCGTAAGCTGCTGTGGGAACATCGTCCTCTCACCGACTTCTGGCGGGTGGGCCGGGGATACGCCAAAAAGCTGGAGGGCCAGGTGCTCACCTCTCCCTATGACTTCGATAAAGCCCGGATGGTGGCCTGGGAAATGGCGGATCAGCTGGCATTGGATCTGGTGGGCCAGCGGCTGGTGACTGACCAACTCACCCTCACCGTGGGGTACGACATCGACAACCTGCGGGATCCTGACCGCAGGAAGCAATACAAGGGCGCGGTGACCACCGACCGCTACGGGCGGCAAATCCCCAAGCATGCCCATGGTACCGCCAATCTGGACGAGTACACCGCCTCCGCAAAGCGCATCACCGCGGCAATACTGGAGCTGTTTGACCGCATCGTAAACAAGGATCTGCTGGTGCGGCGGCTGTACCTCACCGCCAACCGGGTGGCGGAGGAGGGTTCAGTCTCCCCCTCGCCCATCATGGAGCAACTGGATTTGCTCACCGATGAAAAGGCCATCCAGGCAAAGAAGGCTGCGGATGAAGCGGCGCTGGCCCGGGAGAAAAAGCTCCAGGAGACTATGCTGGGCATCAAGAGCAAATTCGGCAAGAACGCTATCCTGAAGGGAACCAACCTGATGGATGGCGCTACAGCTGCCGACCGCAATGGAAGGATCGGAGGTCACAAAGCATAATGGGCGCCTACGACGACATCATCCACCTGCCCCACCCTATATCTGCCAGACATCCCCGTATGCCTATGATCGACCGGGCAGCTCAGTTTACCCCGTTCCAAGCCCTGACGGGCTATGGGGAAGCTATCCAGGAAACAGCCCGGATCACCGGGGAAAAGGCGGAGCTCACCGAGGAGGAAAAAGCGGTGCTGGACGATAATCTGCATTTTCTGGCAGCTACCGGCAACAAAGCAGCCTTCACTTACTTCCTGCCGGACGGCAGAAAGAGCGGCGGGGCTTATGTCACGGCCCTGGGGGCGGTGAAGAAACTGAACCCGTTGGAAGGGCGGCTAATTCTTACCGATGGCACTGACATCCCGATTGACAACATTTTGGAGATTGAGGACGGAGTATCTATGGATCACCTATTCGGAGAGGAGATATCATGAATCAAGCGGAACGCAAAGCAATCATGGATCGTATATACGCCTCCCTGACAGAACGGGGCTATCGGCCCATAGATCAGCTCATCGGCTACATCCTAACAGGCGACCCCACATATATCACCAACCACAGCGGCGCGAGACAGCTGGCGGCGGATGTTGACCGGTATGACCTGCTGCAAGATATGCTCCGGGCGTATTTATTAGCAGACGAAACAGTGGAACGATCCGCATGATTGGGCACCTTTACTTGTTTTTTCTTCCATCTTCCGCTGAACCCGTCTCTCGACAGCGGAAGCAATGTGTGCTATAGTAAAAAAGAAATTGCGCTGTGGGAGGAATCTCGGATGGATAACGTTCAATCCGCCCAGGCTTTGGCGGAGCTGGTGGAGACGTGGGGCATCGTCCCCTTTTTCCGAAACAGCATCCCCGGCTTCTCGATTGAGGAGCATACGCCGCCCGACCTGTGGTTTTCCGATGCACAAGACGGCCCATGGGAGTGGAAAGGGCCTGTTATTCGGCAGACCGGCTGCGCCTACGGCAAGTTTTTTCAAAATAAGGCCGCGTTCATTAGCCGGACATGGTTCCCGGACTTTGCCAACTGGCGCAGGGACGGCTATGACTTCGACGCCCGCTACGATGACGGTCTGGCCAAAAGCGCGGACAAATACGTCTTTGACCTGCTGGATGGGCAGGACAGCCTGCTGTCCAAGGACTTAAAACGGCTGGGCGGTTTTGGGAAGAAGGGCCGGAAGGGCTTCGATACCATCATCACCCGGCTGCAAATGCAGGGCTACATCACTACTACAGATTTTGAATACCAGATGGACAAGAGCGGCAGGGTTTACGGCTGGGGTGTGGCCCGGTACGCCACCCCGGAGCGGTATTTTGGGGCGGAGTTCACCGATGCCGTCTACCGCCGGGAGCCGGAGGAATCCAAGGCACGTCTCCTGACCCACCTGTCGGCGCTTCTGCCAGAGATACCGAAGCAGGAAATTTTACACTGGATGGGATGATATCACCATGATAAAAGCGGTTTTTATCGACTATATGGGTACCACCGTGGATGAGCGCAGCTCAGAAATGGCGGAGATCGTCCGGCGCATCTGCAAGCGCAGCGGTGTTCCCGACCCCAGGCAGGTGCAGCGGTTCATCCTGGATACACGCCGCCGCTATGAGATGGGCAGCTATTTGGACGCCTATCTGACTGAGGACAAGATTGCGGATCGGCTGGTCGGGGATATGCCGAAACTGTCACCTCGGAGCAAGCTGGCCAGGTCTATTATTCCGAGCCGAACCGGATCGTGCTGTTTTACCACGATAGGGAGATCACCGGAGAGTACACGCCGGTGGGGGATTTTGAGGTCACGGAGTACTTCACCTCCGCAGTGGAAAGCAACCCCGTGCCGGCAGGATGGGGAAACAAGATCGACAATATCAGTCCAGGAGAGTGATGCTTCATGAGTGAACGCCTATGGGGAATCCTGATCGATTCCTTCCCTAAAATCCTCATCCCCGGCCTCACCGCCACCATCCCCCTCACGGTTATCGCCTTCAGTCTGGCCATGGTCATCGCCGTGGCGGCGGCGATGGCGCAGTTCGCCCATGTGCCGGTGGTCACGCAGCTGTGCCGGTTCTATATCTGGATCTTCCGGGGGACGCCCCTTCTGGTGCAGCTATTCGTCGTGTTCTACGGCCTGGCCAAGGTGGGCATCCGCATTGACCCCTTTCCTTCGGCGGTGATTGTATTCTCCCTCAATGAGGGCGCCTACTGTGCCGAGACCGTCCGGGCGGCGCTGGAGGCTGTACCCAGCGGCCAGCTGGAAGCGGGGTACTGCGCCGGGATGTCCTACTTACAGACCATGCGCCGCATCATCCTGCCCCAGGCCATGCGCACCGCTTTTCCCTCCCTGTCCAACTCCCTCATCGCCATGGTGAAGGATACCTCCCTGGCCGCCAACATCACGGTGGTGGAAATGTTTCGGGCCACGCAGAAGATCGACGCCAGGGTCTATGAACCCCTGGCGCTGTACATTGAGGTCGGTCTCATCTACCTGCTGTTTTCCACCGTGCTGACCTGGCTCCAGGGGATCGGGGAGAAAAAGCTGGGCGCCTACGAGGAGGGCTGACCTATGCTGGAAGTCCAAAATATCAAAAAATCCTTCGGCCGCCTGGAGGTGCTCAAGGGCATCAGCCTGCGGGTGGAAAAGGGGGATGTGGTGGCCATCATCGGCCCCAGCGGCTCCGGCAAGACCACCCTCCTGCGGTGCATGAACTTTTTGGAGCGCGCCGATGGGGGCACCCTGGTTTTTGACCAGGACAGCTTTGACCTGGCCCATATCTCCAAAAAGGAAATTGCCCGGATTCGGAGAAAGACGGCTTTTGTGTTCCAAAACTACAACCTGTTCCTCAACAAAACCGCCCTGCAAAACGTCATGGAGGGCTTGATCGTTGCCAGAAAGCTCCCCCGCAGCGAGGCGGAGGGGATTGCCCGCCAGGCGCTGGAAAAGGTGGGGATGCTGGACCGGGAAAACCACTATCCCCGCCAGCTGTCCGGCGGGCAGCAGCAGCGGGTGGCTATCGCCCGGGCCATCGCCGCGCAGCCGGAGATCATCTACTTTGACGAGCCCACCTCGGCGCTGGACCCCGAACTCACCGAGGAGGTGCTGGCCGTCATGCGGCAGCTGGCGGACGAGGGCATGACCATGCTGGTGGTCACGCATGAAATGGGCTTTGCCAGGAATGTCTCCAGCAAGGTTATATTTATGGAAAACGGCGTTGTGGTGGAGGCGAGCGGCTCCAAGGACTTTTTCCAGCGCCCCCGCCAGGAACGTACCAAAGAGTTCCTGCGGAATATCAGCAAAAGCCCCCAGAAGGAAAACTGAAAAAAGATGTTCAATCACACCAAAAAGGAGTTTTTATCATGAAGAAGATCCGTTTCACAGCCCTGCTGACTGCCATGCTCCTGTGCCTCTCTTCCCTGGCCGCCTGCTCCCAGAGCGCCGGGCAGCAGTCCAGCAGCCCGTCCCCCGCCGGGGACACCGTCCAGAGCGAGGCCCCCGCCGATCTGCTGGCCCAAATCCGTGAGCGCGGCGAGATCGTCATCGCCCTGGAGGGCACCTGGGCCCCCTGGGGTTATCATGACGAGAGCGACACCCTGGTGGGCTACGATGTGGAAATCGCTCAGGCCATCGCAGACAAGCTGGGGGTCAAGGCCACCTTCGCCGAGGGTGAATGGAGCGGCCTGCTGGCTGGCCTGGACAGCGGGCGCTACGACATCATGGTCAATGGCGTGGACATCGATGAGGATCGCAAACTGAAATACGATTTCTCCACCCCCTATGCCTACAACCGCACCGCCGTCATTGTCAGCGGGGACAACGAGGATATCCACTCCATGGAGGATCTGGACGGGAAGCAGACCGCCAACACCCTGAGCAGCACCTATGCCAACGTGGCGGAATCCTATGGGGCTGAGGTCATCGGCGTAGACGACTTCATCCAGACGATTGAGCTGCTCCACAGCGGGCGCATCGACGCTACCCTCAACGCCGAGGTCAGCTACTACGACTACCTGGCCCAGCATCCCGAGGACACGATCAAGATTGCCTGCATTGACCCGGCAACCACCCAGGTGGCCATCCCCCTGCGCAAGGGCGAGGAGAGCGCCGCTCTGCTGACCGCCATCAATGAGGCCCTGGCTGAGCTGGCGGAGGACGGCACCCTGACTGACCTGTCCATCAAGTATTTCGGGACAGACATTTCCAAGGATCAGTAAATCAAATCTGGAACCCATTTGATAAATTGCAGGAGCTCTTAATATGGAAGGAGCTTGGGGAGACGATGAGAAAACGGCTTTTGTCATTGTTGGTCGGGCTGAGCGTTATTTTTGGTCTGGTGCTTCCTGTTGGCGCGGCGCAGGCAGGCCTTTCCGATGTGGAGGCTAACGCCTGGTACGCCCAGGATGTGTCCTGGTGCGTGGAGCACGGTCTGATGGATGGCACATCCGGTCAGACGTTCTCCCCGGATCAACCCGCTGTTCGGGCAGTGCTGGTGGAGGCCCTTTACTGTCAAGCAGGAAGTCCTGAGCCGGAACAATCTGCCACGTTCTCTGACGTTGCCCCGGATTCCCCGTATTACCGCGCAGTATCCTGGGCCGCTGAAAAAAGAATCACTACAGGCTACGGTGGTGGCCGCTTTGGGGGCGGTGACCCGGTGACCCGGGAGCAGTTTGCCGCATTCCTGTGGCGCGCTGCCGGAGAACCAAATCCCGGAGAATCGGAGTCCTTTGCGGATCAGGCCAGAATCTCCGGCTACGCGGTCAGCGCCGTGGTCTGGGCCAGAAGCCAGGGTATCATCAAGGGGAAAGCCAGAAACCAATTCGACCCCCAGGCCCGCATCAGCCGGGCGGAGGCCGCCGCCATGTTCCACCGTTGGCTTGAACAAAACACAGACAACGAAAACAAGGGGGACCCTGCCAAAGCTGCGCGTTGAAATCGGCGGTCAGACCTTTACCGCCACCCTGGCCGACAACTCCGCCGCCCGTGCCCTTGTGGAGCGTCTGCCGCTGACGCTGAGCATGAGTGAGCTCAACGGCAACGAGAAGTATTTCTATCTGGACAGCGGCCTGCCCGCCAATGCCAGCCGTCCGGGGCAGATCAAGGCCGGAGATCTGATGCTGTTCGGATCGGACTGCATGGTGCTGTTCTATAAGAGCTTTTCCTCTGGCTACAGCTACACTCCTCTGAGCAGTGTGGACGACCCGACCGGCTTGGCCTCTGCCCTGGGTCATGGAAGCGTTCAGGTAACATTTCAGGTGGAATGACCTGCTTGCAAAAATATGGCGAAAAGCATAAGAACATACGAAAAAGAGGATAGATCCGCACCTTCCTCATGGCCGACATCGCCATCGCTGTGGAGGCACTGGTGGTGGTAAACTTCCTGCGAAAGCGCAAGGACGAAAAATAATCCTGCTGCACTAGAGTAAAAACTGCCCCGGCGGTCAGAACGGCCGCCGGGGCAAAATAATAGGCGCGTTTACTGTAAAGCATAAAGATGCTCAATGTGCTGTAATCCCTCAATATAAGCCCTTGCGGCGCAATGGATATATATCAGCCACACCGTCATCCCCGGCGTATTTCAAAAGCTGTAAATTGTACAGCATTCCCACGATACTCATGGAAATATTACAACATTGAGCCACGACAAAAATCGACAGGTTTCAACAAAGAAGCCTGTCAATTTAACTTTTTTACCACCATTCAATATATGCCTGTCAAGCATAGCTAAATATAAAGTGTAAGTATTTGCTTTATTGGCCCGACTCCATTATAATAGGGTCATAATCAATAAGCAGTGGAAACACAAAAAGCAAAAGGGGTTCGGTGCCATGAAAAAATATCTGGCTTTAGCCGCAGTGGTCTTATATATGTCCCTCATACTTACATCATGCGGCACAAACGAAATTTCGGACAGCATCGCCCAGACAGACAATCCTTCCGCTTCCTACTCCATCAAGGCGAATACAGAAAGCCAACAGCCGGAAGTTAGTGCGACAGATGCCGGAGCAGACGATGTTTCCACTGTGGCAGACGAAAAAAGCGAAAAGGAACAAACTGCTATGAAAATGAATGTCCAAATCGGGGCATACACCTTCACCGCGACCCTGGAGGACAATGATGCCGTCCGGGAATTAGTCGAGATGATGCGTCAGGAACCTGTTACCATCGCTATGGACGACTACGCCGGATTTGAAAAGGTGGGGCCGCTTGGCAGGAGCCTTACCACCAGCAACAGCCAGACGACCACGACGGCGGGAGACATCGTGCTCTACAACGGCAACAACATCGTCATGTTTTACGGCAACAATTCCTGGAGCTATACCCGTATTGGCAAGATCGATGATCTTACCAACTGGAAGGAGGCCCTTGGAAGCGCAAGCGTCACCGCGGTCTTTGCCCTGGCAGAATGAAACAAATCCAAAAAGGAGTGTTCAATATGGAATATCGAATCAACCGCCGGACGGGCGACAGGATCAGCGTCATCGGCCTGGGTGCCAGCTCCATCGGCGCTGCCGGAGAGAAGGATGGCATAGCGGCCCTGGAACTGGCCTTTGAAAACGGAGTGAACTACTACGACCTCGCCGCCGGGGAGGCCGCCTGTTTCCCCCTGTACGGAAAGGCTTTCTCCAGCGTGCGGGACAAGGTGCTGTATCAAATCCATTTCGGAGCGGACTACACCTCCGGCAAATATGGCTGGACTACTGCGCTGGACGATGTAAAAAAGGCTGTGGCCTGGCAGCTTGAACAGCTGAATACCGACTATATCGACTACGGCTTTATCCACTGCCTGGATGAGGCTTCCGACTGGGATTCCTATCTGGAAAACGGCGTATTGGACTACCTCCAGGCGCTGAAAGCACAGGGCGTGGTGCGGCACATCGGCATGTCCTCCCACACCCCGGCCCTGGCCCAGACCGCGCTGGACACGGGCCTTGTGGATATGCTCATGTTCAGCATCAACCCCGGCTACGACTACCACCACGGAGAATACGCCAAGGGCAGCAGCGATGAGCGGGAAGCCCTGTACCTCCGCTGTGAAAGGGATGGCGTGGGCATCTCTGTGATGAAAGCCTTTTCCGGCGGGCAGCTGCTGGACGGGAAGTCATCCCCCTTTGGAAAAGCGCTGACAAAATCCCAATGCATTCAGTATGCTCTGGATAAGCCCGGTGTGCTCACCGTTTTGCCGGGAATTCGGAACAGACAGGATATGGAGGACGTTTTGAGCTTCCTCAAGGCGTCCGAGGAGGAAAAGGATTACTCTGTCCTCGGCTCCTTTACTCCAGCAGATACGGAGGGAAAGTGCGTCTACTGCCACCACTGCCAGCCCTGTCCGGTGGGGCTGGATATCGGGCTCATCAATAAGTATTACGACCTGGCCAAAGCAGGGGACACTTTGGCGGCGGGCCACTATCAGAAGCTGGAGAAAAAGGCGGGCGACTGTGTCCAATGCGGGCACTGTGACAAGCGGTGCCCCTTCCACGTTGATCAGAGTGGCAGAATGAAGGAGATCGCGGCATACTTTTCCTGCTAAAGCATCATAGTAAACTTACTACAGCCGTTTAAGCATTGGCTGTAACAGCAAGTGAAGGAGGATACGTCATGAAAAAACTTGGTTTCGGGCTGATGAGGATGCCGACGCTTGACAAGGCAAACGCGGCCGATGTGGATCTGGAGCAGGTCAAGCAGATGGTGGACCTGTTTATGGATAAGGGGTTCACTTATTTCGACACCGCGTGGATGTACAACGGCTTTGCCAGCGAGGGCACGGCGAAAGCCGCTCTGGTGGACCGTTATCCCAGGGACAGCTTTACCTTGGCCACCAAGCTCCATGGGGCGTTTTTTAACTCTCTGGAAGATCGGGACAAGGTGTTTCACGCCCAGCTGGAGAAAACCGGCGCCGGCTACTTCGACTACTACTTGCTCCACGGCATTGAGGCCGCCATGTATCCGAAGTACGAACAGTTCGACTGCTTCAACTGGCTGCTGGACAAGAAGGCCCAGGGGCTGGTGAAGCACGCGGGCTTCTCCTTCCATGACACCCCGGAGCTGCTGGATGAGATCCTGACGAAGCACCCCGAGATGGAGTTCGTCCAGCTTCAGATCAACTATCTGGATTGGGAGAGCCAGTGGATTCGGTCCCGCGCCTGCTACGAGGTTGCCGTCAAGCACAACAAGCCTGTCATCGTCATGGAGCCGGTGAAGGGCGGTACGCTGGCCAAGGTCCCCGAAGCGGCGGAGAAGCTGTTCCGGGAGCACGATCCCAAGATGTCCGCGCCCAGCTGGGCCATCCGCTTTGCCGCCAGTCTTCCCAATGTGATGATGGTGCTCTCCGGTATGTCCAGTGTGGAGCAGATGGAGGACAATCTCAGCTATATGGAGGACTTCAAGCCTTTGACCGAGGAGGAAAAGGCGCTGTGTTATCAGGCGGCGGACATCATCAACGGACAGATCGCCGTGCCCTGCACCGGCTGCTCCTACTGCACCGAAGGCTGCCCCATGCGTATTGCCATCCCTCAGTATTTTTCCCTTTACAACGAGGATATGCGGGAGGATCTGGCGGAAAAGGGCTGGACGGTCAACTTCACCAATTATGAGATCCTGAGCGGTAAGTTCGGCAAGGCCAAGGACTGTATCGAATGCGGGCAATGCGAGGGTGTGTGCCCCCAGCACCTGCCCATTATGGAGCACCTGAAAGCGGTGTCAAAGCACTATGACCAATAACATGATATTTTAGCATTCAACGTTTATTGCTGCAAAGTGCCCAAATATACATCGAAATGAGCAAAAGCAAGGGAAGGTGTCTCTTTTTGGGTGAGGCGCCTTCCCTGCGTCTTTGATCCATGCTCAATTACTGATCTTGGAATAAGCTCTAATATACTGATTTATTAGAAAATTAGATGGAGGTAAAGAGACGCTGTCGGATTAAAACAATGTGTCTTTACCGACAGTGCCTCTGCTCCCTATAGTCAGTACATGACTCATAAATCGGTGAGAGCTTTACTTTACTGCCGCGAAGCCCTTCTCCAAATCGGCAATGATGTCGTCGATGTGCTCCGTGCCGATGGACAGCCGGATGGTATTGGGCTTGATGCCCTGATCGGCCAGTTCCTCGGGGGTGAGCTGGGAGTGGGTGGTGGTGGCCGGGTGGATGACCAGAGATTTCACGTCCGCCACGTTGGCCAGCAGGGAGAAGATCTCCAGACTGTCGATGAACTTGTGGGCCTCCTCCTGGCCGCCCTTAATCTCAAAGGTGAAGATGGATGCGCCGCCGTTGGGGAAGTACTTCTCATACAGGGCGTGGTCGGGGTGGTCGGGCAGAGAGGGGTGGTTGACCTTCTCCACCTGGGGGTGCTTTGCCAGGAACTCCACCACCTTCTTGGTGTTCTCGGCGTGGCGGTCCAGGCGGAGGGAAAGGGTCTCCACCCCCTGGAGCAGCAGGAACGCGTTGAACGGGGAAAGGGTCGCGCCCATATCCCGCAGCAGGATGGCCCGGATATAGGTGACAAAGGCGGCGGGGCCGGCGGCGTCCACGAAGGACACGCCGTGGTAGCTGGGGTTGGCCTCGGCAATGGGTGCGTACTTGCCGGACGCTTTCCAGTCAAACTTGCCGCTGTCCACGACGATGCCGCCCAGGGTGGTGCCGTGTCCGCCGATGAACTTGGTGGCGGAGTGGACCACA
Source organism: uncultured bacterium (assembly GCA_947176765.1). Lineage (GTDB taxonomy): Bacteria > Bacillota > Clostridia > Oscillospirales > Oscillospiraceae > Enterenecus. The sequence goes on from CAMWRX010000011.1 coordinate 34,940, forward strand.
ATGTCCGCGCCGTGTTCGATGGGCCGGATCAGGTAGGGGGTGCCGAAGGTGTTGTCGATGACCAGAGGCAGGCCGTGGCTGTGGGCGATGGCCGCGATGGCGTCAATGTCGGGGATGTCGGAGTTGGGGTTGCCCAGGGTCTCCAGATAGACGGCCTTGGTGTTGGGCCGGATGGCGGCGGTGACCGCGTCCAGATCGTGGGCGTCCACAAAGGTGGTGGAGACGCCGAACTGGCTCAGGGTGTGGGCCAGCAGGTTGTAGCTGCCGCCGTAAATGGTCTTTTGGGCCACGATGTGATCCCCGGCCTGGGCCAGGGCCTGGATGGTGTAGGTGATAGCCGCCGCGCCGGAGGCGGTGGCCAGGGCCGCCACGCCGCCCTCCAGGGCCGCGATGCGCTTTTCCAGCACGTCCTGGGTGGAGTTGGTCAGCCGCCCGTAGATATTGCCGGCATCCGCCAGGCCGAACCGGGCAGCGGCATGGGCGGAGTTGCGGAACACATAGCTGGTGGTCTGGTAGATAGGGACGGCCCGGGCGTCGGTGGCGGGATCGGGCTGCTCTTGGCCCACATGGAGCTGAAGGGTTTCAAATTTATAATTGTTCATGATATGTACCTCTTTCTGTTGTTTTTTTGAAGATGGGCACAAAAAAGCCCGGGGCAACGAAATTGCTCCCGGACTGCGTATGGCATACCGGCTCCCGCCTTATAGAATAGCGGGAAAAACCGCAGGCGCGCCAAAACGCCCGGCCACAGGGGCAGTCCGGGAGTATGGCATTCGTCCACAGCGGAAATTGCTCCGCAAAAGCCTCAGAAACTGATTCCTCATTCCGGCCCACCTTCTTTTTTGAATGATTAACCTATTACAATACTCGGTTGATTGGAATTATAGCGTCTGCCGTAGAATTTGTCAATAGGAAAACCGAAATTTATTACCTATCATCCTACTATTTTTGTGGTTGACTTTTGGGGCGCATTGGAATATAATAAGCGAAGCTTAATTAAACAACGTCAAATGCAATGAAGGAAAGAGTACTTGAAGGTGAAGAACGCCGCCGCCCGGTACACACCGTCATAGTCCTCCAGGGAGGGGACGTAGTAGTATTCCGTCAGCGCGCTCCGGCACTGTTCACTGAGACCGTCCCAGGGGCAGTCGCCGATGCCCAGGACATTGGCGCCCAGCCGCTTCAGCCGGTCGCAGAAATTGTAAAACTGCTCCGGAAAATGGGGCGAGAGAAAGATCACATTCATGTTGGCGCCTCCTCAATACCATAAAAATTCCATCCAGGTGGGAACCTGCTGTTCCCAGCTTCCCTCGTTGTGCTGCCCGCCGGGCTGGCAGTACAGATAGGTCCGGGCCCCGTGCTGCTGGACATTGTATTCCAGCTCCCGGATGGAGTTGGCAACCAGCTCGTTGTAGCCCGGGTCGTATTCCCCTGTGCCCCAACTGAAAAAGACCCGGGTATCCGCTTCGATGGGGGCCCGTACCTCCCGCCGGAAGCTGTCCATGGCGGGCACGATGGACGGGGAGATTACTGCCGCCTTGGAGAACCACTGGTTATACCGCAGCACGCCGAACAGGGCCATCATGCCGCCCATGCTGTACCCGGCGATGGCGGTGGCCTCTCGGTGGGGCCAGGTGCGGTAAGTGCTGTCGATGTGGGGTTTCAACTCGCGGACGATCCAATCCATGGTGGCAGAGCCCCGGCCGTCCACATCGCCATAGATGGCGCTGTGGATGTGGTAGGGGCAGTATTCATGGACTCTTTGCAGATCCTCCTTGGAACACTCCATCCCCACCACGATGAGCCGCTTGCCCCAGCGGTCCAGGAAATCCTTCAACCCCAGGCATTTCCCAAAGGTGGCGTCGCCGTCAAAAAACAGGTTGTGCCCGTCAAACATATAGAGCACGGGGTAGCGCTCCTGCGTCCAATCATAGTCATCGGGCAGGTACAGATGGACGCGCCGGTTTTCCCCCGCGGGGGAAAACCAGAAATCAAATTTGTGGACCATATTCATCCCTCACTTGTCCGCGGACATTTGTGCCGCAAAGCAACGCAAAGGGGAGGCCGCGTAGACCTGCGGCCTCCCCGGATGTGCTTGGAAGCGATACCTGCGGAGCGTCAATCGGCAAACAACGGAGTGGAGAGGTAACGGTCGCCGGTGTCGGGCAGGAGGGCCACGATGGTCTTGCCCTTGTTCTCAGGGCGCTTGGCCAGCTGGACGGCGGCCCACACCGCCGCGCCGGAGGAGATGCCCACCAGCACACCCTCGGAGCGGCCCACCAGCTTGCCGGTGGCAAAGGCGTCCTCGTTCTCCACGGTGATGATCTCGTCGTAAATGGCGGTGTTAAGCACGTCGGGTACAAAGCCCGCGCCGATGCCCTGGATCTTGTGAGCCCCGGCGGTCCCTTTGCTCAGCACGGGGGAGGCGGAGGGCTCCACCGCCACCACCTTCACGTCCGGGTTCTGGCTTTTCAGGTACTCGCCCACGCCGGTGACGGTGCCGCCGGTGCCCACGCCGGCTACGAAGATGTCCACCTGGCCGTCGGTGTCGTTCCAGATCTCCGGACCGGTGGTAGCCTTGTGAACAGCCGGGTTGGCGGGGTTGACGAACTGGCCGGGGATGAAGCTGTCCGGGATCTCCTTTGCCAGCTCGTCGGCCTTGGCAATTGCCCCCTTCATGCCTTTGGCACCCTCGGTGATCACCAGTTCGGCCCCGTAGGCTTTCATCAGCTGTCGGCGCTCCACGCTCATGGTCTCGGGCATGACGATGACGATCCGGTAGCCCTTGGCAGCGGCCACGGAGGCCAGGCCGATGCCCGTGTTGCCGGAGGTAGGTTCGATGATGACCGAACCGGGTTTCAGCAGCCCCTTGGCCTCGGCGTCGTCGATCATGGCCTTGGCGATGCGGTCTTTTACGCTGCCGGCGGGGTTGAAGTACTCCAGCTTGGCCAGGACGCGGGCCTCAAGCTTCTCGGCCTGTTCAATATGGGTGAGCTCCAGCAGGGGGGTATGGCCGATCAGCTGGTCGGCGGATGTATAAATAGCGCTCATCATGATTCCTCCTTAATAAACCAATTTACTTACTTGGTTTATTAGTATTATATGAGGTGAGCGCCCAGTTGTCAATGGTCAATCTGTAAAAACCACCATTGATTTCCTATTAACCGTGTTGTATAATAGGTTGAAGAAAAGGAGGGGTCATCCCATGCTGATTTCAACAAAAGGACGATACGCGCTGCGGGTCATGATCGATCTGGCGGAACATCAAGGGGATGGCTTCATCCCTCTCAAGGTGATCGCCGAGCGCCAGGAAATCTCGGAAAAGTATCTGGAGAGCATCATCAAGCTGCTGGTCAAGGCCCGGATGCTCAGCGGCGTGCGCGGCAAAGGCGGCGGCTATCAGCTGACCCGCTCGCCGGAGCAATACACTGCGGGAGAAGTCCTGCGGCTGACAGAGGAATCCTTGGCTCCCGTATCATGTCTGGAACAGGACGCTGAGGCTTGCCACAGGGCGGCCTTCTGTCGGACGCTTCCGTTGTGGAAGGGTCTGAGCGGTGTGATCAATGACTATCTTGATCACATTACCATTGAGGATCTGATGCAGCGGGGGGACGCCGGAAATGATTATGTGATTTGAGACGGAAACAGGAAAGACACGCTTACACTCACAGGTGCAGGCGTGTCTTTTATATTGACCACTGATGGTTGGAAGGGGATCACCGCTGAAATCCGCTCAAATCCTTGATTACCTCTCCGGCGAGGATCAGCCCGGCCACAGACGGTACAAAGGCATTGCTTCCAGGCACCTGACGCCGCTGGGTGCATTTCCTGGCCGTCCCCGGAGGGCAGATACAGTGGGCGTGGCAGCTGATGCTCATATCCTCAATGGGTTTTAACGGCTGCTCCTTGGAATAGACCACTTTCAGCTTTTTGATCCCTCGCTTTTTCAGCTCCTGCCGCATGATCCGGGCCAGAGGACACATCGAGGTTTCAAAAATATCCGCAACCTCAAAGGCTGTGGGATCGATCTTGTTTCCCGCGCCCATACAGCTGATGATAGGTGTACCGGCTTTGTCTGCCTGTTCCACAAGCTCCAATTTCCCTGTGACCGTATCGATTGCATCCACAATATAGTCGTATTGCGTAAAGTCGAATTGATCCGCCGTCTGGGGAGTGTAAAACTTTTTGTAGGTGTTGACCGTAATATCCGGGTCAATGTCCAGAACACGCTGTTCCGCCACGTCTACTTTGAACTGTCCTACGGTTTTCCGGGTGGCAAAGATTTGGCGGTTGATATTGGTGAGACAGACCCGGTCGTCGTCGATGAGGTCCAATGCACCGATAACGCTCCGGGCAAGCGCTTCCACCGTGTATCCCCCCACGCCGCCGATCCCAAATACAGCCACCCGTGCCTGGTGCAGCTTTTCCATGGCTTCGGCACCAAATAGAAGCTGCGTTCTCGAAAATTGGTTCAGCATGATTCCTTGCTCCTTTGTCAGCCTGGTGCTGCCAGGTGTGATTTTACAAAATCCTTCATCAAAATATTCAAGTGAGCGGCCGCCTGCACAGACAACCGCTCGATAAGCTGGAATTCAGCTATTCCATTCATACTCTGACTGCCAGCCATTTGGAATTTCAGTAACATCTGTTTCTCTATATAACATGGCCGCATCATGAGGAAGAGCAGTTACGATCCATTCGTCAGAGGAATATCCTTTACATTCATAGACCTTATCTGGTTTTATAACCACGTCCGGATTCAGACAGCTGCTGGTATGCCGCCCTTAGAAAAGCGGGCCCTTGCTGCTTCCTGACCTTTTCTTGCCCCTTTAGTACTGTTCACTAATTTTGGGGCAGTTCACACAGTCGTACTGCGCTGTCTGAAATTCCGTGTATACAGGCAGCAAAATGCCATGCCGATATTTGCCTCATGTTCTCGTTATACCTTCATGACTACATCCACGAAAAATTCCGCGTCGCTGTGGGAAAAACGAACCGATCCGCCGTATTTTTCCGCCACGGCGGCAATGGACTTCAGCCCAATTCCGTGGCCATCGTGCCTTATGGAGTAATATCCGCCTTTCCTCTTGCATACATGGCCATCAAAGGTGTTGGTGGACACGATATACAGGCTGTCTCCCTGCCGCAGCTCGGTGGTCAGGCTGAACCGTCGTTCCCCTTCCGGCAGCGTTTGGCAGCCCTTTATTCCGTTTTCCAATAGGTTCCCAAACAGACCGGCCAGATCAAGCTCGGACACGGTAAGCGGATCGGGAAGCTCAATCCTCCAATCGGTGTCTACCCCGGCGGAGACCGCCATTTCATAATAATACCCAAACAGGGCGTTCAGCGCGGCGTTGGCACAGAAAACTGCGGGCGTGTACTCCGCCAAACTGCGTTCGTATTCCGCCAAGTGGGTTCGGACGCCTGCCAGATCTTCCTCCGCTGCCAGCGCAGACAGAAGCCGAATCGAGTGCCGGAAGTCATGGCGCAGCCGCGCCGTCTGACGCATATGCTCCTGCAGAGCCCAGTACTGGCGGGACTGTATCTCAAGGAGTTGGGTGCGTTCTTTCAGCTCGGCGTGTTCCAGTATGACCGATGTGGCCCAGAAGAAAAGCAAGTAGATCGATGTAAGGATTGCCAGCAGGCATCCCTCCAGCAGGAGGAAAAGGAAAAACATACGTCCTGTATGGAGGGTGCTGTAGGATTGGGGGACAGACACCACGTTGAAGATAAGGAATACCGAGGACAAAGCGACTGTCGCGTACCATATCCTTGGACTGTCCACGCGGTCCACGATCCGGAAAAAATACTGGTAGGCGGGCCATGCGAAGACGGCCGCGACCAAGCAGGTGAGTCCAAGCTGGAAAAAAGCAGCTTCTACGGAAAGGTTGGCCGCACCCGATTCCGGATGCAGGAAAGCATCAAAGGAATAGGCAAACTGCGCTGGGAAGCTCTGGACGGCACAGACGCCAATGTAGATGGCAAGGCATTTTGGCAGGCTGGCTGTCACGGTGCGGCAGTAAAGGAAAAAGAACAGGACAAATAAGGGAAGGAGGATGATATTTATATCGGTCCGCAGCACAGCGTAGAGGCACGAGCATATGAGGGAGCACGGGAGCAGGACAGCCGCGCATAGCACGGCCGTTTTAAGCGGTGTGCGTCTCATCTGGTTCTTCATCGTATAATAGCAGGATGCCATTTGAGGCAGCAGCGCCAAAAAACGCGGCAGTGCCGACAGCCATCTGGTCATATTCATGTTTGATCCCCCCGCCCATGCCGCTGGCGGCTGCGTATCTTCTCAAAATTGTAATCCCTTGCCGCCTGTTCAATTTTCAGACGGTCCCGCACGCGGACCGGGAACCGTGCGCCGTTTTCCGTGACACAGCAGTTATCCTCAAAGCGGGCGATATAGTCGGCGTTCAGAACGATGCCCTTGTTGACCGTGATAAAATTCAGCTCACCCTCCACCAGCCGCAAAAAATCCAAGATGGTCATGCGGCTGCGGACCACGGGGCCGTCCGACAAACCGATATTCACATAGTGGGCGTCGGTGACGGCGGAGACGATGTTTGGAAGCGGAATCCGCACGGTTCTGCGCTCGCTGGCCACCTCAATGTACCGGGGGGTGGACGGCAGCACCACCAGCGCGTCCCGGAGGACGGCATACACCCGCTCGGGGGTGAAGGGCTTGAGGATATACTCAAAGGCATGGACAGAAAAAGCGTTTGGGTGATAGTCCGCGCTGGAGGTGAGGAAGATCAGTATACACCGCTTGTCCAGCTCCCGCAGACGGGTGGCGGCGTCCAGGCCGTCTATGCCCTCCATGAAAATGTCCATGAACACGATGTCGAACCGTTCCCGCTCTGCGGCCTCCAAAAACGCTTCTGCGCTGGGAAAGGGGACCGGGACAAGCTGGCAGCGGTGGACCCCGCTGAAGGACAGCAGCTGGCGGGACAGTTCGTCCCGGCAGTTTTTCTCATCGTCCACAATAGCGACCTTCATCCGCGTTCCCGCCCCCTTTGATGGTATTGTAACATGAAACCCGACCATTTTCCATGCCCACCTTTGACGTTCCTGCCAGAAAATTGACGTTCCTGCCAGATGGCTTGCTTTTTGGCGGGGGGCTTGTATAGTGTAAAATAGGAAATTGCGACAAATAGATATGAGAAACGGGCGCGCCCGTTTCTCCGTCTCCCCAATGGAGACGGAATCCGCGTTGGACAACATGGAGGGGGATGCCTTGTGAAGAAAAAATGGTTTGGTATGGTGATTGCCCTGGCCCTGTGCCTGGGGCTCTGTCCCATTGGGGTGTTTGCCACGGAGGGTGAGCCGGACGAGGCCAACGTACCCGCACCCATCGACGAGCCGACCGAGGGAGCGGTGGCGCAGGTGGAAATAGACGGTAGTATCACCGGCTACAACACCATTGAGGAGGCATGGACGGCGGCGAATGGGAACACCGCAACGATCACCCTGCTGGCGGATGTGACGGCCAACGACACACTGACCGTACCCAATGACAGTTCGATTACCTTTGACGGCGGGGATCATACCCTGACCAGTGGGCAACAAATCGCAATCCAGGTCAATGGTACGTTCAAACTTGTAAGCGGTACGATTAAATCTACTTACTCCAACCTAAACGCCAGAGGCATAATTGTGAACGGTACGCTGGAGATGACAGGCGGTGCGGTTACCACGAGCAACAGTCGAACATCTGGCTCAAGGGCCGTGCACACCGATTCAAACAGCAGTATTACCATTTCCGGCGGGAAAATTTTTGGAGTTCGTGGCATCAGTACGGCTGGCGGCACAGTCACAATCCAAAACGGGGAGATTTCCGGCAGTACGGCCGCAGTGGACATCAATGGTGGCACCGTGACGATTGAGGGAGGAACCTTCACCAGCTCCGGCTCCTATGGAATGAACATTGAAAGTGGCACAGTTGTCCTTCGCGGCGGCACTTTCACGGGTGGGAGCTACGCAGTCAACAGTCAAAATGATGTCTCCGACTTGCTGAACACAACGAAACCCTATGTCTATTTTGACGCGAACGGCCAGCCGGTGGCCTTGGAGGATGGTCAAACCACATTGCCCGAAGGCACTTACACGGTGGGGGAGTGTACCCATCCGGAGGTCCTCAAGGACCTGGGCAACGGCACCCACGGCGGCGAATGCCCCTATTGCGGAACGGAAATTGCGGCGGCACCCCACACCCTTGGCGCGGACAAGAAGTGCGAGGGCTGCAAAGCGGAGCTGAGGGTCCAGGTGCAGATCGGCAACGCCACCACCTACTACGGCGGCATCGGCCCGGCCTGGACGGCTGTGCAAGGCAAGACTGCCACTGTCACCCTGCTGGCCAATGTGACGGCAAGCAGTAGTCTGACCGTATCAAGCGGCAATATCACCTTTGACGGCGGGGAGTTTACCCTTACCGGACCGTCCAATAATAATAAAATTATTGATATCTCCGGCGGCAAACTGACCGTCACCGGCGGCACGTTGAAATCTGGGGAAAACACTTCCTGGCCTCAATCTTTCGATATAAGTATTAGTGGCGGAGAGCTTGTGGTCACAGGCGGCAGTCTGGAAGCGGGAACGGGCTGCGTTGGGCTATCTGTTGGGCCGAATGCCTCAGTCAAACTCAGCGGCGGAACCTTCTCCGGAGGACAGAGTGCCATAGTAGATGCTGATTCTGGCAGCGGTAATGTAGGCCGTTTCCTGCTGAACTACGACAGTACAAATGCCGCAGAAAAACATTACGCCTATTATCAGGGTGGCCAGCCTGTCAACCTGATCAGCCTGGATGCCCCGTCAAGACTGACCGGCACGGTCACAGTGGGCGAGTGCGAACACAAGGGCGTTACCCCCACCCCCAACAACAACGGCACCCACAGCCTGAACTGCCCCTATTGCGGCTATACCGAGACGGCGGCGGACTGCACCTACGGCACCGAGTGCAAGCACGACGATGCCAACCATTGGCTGACCTGTACGGTCTGCGGGTATGAAAATAAGGAGGCGCATAACTGGGAGTTTGATTCGAAACAAAGCGGCAATGTCATAGAGAATTATTGGGTATGTTTTGGCTGCGGGCGCACGAAGGACCACCTCACCTTGACAATCACAGTCCCGACCGGCCTGACCTACGGCAACACCGAGGGCAAACAGGTGACCTGTACGGTCAGTCCGGAAACGACGTGCGACAAGGTAAGGTGGAGATTTACAGGCGGGAGTTGGCCCGAATTTGCTGACGGCGTCCTGCCCGCCAACCTACCCGTGGGAGAGCATTGGTTCCGTGTTGAGGGGCTTATGTCAGATGACACGATTGTCTTCTCAGGCTCCTACTACATCACCGTCGCCCCCAAGCCCCTCACCGTCACCGGCGTGACCGCCGCAAGCCGGGACTATGACGGCACCAATGAGGTGGCGATCACCGCCGTGGCATTGGACGGCGTGGTGGCAGGCGATACCGTTTCGGTGGACCTCACCGGTCTTAAGGGGACGATCCCCGGTCCTGACGCGGGAACGTACACCTCCGTCACCCTGCCCAAAACGCTGAAGCTTACTGGGGCGGCGGCGGGGAACTACACCCTCACCCAGCCCACCGGGGCGCTTGCGGCCAGCGTGACCATTGCCAAGACGGAGTGGCCCGGTAATACATATGTTGGCTCATATGCGAACCCCGGCGGATCCGGGACGGTGGATCTCTCGTCGCTGATCCCCAGCGACGCCAAGCTGGGGGAACCCTACCTGGCCGACCAGCTCGTCTCGGAGTCCGTCTTCAAGAAAATGCCCGCCGTCAGCGGTAAATCCGTGTCCTATACGCTCAGCGAAGACGCTGAAGGACAGCTCCAATTTAACGTACCCGTGACGGCTCTTACCAACTATCACGATTTCGAAATCTCCATTATCGTCAACGTGACCGACAAAGAGATCCCTGTGCTGTCCGTCAGCCCCATCACGCGCATCTATGACGGAAACCCTGTCCCCAATAGTGCCATCAAGGGCACGGCCACTGTGAACGGGGTTGCTGTGAAGGGCGAATGGATGCTCGTTGACTATGATGATAGCTTGACCCAGGTGAAGGACAGCGGCGCGAAATTTGTGCGCTTCATCCCCGAGGATACAGAAAAATATCAAGTAGTCGGAACTTACATTACCGTGACCATTAACAAGGCCACGCCCAGCGGGACGCCCACATATACCGCCATTTCCACCAGCGGGAAAACGCTGACCGATGCGGCGCTGACCGCGCCGGCGGGCTGGCCTGCCGGCACCCTCACTTGGGAACTGCCCGGCACAACGGAGGTCGCGGCCAACACCGCCTATCGGTGGACATTTACCCCGAACAATGCCAACTATAACACGCTGAGCGGCTCCATCACCCTGTGGCAGCGCTCCACAGGCGGCGGTTCCGGCAGCGGCGGCAGCTCCGGCGGGGGCGGCGGCTCCTCCGGCACATCCCTGTCCGTGACCACCACCGGGCAGAATAGCTCCTACCTGACCACCACGACCACCGCCACCCCCACCGCCAGCACCAGGGGCGGCAAGGCTGCCGCCACCGTAGACACGGCCATGGGCAATGAGATCGTCAAGCAGGCCGTGGCGAACAAGAGCGAGACCGTGGTGATCGCGCCCAAAGTCACCGGGAGCGTGATCCGGACCGAGGTTTCCATCCCCGCCGCCACCGTTTGGCAGATCAGGAGCCAGACCAACGCCAGCTTGACCATTGCCACCCCTGTGGCTAACGTGACCATCCCCAACGGCGGGCTGGGCAGCTTGTCCGGCACGAGCGGCATCGTCACCGTCACCGCTGAAAAGACGGGCAATATTGTGGAGCTGTCCGTGACGGTGGGCGGCAGAATCGTGACAAGCATTCCCGGGGGGCTGACCCTCACCGTGCCTGTGTCCTACACCACCCCCGGCACTGTGGCTGTGCTGATCCATAATAACGGCACACGGGAGGTCGTGCGGAAGTCTGTGGCGGACAACGGCAGCATGACCATCCCGCTGAACGGTTCCGCCAAGTTGGAAATCGTGGACAACAGCAGGTATTTCTACGATGTGCCCGCCACGAGCTGGGCGGCGGACGCTGTGGCCTTCGCCAGCGCTCATGAGCTGTTTAACGGCACCGGGGCGAATCAGTTCAGCCCCAACCGCCCAATGAGCCGGGGTATGCTGGCCACCGTTCTGCATAACCTGGAGAGCAATCCATACCAACCAATCACCGGCGTATTTGCCGATGTGGACAACGGCGCATGGTACGCCGAGGGTGTGGCCTGGGCCACAGCCAATGGCATTGTGAACGGCTACGGCAGGGGGCAGTTCGGCCCCAACGATAATATCACCCGTGAGCAGTTGGCGGTCATGCTGTGGCGGTACGCCGGAAGCCCTGCCGCCGTGAACAGAGAGCTGCGCTTTGCCGACGCATACAAGGCCAGTGATTGGGCACTGGAGGCCCTGCGCTGGGCTACAGAGTGCGGTGTAATTAACGGCAAAGATAACGGTATCTTGGATCCCAGAGGGTATGCCACCCGTGCAGAAACAGCACAGATGTTGAAAAATTTTATGGAGAGGCGATAAATAATGGCAGCAGGACGGTGTGGAGGTAAGCTCCCGCCGTCCTGCTGTCAATTGATACTTTAGAAAAACCATCCGATGCAGTTCACCCCGCCCATCATCTGATAGAGGGGTCCCCTCCAGGATTTGGGGAGGAAATATATAAACAAGACGAATAACAACAAGAAAAAGACCTTTTCACGAAAATGAAAATACTCTGAAAAAGTTCAAATTTTGGGGGTGGAGAAGGAAAAATCTGCCCCGCTGTAATCAAAGAGACGCTCTCCGTTCAGAGGATAAGATTAAGCCGCTCCATCAGCGTGTCGATGGAACGGCCTGTGGAGATGGTATTCGGTTTTTCGATGCGGCACTTGGCGGTGATCTTGCCCATGAGGGAATTGACCACCGCTGCCGGAGAGTACAGCATGGAGCCAGCGGGCGGGGCCTCATTCTCCGCCTAGGCGCGGGACAGGATGCCGTCCGCAAAGCCCAGCTCCACCGCCTTGTTCGCGTCCATCCAGGTCTCACTGTCCATGAGGTGGGACAGCTTGGCGCGAGACAGGCCGCTCTTGATCTCGTAGGCGTTGATGATGGAGTCCTTCACAGCGTCCAGCATGGCGATTGCTTTCTCCATGTCCTTGGCATCGCCCCAGGCGATGGTGGCGGGGTTGTGGATCATCATGGTGGACACCGGGGACATGAGGACCTTGGTGCCCGCCATAGCGATGACCGAGGCGGCGCTGGCGGCGATGCCGTCGATTTTCACGGTCACATCATGGGGATAGTCCATGAGCATATTGTAGATTTGCGCCGCCGCCACGCAGTCACCGCCGGGGCTGTTGATCCAGACCGTGATGTTGCCGGAGCCACCCATCAGCTCGTCCTTGAAAAGCTGCGGGGTCACGTCATCGTCATACCAGCTATCCTCGGCGATGGTGCCGTTGAGGAACAGCGTCCGCTCCTCCGGGGCCGTCTCCGTCGCCGCCTTCACTTTCCAGTTCCAGAATTTTTTCATCGGAATCCTCCTCTCCTGTCGTGGTTTTATCTGCAAAAGCCCCGGCCTGGTGCAGCGGGAGCATATTGCCATTGATGAGGTACAGGTCGCCGCCCTCCTTGGCGGGGATGCGGTCCAGATTTTCCAGCTCCCGGATGTCGTTGGCGGACATCCAGCCGTTCTGACGGGCGGTGGCATAGCCGTTCATCCGGCTCTGGTAGTCGCCCCGGAGCAGCCCCTCCAAGTTGAATTTGACAAAATAACGGGATTTCTCGCCCGTGGATAACAGGGAGCGTTGGATGGTCTGCTCCCAGCGGGTCACCCAAGGCTCCAGCGTGTATTTCACGAACTCAAGGGACTGCTGCTCAATATTAGAAAAGCTCGACTTTTCCAGGTTGCCCACCATGTGGGGCGGCACTCGGAAAATTCGAGCGATCTCATTGATTTGGAATTTCCTCGTTTCGAGGAACTGCGCCTGTTCCGGCGAAATGCCGATAGGCGTATATTTCATGCCCTCCTCCAGAACGGCGATCTTGTTGGCGTTGCCGCTGCCACCGAAGGTAGACTGCCAGCTCTCCCGCACACGCTGGGGGTCTTTGATGGTGCCGGGGTGTTCCAGCACGCCGCCCGGAGCGGCGCCGTTGGCGAAGAACTTAGCGCCATACTCCTCGCAGGCGATTGCCATGCCGATGGCGTTCTTCGCCATAGCGATAGGCGAGTAGCCTACCAAGCCGTCGAAACCCAGACCGGGGATGTGCAGCACATCCGAGGGGCGGAGAGTGACGGTCTGGTTCTTATCCCGGATGGCCCCATCCGTTCCCCGCTGGTACCCTGATGAAAAATGAACTGATCCAGATGGGCGCTCTGTGCGAGGAAGCAATCTCTCTGGCGGCAAAAGCTTTGACGGATGGGGAATTTGACCTGGCAGAGAAAGCCGTATTGCTGGACAAAGAGATCGACCAGATGGAGCGGGACATCGAAACCCTGTGTCTGAAGCTGCTGCTCCAGCAGCAGCCGGTGGCCTGCGACCTGCGGCAGATTTCTGCTGCGCTGAAAATCATCACAGATATGGAGCGGATCGGAGATCAAGCAGCAGATATTGCGGAAATCATTCTGACCATACGGTGGGCGCACTATGTCCCGGAGGATGTGGGACACATCCGCGAAATGGCACAGGAAACCATCAAAATGGTCAGGTCAAGCGTGGATTCTTACGTCCACCAGGATATTGAACGGGCCAGAGCGGTCATTTCCAGTGATGACATCATTGACCGCTATTTTATCCAAGTGAGGAAGGTACTGATTAAAAAAATTGTGGATGATCCCACAGCGGGAGAACACATCCTTGATTTGCTGATGATTGACAAGTATCTGGAGCGTATCGGCGATCATGCTGTCAACATTGCGAAATGGGTCATTTTCTCTGTTACTGGAACAAAAGGGGGATAGCTCAGCGTTGTCAGCGGACAGCCTGCGTGATATGATAGAGCCGATTATAGAAAAGGGAGGCCAAACTCATGTGGCTTATATTTGCATCTCTGTCCGCAGTATTCGCGGCGCTTACTTCCATTTTGGCGAAAATTGGCATTGATGGTGTCAATTCCAACCTTGCTACCGCTATCAGGACAATGGTGGTAGTGGTCATGGCTTGGGGAATGGTATTTCTGACGGACGCGCAGCACGGACTTTCCGGGATTAGTCAGAGAAGCTGGCTCTTTTTGATCTTATCTGGACTTGCCACAGGAGCGTCCTGGCTGTGCTTTTATCGGGCGCTACAGATCGGGGAGGCATCCAAAGTCGTACCGATTGACAAGCTGAGCATAGTCATCACGCTGGTTCTGGCCTTTGTATTTCTGCACGAGAAGTTTACAGTAAAATCCTTGGCAGGATGTGTGCTGATTGGAGCGGGCACCCTGCTCATGGTACTGTAAACACAATATTTTGAACTGTTTTGAGGTAATTGCGGTATGATTTTCTGTGTAGAGGATGACGAGAGCATCCAGAGCCTGGAGCTCTATGCGCTCCGCTCCGCGGGCTTTGAGGTTCGGGGATTTGTGGACGGTGACGCTTTCTTAGAGGCGCTGCGCGCGGAAACACCGGAGCTGGTAATCCTGGATGTTATGCTGCCTGGAAAAAGCGGCGTGGAGCTTCTGAAACAGATGAAAGCCTCCGGCAGTACCTGCGAGATCCCGATCATCATGGCTACGGCCAAGGGAGCGGAGTACGATAAGATCCAGAGCCTGGGTCTGGGAGCGGACGACTATCTGGTAAAGCCCTTTGGCATGATGGAAATGGTGTCGCGGGTCAAGGCGGTGCTGCGCCGGTGTTATCCCAGGCAAAACCAGGAAATATTGGCGGCGAACGATTTAGTGATTGATTTGGTTGAGCATACTGTTATGGCGGGTGGTGAGAGGATTTCCCTTACCTATAGGCTCAATGGAAATACTATCTGCATAGGGCAGCACAATAATAGCACAAGTGGCAGTAACTCCATTGGCAGATTTTGCGGTAAGGGTGGCGGTTCCCTCGGAAACCCCTGTAACGGTTCCTGCATTGTCTACAGTGGCAATGCTCGTTTGGTCTATGGAATAAGTGAGGGCGCGATCAGACGTGTTTTCCGGGGTAAATATGGCTTCCAACGATACCGTCTGGGTAGGTGCTACTATCAACTCAGCATTGGAAAATTTGATTGCCGAAGGTTGAACATGGGAAACCTCTATGGAGCATTTTGCGGTGCGGCCTTTGGCGTTGGTGGCCGTGATAGTGGTTGACCCGACATTGATGGCTGTGACCGTTCCATTGCCATTTACGGTGGCGATAGCGGTATCGGCGGATTCATATGTAACAGGGGAATAGTCTGTAGCAATGTCAAGCTGGGAGGTTTCCCCAACTTTCAGACTGATGCTGTCGGAGTTGATAGTGATTCCAGATTTGAGAAAATAGACAACGCCAGCAGATACAGCGCCAACAATGGCAAGGATAACGAGCAACGAGATTATAACGGGGGCTTTGGATTTTTTCTTTTTGGGTGTTACAGTTGCTTTAGCAACGGCTGCTGCACTCGAAGCCGGAACATTTGCAAGCACTAATTTTGTATTGCCACATATTGGGCACTTTTGGGCTATTTCTGGCACAAATTTTTTGCAAGTTGGGCAAATTTTGACCACGGTGGTTTCCTCCTTCTGTGTTTGGATGCCCTCATTTTACATTATATTATAAAGATATTCAAGATATAATTATAACTAAATATAAAAAGGATATATATGGAAATCAGGATATAAGATATACTTAATCAGAGGTGATACCATGGAGCGCCGGAAAATCACAATTTCAAAAAAGGGTGACGATGGGTATAAAGTTATTTCTGTACGGCTTAAAGAAAAGACCCTTGAAGCCATTGAGGATATTTCAGCGCAGACCAACAGGTCACGGAATGAAGTTATCAATATTTTGTTAGATTCTGCCGTTGTAGAT
This sequence comes from uncultured bacterium, assembly GCA_947176765.1. Taxonomy (GTDB): domain Bacteria; phylum Bacillota; class Clostridia; order Oscillospirales; family Oscillospiraceae; genus Enterenecus. Next base: position 50,970 of record CAMWRX010000011.1, read on the forward strand.
GCAGAAATTGAAGAAGAATAGGCAAAAAATGCAGTAAAACGTACAACGTAAGAAGCGTTTGACCGTGCTATAAAGAAATATTGTTTGTCATAGGGGAGAATATTGACAAGCTGTTTAGAATATGCTATTATAGTGGTGCCAACGGTAAGTCTTGCGTAAACGCCATTATCCAGGTAAGGGTCGTTGTTCCGGCCTCGTCCGCAAGCTATTGGCATCACTTGATAGAGGCGGGGATGGGTTATGAAACCCGTCCCCGTTTTCTCTTGCTTGGAGGGTATTATGCAGTATCTATACATAGACGAATCTGGTTCAATGACAGATCAATACGTAGATGATTGGCCCTATTTTGTCGTTGCCATTGTACGGGCAGAAAATCCTCAAAGACTTCGGAATGTACGAAAGCGTTTTATTCGGAAATATATGGAAGAATTAAAAGCTGCGGATAAGGATGAACGGATGTTTAATGGTGGTGCCTTTAAGGAATTAAAGGGACAAGCATTTACACCAGAGTTGAAGCGGAAATTTGCAGAATATTTCTTCCGTGAAGGAACGCTGGACGTTTTTTATATAATAATTGACAACAAGAAGGCTTTGAGCAATTTTTACACGAACAAAGCACGAGCGTTCAATTATGTATTTAAACTGGCGTTTGAATACTTCGTTAGAAATAAACAATTGCCAGATGATGAATATGCTATTCAATTTGATGAACGAAATGAACGACCAGATGCTCGACACTTCCTACAAAACTATTTGAATACTGAATTGCGAATGGAAGGAGTTTTGTCCAAAGACGTCCATGTGAAATACTTTGATTCCTCCCAAAATCATATCATCCAAATTGCAGATGTTTTGGCAAATCTATATTTTTCCCATTTGCGTACAGGAGCGTATGAAAAAGAATTTCTGCAAATGCGGGAAAGCGGGTGCTTAAAGTTTGAATTCAAATTTCCTCTTTCGCGGGGATAAGTTAAAACAATGTAAAGAACGCCACGGAATAATCCGTGGCGTTCTTTTGCGTTGGTAACACTTTTTCAGTGGTAACTGATAACGAGGGATGGGTGGTGCTGTCAAGGATTATGCGCAAAAAGGTTTGCAGGCTCAGGTTAGAATGAAATCAGCCGGCAATGGAGGTGTCGTCGAAGGCCGCCTCCAGATGCTTCATGTTCATATATTTCTTGTTGCCCCATTGGGTGCCGGCCACATGGCGGAGTCTGGCACAGACCAGCATAAGGGCAGAGTTGCCATCCGGGAAAGTGCCCACCACCC
>CAMWRX010000012.1 GCA_947176765.1 uncultured bacterium
AGCCGCCCCTCTTTTCCGACGGCCCCGCCGGAGAGCCGCCCGAAGGCCCGGACAGCACGCCGCTGAGCCCCCCGGAATACCGCCTGCTGCAATGCCTGCTGTATGGCGGGGACACCGGCTGGGTGCAGGCTGAGGGCCATCTGCTGTCTGTCCTGGTGGATGGCATCAACGAAAAGCTGTACGACACCTTCCTGGACACCGTGATTGACGACGGCCCCCAGTTGATCGAAGATTATATTGACGAGTTGAAAGAGATGGTACACCCATGAAAATACCCAGACGAATCGCCCAAACCCTGATGAACTCCCTGAAAGGGGGCGTGGTGCCCCGTGTTGGCCTGCCCTATGTCACCGTGGGCCGGAAGGCCGAGATCGACGCCCTGCTCCACGACGTGGACATCATCGCCGACGGCGGCGCCTCCTTCCGCTTCATCGTGGGCAAGTACGGCAGCGGCAAGAGCTTTTTGCTCCAGACCATCCGCAACTATGTGATGGCGAAGGACTTCGTGGTGGTGGACGCCGACCTCTCCCCGGAGCGCCGGCTCCAGGGCACCCGGGGCCAGGGGCTGGCCACCTATAAGGAATTGGTCCGCAATATGTCCACCAAAACCAAGCCAGAAGGCGGCGCGCTGTCCTTGATCCTGGACCGCTGGATCAGCGGCGTGCAGCAGGAGGTCGTGGCTTCCTCCGGGCTGGGCATCACCGACCCGGGGCTGGCCCCGCTGGTGGAAAAACAGATTTCCGCCGTCATCGGGTCGCTGAACGAAATGGTCCACGGCTTTGATTTCGCCCGGCTGCTCACCCTCTACTACCGGGCCCACCTCTCCGGAGACGACGAGACAAAGGCCAAGGTGCTCAAGTGGTTTCGGGGGGAGTATGCCACCAAAACCGAGGCCCGGCAGGAGTTGGGAGTCAATATCGTCATTACCGACGACGACTGGTACGAATACCTGAAGCTCTTTGCCTGTTTCTTGAAGCAGGCGAACTACGCCGGGATGCTCATCCTCATCGACGAGCTGGTGAACATCTATAAGATCCCCAACGCCATCACCCGGCAGTACAATTACGAAAAAATCCTCACCATGTACAACGACACCATGCAGGGCAAGGCCCAGCACCTGGGCGTCATCCTGTGCGGCACCCCCCAGTGCATGGAGGACCCCCGCCGGGGCGTGTACAGCTACGAGGCCCTGCGCTCCCGGCTGGCGGAGGGGCGCTTCTCCGGCACCCACAAGGACCTGCTGTCCCCGGTGATCCGGCTCCAGCCCCTCACCCCGGAGGAAATGCTGATCCTGGTGGAGAAGCTGGCGGATATCCACGCGGGGCTGTACGAGTACCAGCAGATCGTCACCCAGCAGGACATGGCGGACTTCATCGAGATTGAGTTTGGACGCATCGGCGCGGACGCCCACATCACCCCCCGGGAGGTCATCCGGGATTTCATCGAGGTGCTTGACATCGTATACCAGAATCCCGAGGTGAAGGTACGGGAACTGCTGGGCAGTGAGGAGTTCACCTATGCCCGGAACGCGGTGCAGGAGGCGGCTGCGGATGGGCAGTTCGCGGAGTTTGAGCTGTAATTGGTTTGGCGCAAGCCGGTAAACCGGGCTACAATTTGGAGGGAAGCAGCTGATGATGAAGAAAGCAGCGGTGAATCGAAGAATTTACATCATAGCGGCATTCAATATTCTGGTATTGCTGATTGACAAAATTATTTTGGTCGCTCAGGGCGCGGTTGGCGCACCCCTTGTATTGACCCTCGTTTTGTGGCATTTTATTTTCAAGCGCAAAAAATGGGCATTCATCACATTCGGGATTATTTCCCTTTTATCTGTGATACTAGGAGTGCTTGGCATTTTTCTTTTAATCGCATATTTATACCGCGGATATAATCCTACCCCCTGCCTCCTTGCAATCATTGTTGGTATCAGCTATGCGCTTTCATGGCTGTTATTGCGCAAAGAGCGGAAGCATTTTGACCGATAAAAATCCAATTTACCGAAAGATCATATTAAAAGGAGCGCCCTATGGGTATCTTTGAACGCTACGCCCCCTTTGTGCAGGACTACATCTACCGCAACGGCTGGGAAAGCCTGCGAGCCATCCAGGTGGCCGCGGCGGAGGCCATTTTCAATACGGACGAGCACGTGCTCCTCACCGCCTCCACCGCCTCCGGCAAAACCGAGGCGGCCTTTTTCCCTATCATCACCTTGTTCTCCGAAAACCCGCCTGCCTCCGTAGGCTGCCTCTACATCGGCCCGCTGAAGGCCCTCATCAACGACCAGTTTTCCCGCCTCAACGACCTGTGCGAGGAGGCGGACATCCCCGTCTGGCACTGGCACGGCGACGTGGCCCAGAGCCACAAGGCCAAGTTGATGAAGCACCCCTCCGGCATTCTCCAGATCACCCCGGAGTCCCTGGAGGCCATGCTGCTGCACAAGCACGCCGCCATCCCCACCCTGTTCGGCGACCTGCGGTTTGTGGTCATCGACGAGGTGCACTCCCTCCTCCGGGGCGACCGGGGCGGGCAGACCCTGTGCCTCATCGAGCGGCTGTCCCGGCTGGCGGGGGTGGAGCCCCGGCGGATCGGGTTGTCCGCCACCATGGGCGAGCCGGAAAAGACGGGGGAGTTCCTGGCCCTGGGCACGGGGCGGGGCACCATTATCCCCAAAATCGAGGCCAAGGGCGCGAAATGGCGGCTGAGCATGGAGCACTTCTATGTGAAGAACGTGCAGGCCGGGGAGGACCGCACGGACATCGACGCCCTGCCGGTGCTGGAGGAAAAGACCGACCAGGCCCCCGACAACGCCGACCCCGGCCTGGGGTATATCTTTGAGCATACCAGGGGCAAAAAGTGTTTGGTGTTCGTTAACTCCCGGGAGGAGTGCGAGACGGTCACCACCACCCTTCGCCAATACTGCGAGCGCAATCATGAGCCCGACCGCTTTCTCATCCACCACGGCAACCTCTCCGCCTCCTACCGGGAGACGGCGGAGGAGGTGATGAAGGACGAGTCCCAGCGGATGACCACCGTCACCACTGCCACCCTGGAACTGGGCATCGACATCGGGCGGCTGGAGCGGGCCTTCCAGATTGATGCGCCCTGGACGGTGTCGTCCTTCCTCCAGCGCATGGGCCGCACCGGGCGGCGGGAGCTGCCGCCGGAGATGTGGTTCGTCATGCGGGAGGACGAGCCGGAGGCCCGGGCTATGCTGCCCGCCACCATCCCCTGGTCGCTGATCCAGGGCATCGCGCTGGTGCAGCTCTATCTAGAGGAGCGCTGGGTGGAGCCGCCCCGGCTGGATCGCCTGCCCTACAGCCTGCTGTACCACCAGACCATGTCCACCCTGGCTTCCTGCGGGGAGCTGTCCCCCCGGGCGCTGGCCGACCAGGTGCTGCGGCTGCGCTATTTCCACCGGGTGTCTCAGGAGGACTACAGGGCGCTGCTGCGCCACCTCATCCAGACCGACCACATCCAGCGCACCGAGCAGGGTGGCTTGATTGTGGGCCTGGCGGGGGAGCGGGTGGTGAATTCCTTCAAGTTCTACGGCGTGTTCCAGGAGAACGAGGAGTACACCGTCCGCAACGAGGCCCAGGAGCTGGGCACGGTGGTGCTGCCGCCCCCGGTGGGGGAGAAGCTGGCCCTGGCGGGGCACGTCTGGGTGGTGCTGGACATCGACCGCAAGCGCCACCTGGTGTACTGTGAGCAGGTGAAGGGCAGCATCCCGGCCTACTTCGGGCTGTGCCCCGGCGACCTGCACACCAAGATCCTCCGGCGGATGCGGCAGGTTCTCCGGGAGGAGAAGCAGTACCCCTACCTGATGAAAAACGCGGTGGCCCGCCTGGAAAACGCCCGGTTCACCGCTGACCGCTCCGGCACGGCGGAGAGGCCCCTGCTGAACCTGGGCGGCAATATGTGGTGCCTGCTGCCCTGGGTGGGAACCTATCCGTTCCTCGCCATGGAGCGGTTTTTGAAGATCAAATGCGCCGACCGCCTGGGGCTGAAGAATTTCGACTCCGCCCGGCCCTACTATATGCAGTTTACCATGAAGGTGGACGAGGAGACGTTTTTCCAGGTGGTATCCGAGGAGATCCGCAAGCCCATCGACCCGCTGGAGCTGGTCTACGACAAGGAGCTGCCCCTGTTCGACAAGTACGACGAATATCTCCCGGAGGAGCTGGTGAAGAAGGGCTTCGCCTGTGGTGTGCTGGATCTGGACGGGCTTCGGGAGACGGTTTTAAGCTGGAATACGGAGGCTCAGGCCCAAAGCGATTGACGTTTGAAGCAAGCTGTGATATGATGGGCAAAAAAGGAGATGACGGTTATGGCTCTCATAAAATGCTTCGACTGTGGCAAGGAGATTTCCGACCGGGCGGGAACCTGCCCGTTTTGCGGCTGCCCCATCAGCGAGCTGCTGAAATCGGGCGAAACAGTAAAAATTAAGCCGTTACCCGCAGTCAATGCGGAATGGCAGATTGGGGATACTCCACCAACTCCAGGGGATCAAAAGGTGTCCATATCCTCCAACGGCAAGACCATTTGGGAGGGGCGCGCCGGCGACGTGGCGGAGCTCTCTTTTGTGCAGCCCACCAACATAGACATCAAATACCATATGAGCGTTTGGCGCAATGGCGGCAAATGTTCCGGTATGATTGATCCCACGCGGTGCAAAACGTACATTATATTTGCGCAGAATAGAGCACTTACGGCGATAAAGCTGGAGTTGCGGCCCGTTGACACGTTAGACGGCTGATTTCTGAGTTCAACAACAATGCCCCCGCCTTAGCCGGCGGGGGCGTTGTTATTTCTGCTGTCCCGCTTGTAAGCCAGATAGCGTGACCATATCAGCAAACAGGAGCCCGCTGTTTTCAGTCGAAAACAGCGGGCTTCTTTGTTTGCGTCTGCCGCAGCTGTCCGCACAAAAAAGTTTCCCGAAAACGGGAAACAACAGGTCGCATGACGAGGGGAACCGAAGGAGCTGATGTTATGCCGGAAAACTGCAATGACGGTGGCTGCCCCTACCTGCACCGCATCGAGACCCTGGAGAGCGGCCAGAAGCGGGAGGAGGCGTTCCGCAAGACGTACTACGAGGAGCGGGAGTCCCACATCGAGAGGAACGCCAAGCTGGACGCCAAAATCACCGCGATGGACGAAAAGCTGGACAAGGTAGTGGCGTGGCAGGAGGCCCAGCAGGCCAAACCCGCCAAGCGCTGGGAGGGGCTGGTGGAAAGGGCGGTTTGGGCGGTATGCGCCGCTGTGATCGCGTTCCTGCTGGCCAGGGTCGGACTGTAAAGAAAGGGGTACAAAAGATGAAAAACGAGTACATGGGGAAATGGATGAGGGCGGCGGCCATCCGCGCCGTCAAAACGATGGCGCAGACCGCCATCGCCACCATCGGCGCGTCCGCGGTGCTGTCCGCCGTGGACTGGCCCGTGGTGGCGTCGGCGTCGGTGCTGGCCGGGGTGCTGTCCCTGCTCACCAGCGTGGCGGGTCTGCCGGAGGTGGACGTGTGAACGCGCCGGGAGGCAGCCTGGCGGCTGCCCGGGAAAGCAGCCTATCGGCTACCCAGGAAAGCAGCCTACCGGCTGCCCGGCTCATCGCCGCCGCCCAAGCCCAGGACGGGTATCTGGGCAAAAAGAGCAACGCCCAGCTGGACGACCCCAAGGCCAACGCCGGGGGTAAGTATAACAAATTTGCCCGCGACCTGGACGCCCAGGGGGATTTCTACAACGGCAAAAAAAACGGCTTCGACTGGTGCGACGTGTTCGTGGACTGGTGCTTCGTCACCACCTTCGGTCGGGACATTGCCCAAAAGCTGTTGTGCCAGCCGGACAGGAGCTGCGGGGCCGGGACAGGGTATTCGCTAAATTATTACAAGGCCAAGGGGCGGTTTTTCACCGCCCCCCAGCCGGGGGATCAGATTTTCTTCGGCGACGCCAAAAGCACCTGGCATACCGGCATTGTCACCGAGGTAAAGGGCGGCTGTGTGTACACCATCGAAGGCAACGCCGGGAGCCCCAGCGCGGTGCGCTCCTGCAAATACCCGGTTGGATCCGCAAAAATCAAGGGCTATGGGCGGCCTGACTGGTCGCTGGTGCCCGCCGGCAGCGAGGAGGAGGAAGATAATATGACTGAGGAACAGGTGCGCAGGATTGTGCGGGAAGAATACGCCAATATTGAGGCGGAACGGGCGGCGCTGCCCGCGTCCGCATGGGCGGAGGGGGAGTTGGCCGCCGCCGTGGCGGCGGGGGTCACCGACGGCAAGCGCCCCCAGAGCTACGCCACCCGCCAGGAGGTGGCGCTTATGGTGGGGAGGAAACCGTGAGGCAGGCATAAGAAAAGCCGGGGAGCTAATCCCCGGCTTTTTCGCGCGCGATTTCGTGCGCCCCATTGGCGCTGGTTCCCGTTTGCCTCTTTAAAATGCCGATTATCGTTCAGTTGGCCGTTGCATACGCCGGGAGATTGGGGTATCATAGTGCTTAAATGATGGAAATAAAGGAGCGGCTGAGAGATGATGTTGTTTCAATGGCTGAAAAGGTTCTGCGCGGAAAACCAGCGGCCCGTTGTCCACGTCCCGGACGGCCCCCATACGCCGCCGGTTAGAAGGCGTTATTGCTTTTCCGGCATAGTCCAGGGCGTCGGTTTCCGCTATGAGGCACAGCTGCTGGCGGGCCAGCTGGGTTTGGTGGGTTGGGCCCGGAACGAAAATGACGGGACCGTCATCATCGAGATCGAGGGCGAGGCCCGCTGTATCGACGAGTTCCTCCGGGCCATGCAAACGGTCCGGCGCTTTGATATTACAGAGATACAGACAGAGGAACTGCCGGCTGCCGGGACCGAAACAACATTCAAGGCGCTATACTGACAGAAGCGTTCCAGTGGCATTGGCGGCAGGGCGCGCTATGGATCAGCGGGAAGGAACAGTGTCCGCCGCCTTCTTCCAAATGCGGGCCTGGCCGCCTTGCAGCCGCTCCCGGCCGCCGTCCTTGGCCTGTGTATCGTAGACCAGCTCCCACCGGCCCTCCAGGGGAAACGCCTTGCAGGAGGCGGCGCCCAAATTGCAGTCCACCAGATAGGTCTGCCCATCCAGCTCCCGCTCATAGACGAAGCGGTCCTTCTTCCTGCTGCGGACGCGGAACGTCCCGTAGACCAGGGCCTTTGCCTCATGGCGCAGGCGGATCAGCTCCCGGTACGCCTCCTCCACCTCCGCCTTGGGCTGCTGGCGCAGGCCCCTGTGCCAGGGCGGCAATTTCTCGTTCCAGGGCAGAAGGACTCGGGCGTGCTCCCGCGTCCCCGCCAAAATCGTGGCAAATACCTTGTCCTTGGACTCCGTTTCAATATGCTCGGCGTAGTAGCCCTTGGCCTCCACATCGGTGATCTGCTCCATGGAGGTAAACGGGTAGTTGGCTAAACCCATCTCATCCCCCTGGAACACAAAGGGGGTCCCCTTCAGGGTCATCTGCATGACGGCCAGCAGCTTGGACAGCGCGGTATGCCGCGAGATGTCCCCGGTGATCTTGCTGATCATCCGCGGGTTGTCGTGGTTGTTGTAAAACAGTGACATCCAGCAATTGCTGCCATAATGCTCCATCCAGTCGATCATATAATCCCGGAAATAGTTCAGATCGTATTCGTAGTCGTCAAACCGGGTGTGCCCCGGCGTCTCCAGGTGGTCGAAGGAGAAGATCATGTCCAGCTCACGCCGCTCCTCGCCCGTCACCAGCTGGGCCATCTTCATCCCCAGGCCGGGGGTCTCCCCCACAGAGAACGCGCCATGGGGCTCGAAGGCCTGTTCCCGGATCTCCCGGAGGTACTCATGGAGATGGGGGCCGTAATAGTAGCGCTCGATGCCCGGAAAGCCCATCAGCGCCCCGATGGTCTCGTTGCCCTGGGGAAGCCCGTCCTCTTTGGAGATGTAGTTGATGACGTCCATGCGGAAGCCGTCCACCCCCCGGTCCAGCCACCGGTTCACCATGGCGATGACGTCCCGGCGGACGTCCGGGTTGTCCCAGTTCAGATCCATCTGCTTCTTGGAGAACAGGTGCAGCGCCCAGCAGTCGCCCTCCTCCACATAGTTCCACGCGGGGCCGGAGAAGAAGGACGTCCAGTTGTTGGGCGGGGTATGGCTGCCGTCGTCCTTCCGAAAGAAATAGTACTCCCGGTAGGGGGAGTTCTCGTCCGCCAGCGCCTGCTGGTACCAGGCGTGCTCGTCGGAGGTGTGGTTCACCACCAGATCCATGATGAGGCGCATCCCCCGCGCGTGCACCCCATCCAGAAGGCGCTCAAAATCCTCCATGGTGCCGAATTCCGCCATGATCTTGTCGTAGTCCCGGATGTCGTAGCCGTTGTCGTCGTTGGGGGAGTCATAGATGGGGGACAGCCACAGCGCGTCCACCCCCAGCTCTTTCAGATAGTCCAGCTTGCTGAGGATGCCGGGCAGATCCCCGATCCCGTCCCCGTTGCTGTCGCAGAAGCTCCGGGGGTATATCTGATAGAACACCGCCTCCTTCCACCACCTGGGGGTAATCTCCCCGGTGGAGGCACATGGCTCATCCTGCTCTAAATTGACCAGGTGCAGCAGCGCGTCGAAGAAGTCCGTCCCCAGCTTTTTCTTCGTCAGCCCCGCCACTGTGCGCAGCTTCAGGTTGGCCACCGCCGGGTTGGTCACCGCCTGTTCCGGCAGGCCCAACTGGAGCAGCACCCGGGCCAGCGCGTCATGCCCCACGGGGTTTTGATACAGATCCCTAATCCGGCTGTCATAGGTCAGGTTTTTCCGCTCCATATGGCTGCTCCCCCTTGCCCACTTGGCGGGCGCTTATTGTTTGCCCAGTTCCCGGCAGATCCTGTCGTACTCCGCCTCGTCCAGCTTGTACTTTTTCTTGTAAAGGAAATAGGAGATCAGCATCAGGGCCCAGGGCAGCACGGTCATGGTGACCAGCAGGCCCATGCTCTGCCCCCCGGACACGCCGCCGCCCCCGAACAGTACCTGTTCAATGGCGGACAGCTTCTGCTCCTCGGAGAGCAGGCCCTGGGCGCACTGCTGCTCCAGGTCGGAGATTTGGTTGGTGTAGCCGGTGACGCCAAAGATCAGGTAAGTGGCGGAGGTGGCCGCCACGATGATGGCGGAGCCCATTTTGGTGATAAAGGGCCGCAGGGAGGTGATAATGCCCTCGTCCCGCTCGCCGAATTTAAGTTCGTTGTATTCCACCGTATTCATAATGGAGATCATCATGATGAGGTAGAAGCTGTAATACCCGAAATTGGCGCACATATAGCCCGCGGTCAGCAGGCCGAACCGAACCATCCCCGTGCCCGAAATGGCGGCGGAGGCCAGCATCAGGGCGTACCCGGCGGTGGAGAGCACCACCATATACCCCATGAGCTTCTTCCGGGAGAGCTTCCGGGAAATGGCCGGGTAGAAAATCATCAGGAAGGCTGTGGCCATCATGCCCACCGTGTTGAACAGGGAGTACAGCCCGCCGCTGTAGCCGAAGGTGAAGTAGATATAGGTGGAGCCCAGGCCGCCGATCACCAGGCCGTTGCCCACCTGCTGGATCAGGAAGATCACCGCCACCCAGACCAGCTGGTCGTTGCGGGCGATGGTCTTGAACACCTGGATCAGGGAAAATTTCTCTTTGGGATGGTTTGCGGGGGCCGCCTCCCGGTGTTCCCTGACGCCGAGCACCGTAAACAGCAAAAGCAGCGGCGTGGCGACGGCGATGCCCAGGGCGACCAAGCCATAGGCAGTGGACGTATTGCCCCCGAGAGCCCCCGAGCCTGTGGTAAACATGGGGATCAGCATGGAGGCCAGCGTGCCGCCGATGCCGGCGCACAGCGTGGCCCGGGAGGTAAACTGGTTGCGGGTGTTGGCGTCCGAACCCAGCGCGGGGATCATGCCCCAGTAGGAGATGTCGTTCATGGTGTAGGTGATGCTGAAGGCAAAATACATCACGCCGAAGAACCAGACGAAGTTCCAGCCCTGGAGCCGTACATTGAACATCAGATAGATCACCACCGAGGTGGACAGCGCCCCCGCCACCAGCCAGGGCTTAAATTTGCCGTATTTCGAGCGGGTGCGCTCGATGATGTTGCCCATGATGGGGTCGTTCAGCGCGTCGAACACCCGGGCCGCGATCATGATGCCGGTGATGGCGGCCAGTTGGGCCGCGTCCAGCGTGTGGGTGAACAGCACGAACGTCAGCAAATAGCTGTTGATGAGGGCGTACAGCGCGTCCCGCCCAATGGTTCCGATGGGGTAGCAGATCAGATTTTTCCTGGTGATTTTTTCGTTTTTCATATTTGTGTACTGTCCTCCAAATTAAGAATACGGTGTCGTTACCGGGCAGAAATGTAGAGATAGCAACACGTTGGTGGCGAGCTTAAAGCTCTTTTTGGATACTTTTTCTCTCGAGAAAAAGTATCACACCTCTTCCATGAAATAAAGCCGTGATCCAAAGTCCTGGTAGACCCTGGTATCCTTGCCAAAGCCCACGGAGCCGAAGGCCTGCTTCAGCTTCACCCCGTGGTACATCAGCTCATCGCCGTAGGCCAGACAGTCCTCCGTCTCGCCGCCCAGCTTGACCAGTTTGGCGGCCACAGACTCCATCAGAGAATCCTGCTTGATGTGGACGGGGGAGATCATATTGACCAGCCCGCCGAAGTCCCTGATGTCATATTTCAGGCGGCGGTTGTAGAAATGGTACAGCGTCCCCTCGTCCAGACCCTTTGCCCGGTAGCAGGCAAAGAAGTCGTTGGGCACCGCCAGCTTTTGGAACAGCATCCCCACCGCCTTTTTCCGGTCCGGGGAGACGCAGGTCCACTCCATGGTGTTCTGGGCGCCGGTGACGCCGATGGCGCTGTGGCCTCCGCCTCCGCTGCCAAAACTGCGACCCCGGTAAAAGTCTCCAAATTGGAGAACCCCCCGCCATTGTTTGTACAGCGTGATCTGTTCTTTGACGGCGGCAAGCTGCTCCCGGCCCATGTCGCAGAGGTTGCACTCATACCCGCACACGCCGAAGGCCGCCACGTTGAAGCGCGTCTCCAGCGGCGTATTGCGCAGCGTCTGATGGTTGGGGCAGGAGGAGATATGGGCGCTCACCGTGGACATAGGGTAGCCGTAGCTGTAGCCGTTCTGGATCTCCGCCCGGCACAGGGCGTCCGTGTTGTCGCTGGCCCAGATCTGGGGGAAGTAGCAGAGGATGCCCAGGTCAAACCGGTTCCCGCCCGAGCTGCACCCCTCAAACAGGATCTGGGGGAACCGCTCCGTCAGCGTTTTCATGCAGCGGTACAGCCCGCAGATATAGCGGTGAAAGACCTCCCCCTGGCCCTCCGGCCCCAGGCTCCTGGAGTACACGTCGGAAAAAATGCGGTTCATATCCCACTTCACATAGGAGATGTCGGCGGAGGAGAACACCTGGGTCATGGCCTCGATGATGTAGTCCTGCACCGCGGGATTGCTCAGATCCAGGATGCGCTGATTGCGCCCCTCCGAGTGCCCCCGGCCCGGAATATCCATGGCCCATTCCGGGTGGGCGCGGTACAGCTCGCTGTTTACATTGACCATCTCCGGCTCCACCCAGACGCCGAAGTCCAGCCCCAGGGCCTTCACCTTGTCGCACAGGCCCTTCAATCCGTTGGGCAGCTTTTTAGAGTTGGCCTTCCAATCCCCTAAGGAGCGGGTGTCGTCCGTCCGATTGCCAAACCACCCGTCGTCCATGACGAACAGCTCCACGCCCACCTTCTTCCCGGCCTTGGCGAGGTTCAGGAGCTTTTTCTCGTCGATGTCAAAGTAGGCCGCCTCCCAGCTGTTCAGCAGGACGGGGCGGGGCTTCCGCTTCCACTCCCCCCGCACGATGTGCTCCCGGACAAAGGTGTGCATATGGCGGCTCATGGTGTTGAAGCCCTCGTGGGAGAAGGTCATCACCGCCTCCGGCGATTCAAAGGCCTCTCCGGGGGCCAGGTTCCAGGAAAAGGACTGGGGATTGATCCCGGTCACCAGCCGGGTCTTGCCCCATGGACTGACCTCCACCGCCTCGTAGTGGTTCCCGCTGTAGATCAGGTTGACCCCGAAGCAGTCCCCCGCGTCCTCGGTGGTGTGCTCCCCGGAGAGCATGATGAAGGGGTTCGCCCTGCTGGAGGAGATTCCGGCGTAGGACGAGTTGACACACTTTCCCGCCCACACCTGGGTATCCGTCCGCTTCATCTCCCGGGCCCAGCCGCCGGTGAAGGTGGTGAACACATAGCCGCAGTCGGGCAAGTCCAGCTGCGCGCTCATCAGGCGCTTGACCGTGATCCCGGCCTCCCCGGTGTTGATGAGCTTTGCGCTTCTCCCAATCACGTCACACTCCGGGTACACATAGTAGTGCAGCTCAAGCTCCGCGGCTTTGGCCTTTTCCTTCAGCCTGACGCAGAGGTGTTCCACCTTGCCGTCCTCGCTGTAGGAGCCGGGCAAGGAGGCGAATTCCGGCTTCGTGTCACTGATTTCAAAGCCGTCAAAGACAAAGTCGGAGGTGAAGCTGCCGTCCGGGTACACCACCTCCAGGAAGGGCTCCCGGATGTCCCCCTTTCCGTAGGAGGAGAGCTCCAGGCAGGCGTCCTCCAGACCGAAGTTTTTGTGGGCATCGTCGTAATAGATTCCGTTTCCCGGCGCGAAGGAGTGCTTTTCCGTGAGCGCCGAGGCGTCCCGGAACCGGATCCTCCGCCCGTAATACAGGTGCTCCAGATGGCCCGTGTCCATCACCCGGAACAGGTAGGAGGTCTGTTCCGTTTCTAACACAAATACACCGTCTTTTTCCGTAATCATGCCTTGCTCACGCTCCAAAGACGGCCTTGGCCCGCTTCATATTCTCGATGATGGAGACCTCGAAGGGACACCGCTTCTCACAGGCCCCGCAGGCGACGCACTCCCCCGCGTGGTGCTCCAGCGCCCTATAGTGCTCCCGGACAGTTTCCGGCACCTGGCCCTGGGCCACGGCCAGGTTGAGGAACTTGGTGATGGAGGCTACGTCCAGCTTCTTGGGGCAGGGGGCGCAGTGGCTGCAATACATACAGTGGCCCTTCCAGCTGATGTTGGGGAACGAGGCCAGGGCGGCGGCGTAGTCCCGATCCCCCTCACCGGCGCCCTCATAGGCCGCGCTCTGCCGCAGCTGCTCCACACTGTGGGCCCCCGCCAGCACGCAGGCCACCGCCGGACGGGTGAGGGCGTAGTGGATGCACTGATTGGCGGTGAGCGCTTTGCCCGCCGGGGAGAGGGAGGCGTCCAACAGGTCGCCGCCGCCAAAGGCTTTCATCACCGTGATGCCCACGCCTTTGGCCTGACACACCTCGTACAGCTTCTGCCGCTGGGGGTCCATGTTCACCAGGGGCGCGGCATAGGCCTCGTCCCGCCACAGATCCTCCACGTCCTCGCTGGCGGGCTGGAGGTCGTAGCAGGGATTGACGCTGAACATCAGCACCTCGATGTGTCCGCTCTCCACCGCGGCCAGCGCCACCTCCGGGTTATGGCTGCTCAGGCCGATGTGCCGGATGATCCCCGCCTGTTTCAGTTCCAGGGCGTAGGCCAGCACCGGGCCGTCGGCAATCTCCCGCCAGTCGGCCATGGAATCGCAGTAGTGGATCATCCCCACGTCCAGGTAGTCGGTTTGGAGCAGCTCCAGCATTTCTGCAAAGCCCTGCTTCACCTCGTCGATGTCCCGGGTGCGCTTGTATTGGCCGTCCTTCCAGATGGAGCAGATGTGGGACTGGATATAGAACTTCTCCCGGCGGCCCTTCAGCGCCTCCCCCACGGCGGCCCGGATGGCGGGGTTGGAGGCGTAGAGGTCAAAGTAGTTGATCCCCAGCTCCTCCGCCGCGTCGAACATGGGCATGGTGTTTCTGCATTCGTCCTCCGCAAAGCCCTCGCACCCCATGCCGATCTCGCTGACCAGCAGGCCGGTCTTGCCCAACTCTCGGTAACGCATATTGCTCCTCCTTTTTGTACTGCGCGAGATAACGCGCTGATGATACCGTCATCAACGATCTTTCGATTTGCCGATGAAGCGGATTTATTTGTGCAAAAATGTCTTGTAATCCTCATAGTTGCGCCGCAGCAGCTCCGGCGTATTCAGTCCATATGGGCAGTGATCCACGCAGTGGTTGCAGTGGATGCAGCGGTCGATCCGCGCCATTTTTTCCTGGCCTTCCGGGGACAGGTAACCTTCCGCCGGGGCTCTCCGCAGCAGCAGCGACATCCGGGCGCAGTTGGGGATGTCGATTTGGGCGGGGCAGGGCAGGCAGTAGCCGCAGCTGCGGCAGAAATCCCCCGCCAGCTCGCTCCTGTCGCGATCCATCACGGCCTGGAGCTCCGGCGTCAACTGGGGCGGGTTGTCTATGTAGGACAGGAACTCGTCCAGCTCCTTTTCCCGCTGAATCCCCCAGATGGGCAGGGCATTGTCATACTGGGCCTGGAAGGCGTAGGCAGCGGCGGAGTTGTCGATCAGCCCGCCAGACAGCGCCTTCATGGCGATGAAACCCACGTTCTGGGCCCCGCATCCTTTCACCAGCTCGACCTCTTCAGGCGTGGCCAGGTAGTTGAAGGGGAATTGGAGCGTGTCGTAAAGCCCGGAGGCCGCCGCCTCCCGCGCCACAGCGAGACGGTGGTTGGTGATGCCGATGAAGCGGATTTTCCCCTGGGCCCGGGCCTGCTCCATGGCCTCGTACAGGCCTGTGCCGTCCCCGGGCTTCGGACAGAAGGCCGGATTGTGGAACTGGTAGATGTCCACGCAGTCGGTGTTCAGGTTCTTCAGGCTGGTATGCAGGTCGTTCCAAAAGCCCTCCACATCCCCGGACATGGTTTTGGTGGCCAGGATGAACTGCCCCCGCCGGGCGCTGAGGGCGAAGCCGATTTTCTCCTCGCTGTCCGAATAGGCCCGGGCGGTGTCAAAAAAGTCGATGCCGTGATCCAAAGCCTTTTGGAGCAGGTATGCCGCGTCATCCCGGGAAACACGCTGGATGGGCAGCGCGCCAAAGCCGTTTTTGTTGACGGTAAGCCCAGTGCGGCCCAAAGTAACCTGTGTCATAAGTCTCCCAACCTTTCTGATTTTCGTTTTCTTTCCAAGCTCTGTTCTAATTATCCGGGATGGGATGCGGAATGTCAAGCAAAACAGATGCGGCGGCGCATTCCTTTACAGCGGGCTTATTTTATGATAATGTATATGGTACAAAAAGCCGCAGGGGCGGACATCCACACCGTTGAGGAGGAACTGGCATGAATATCCCAGAGATTGTCTCTAAAATGACCTTAGAGGACAAAATCAGCCTGTGCACCGGGGCGGATTTCTGGCACAGCAAGACCATGGAGCAATACGGCATCCCCGCGTTTATGATGTCCGACGGCCCCCACGGCCTGCGCTGCCAGAGCGGTGATGCGGACATGATCGGCATCAATGATTCCCTCCCCGCCACCTGTTTCCCCACGGCGGTGACCGCCGGGGCGGCCTGGAGTCCGGAGCTGTACGCCGCCGAGGGCGCGGCCATCGGGGAGGAGGCGCTGGCCTACGGCGTGGACGTGGTGCTGGGCCCAGGCTGCAACATCAAGCGCAACCCCTTGTGCGGGCGGAATTTCGAGTATTTTTCGGAGGATCCCTATCTGGCCGGGAAGCTGGCCGCCGCTTTCATCCGGGGCCTCCAGGGGACGGGTGTGTCCACCAGCCTGAAGCATTTCGCCGCCAACAACCAGGAGTACAAGCGGCAAAACGGCGACAGCCAGGTGGACGAGCGGGCCCTGCGGGAGATATACCTGGCCCCCTTCGAGACCGCCGTAAAGGAGGGAAAGCCGGGCACGGTGATGTGCTCCTACAACAAGATCAACGGCGTTCACGCCAGCGACAACCGCTGGCTGCTCACCGAAGTCCTCCGGGAAGAGTGGGGGTTTGACGGCATGGTGGTCACCGACTGGGGGGCGCTGTGCAGCCGGATCCGCGGCTTCCAGGCCGGATGTGACTTGAATATGCCCGGCGGCTCAAAATACATGGAGAAGGCCGCGCTGGAGGCGGTGAAAAACGGGACGCTGGACGAAAAGGACATTGATGCCTCGGTGGAGCGCATCCTTACCCTGGCGTTCCAGGCAGCGGAGCGAAAAAAAGGAGGCTCCTTCGATGTGGACAGCCACCACGCCTTAGCCCGCAAAGTGGCGGAGGCGGGGGCGGTGCTGCTGAAAAACGAGGGCGGCGTCCTCCCCGCCAAAGAAGCGGATATGGCGTTGATTGGCTATATGGCAAAGGACTTCCGCTACCAGGGCGCGGGCTCCAGTCACATCAACCCCACAAAGTACGCCAGCTTGACGGATGCCCTGCCCAACGTACCCTATACCCCCTGCGGCGACAAGGACGGCAACGTCACCGAGGCAGAGCTGTCCGCCGCCGCCCAGGCCGCGAGGGCGGCAACGGTGGCTGTGGTGGCGGCGGGCCTGCCGGACTCCTACGAATCCGAGGGTTTCGACCGGCCCAACATGGCCATGCCGGAGGGCCACATCCGGATGATCGAAACGGTGGCCGCCGCCAATCCAAACACGGTGGTGGTGCTGCTGGGGGGCAGTCCCATGGAACTGCCCTGGTGCGATCAAGTAAAGGCCATTTTGTACATGGGCCTGCCTGGACAGGCGGGGGGCGAAGCCTGCGCCAACCTGCTTACGGGGAAAGTCGTTCCCGGCGGCAGGCTCACCGAGAGCTGGCCTCTCGCCTATGATGATGTGATTTCCAAGGACACTTTTGGAAAAAAGAATGTGGAGTACCGGGAGAGCGTCTATGTGGGCTACCGCTATTATGACAAGGCGGAAAAGCCGGTGCGGTTCCCGTTCGGACACGGGTTGAGCTACACCATGTTTAAATACAGCGATATGGAAATAACGGACAACGCCGTGTCCGTTACAGTAGTTAACACCGGCGCATACCCCGGCGCGGAGGTGGCCCAGCTCTATATCGCGCCGCCAAAGGGCGGGCTCCACCGCCCTGAGCAGGAGCTGAAGGGCTTTGCCCGCGTGGAACTGGCCCCCGGCGAGGGCAAGCGGGTGAGCTTCCCGCTGGACAGCCGCAGCTTCGCGATTTGGGACGGCGATTGGAAAATTTCTGGCGGCACATATGAAATTCGGGTAGGCGCGTCCAGCCGGGACATCCGGCTCAGCGGCAGCCTGGAGGTGGCGGGCGAGTGCGTCCCCGCCCCGGACTGGCAGTCCGGGAGCTGGTACGAGACGTTGGCGGGCGCTCCAACCCGGAGCGAATGGGAGCGGGTCATGGGCCGCTCCGTGCCCATCACGCCGGAGCCGAAAAAGGGGCAGTTTACCCTGGACAACACCTGTATGGAGATGAAAGGCAGCTCCCTGGTGATGAAAATCCAATACAAGGTCACCGAGCGCATTGTCGCCAAGGGCTTTGGCGGCAAAAAGGATTACTCCGACCCGGCGTTCAAGATGATGATGACGTGCGCCACCGACTGCCCCATGCGGGCCACCGTCATCAGCGCGGGCGGCTCCATGACGGACGGACTGGCCCAGGGGCTGGTGGAGATGGCCAACGGACACTTCATCCGGGGTATCCGGGCCATGCTGAAAAAGTGAGGGCGTGGGTGACGGCTGCTCCATCCATTTGCAGAACCTGAACCTGCCGAGTGCACAAAACCCCCGCGGGCCCGGACGCACAGTGTCCGGGCCCGCGGGGGTTTTCGCTGCCGTCAGCCGCCAACAAGCATATTCCGGCAGGGACAGCGCTTGCCGCGTTTTGTCACAGGAGGCTGAAAAAGCCCACTTCTCAAAGCAGGGCCTGTTCGAATACCTTCAACAGCTGCTCCTGGTGGAAGGGCTTATCCACAAAGCCTTTGGCGCCAATCGCTTTGGCTCTGTCAAATGTATCGCCATATGCCAGGGAGGAAACCATCACGATTCTCGCGTCTGGGTGATCTTTCAGGATGATCTCCGCGGCGTCCAGTCCGTCCATCCCCTGCATAATAATATCCATGGTCACCAGGTCGGGGTTCACCTCAGCGTACTGCTTGATGGCGTCCTCGCCGCTGCGGCAGTATGCCGCGATCTGGTAATCCGTACCCTTTAAGACATCCTCCAGCTGAACCCTGACCAGCCGGGAATCATCCACTACCATAACTCGTTTGCTCATCTGATATACTCCCTTCTGTCAGGCCTGATCTGAGCCAGCTCCGTCCGCATTAGAACGGGGCACATGATGGATTAGCTGCGCGCCTTCTCTATGCTCGTCCGAATAGGTGAGCACAAACTGCACCTCCTGTCCCTCCGGCTCATAGCGCCCATGGTAAAACGTGGGCGGGCTGAAGTGGGCCGGAACCCGGGTGGCCTGAAACATCGCTCCCGCAATTTTACCGCAGAGCACATTGAAATATTCCTTGGTGAACTCCTCCAGGTCCTCCGGCTCCAGCTCCTCCTCATGGAAGGAGTTGCGGGCCATACGAGAGAGCAGACTGGTATCAGCGCAAAGGGTGAGGCTGGTGCTGAACCCCTTGTCAAAGGTAATGTGGACGGTGCAGAGATCTTCTCCCGGCGGCTGATCTCCCTGGTTCAGGCGCACGCCGGCGGTACGCTCCGTCACGTCCTGAAGCGCCTGATCCAGGATCTGCTCAAGCCGCTCTTTCGTGATCACAGTATTCATAAGTCACCCCACCGCAATTATTTGTCACCGTATTTCTCGGGCTCCAAAATCCGCCGGACGCGTTCCAACAGATCATCCGGGTCGAAGGGCTTCAAGATATAATCGCGCACCCCCAGCTTGATGCCTTCCATGACAGACTTCTTGTCTTCCATGCCGGTCAGCATGACCACTGGAATATCGGCCCGATCCTCCATGGTGTGGATCTCCCGCAGGATGTCAAACCCATCCCGGAGGGGCATCCGAATGTCCAGAAGGATCAGGTCGGGCTTATTTTTCTCCAGGTATTTCAAAGCCCGCGCTCCGGAATTCACCGTGACCACGTTATAATAATCCCCTAAGGCATCGGTGATCCTCGATAAAATGAACGCCGCGTCATCCACCGCTAAGATGCACTTTTTGCCGCGTCCTGTTCCTGGTTTCGTCATTCCTGCTCCTCCTGCTCTTTCAAACTGCTCAAAAGTTGATTCAACAGCGCTTCCGCGTTGTCATCCTCATACAGCTTCAACTGCTTCTGGATTTCCCGGAGGCTGTCCTCCGCATCTTGCGGCAGCTCGTGGCGCAGGACAGCCGCCACGATGTCGGCGCATTCCCGTGACCTGAAATCCTCCAGTTCCTCCAGGGCCTGGGCCACCTGCTCCCTCAGCTCCTGGGCGGACAAGGCGGGGAGTTTCTCCTCCTCCGGCTCGTCCTGCCGCCGCTGCTCCAGAACCCATCCGATCTTCTCCAGCAGTTCCCCGTAGGCTTCCAGCAGCAGGGGAAGCTGTCCCTCGATCAGTGCTGTGTCGCCCTGGGCCGCGGCGTTCTCCTGGGCGCGGGCCATATCGGAAACCTCCATGGCGCCGATATTGGCCGAGGCGCTCTTGAGGGCGTGCACCTCCGTCTGGTAGCCCGAGAGGTCGGTATCGGCAAGCTCCTGCAGAAGCCCGATCTTGCGCTGGCCGTCCATATAATAGAGTTCCAGCAGCTCGGCAAAGCCCGCTTCATCGCCGGAATAGTAGCGCATGGCCGCGTTCATGTCAATCCCTTCGATCTGGAACGCATCCGGAGACAGACCCCCGCGCTCCTCGACCGCGTTTCCAGCCTGCCGGCGTTCCTCCGGCACCCAGCGCGTCAGAAGCTGCCCAAGTGCCTTCCGATCCAGGGGCTTGGCGATAAAGTCCTGGAAGCCCTTGTCCAGGAACCGCTCCCGCATCCCCTCCATGGCGTTGGCGGTCAGGGCAATGATGGCGGGCGAAGTGCCGTTCTCGCCGCAGTCCCTGCGGATGATCTCCGCCGCCTCAATGCCGTCCATCCCAGGCATCATATGATCCATAAAGATGATGTCATACCGGGTTTGCCGCACCAGCTCAATGGCCTCCGGCCCGCTCTCGGCCTCGTCCAGGTCAAAGGCATAGTTTTTCAGGAAGTTCCGGGCCACCTTGCGGTTGACCGCGTTGTCGTCCACCACCAGCACCTTCACGTCGGGGGCGGTGAAGATCTCGACGCTTTCCAGCGCGGTCTGGGCGACCTCCGGCACCTCCGCGATGGAGCGCCGGTCCACGATTTTCTGGGGGATGGTGATGGTGACCACGGTCCCCTCGCCGTAAACGCTCTCCACGTTGATGCTGCCGCCCATCAGCTCCACCAGGTGCTTGACGATGGCCAGCCCCAGGCCGGTGCCCTCCACGCTCCGGTTTTTCTTGGAGTCTACCTGACGGAAGTCCTCGAAAATCTTGCTCAGGTCCTCCTGCTTGATGCCGCAGCCGGTGTCCTCCACCCGGAAGGTGATGATCTCCTCGTCCTCGCGCTCGCCGGGCCGGCCGGTGACAGAGGCCCGCACATAACCCTCTTTGGTAAACTTGATGGCGTTGTTGATGATATTGATGAGGATCTGCTTGATCCGCCCCTCGTCGCCGTTGTAGCAGCAGGGGATGGATTCGTCGCACTCGTATTTCATGATAAGCCCGCGCTTGGAGGCGGCCATGTCCATCATGCCCACCACCTCGCCCACCACGGTTTTCAGGTGGTAGTCGGTGTACACCAGCTCCATCTTGCCCGCCTCCACCTTGGACAGGTCCAGGATGTCGTTGATGATGGCCAGCAGGTTTTTCGCCGCGGACTGCACATCCCTAGCGTAGTTGCAGATGGAGGGATCCTCGCACTCCTCCATGATGATGTCGTTCATGCCGATGATGGCGTTCATCGGGGTGCGGATCTCGTGGGACATATTGGCCAAAAACTCGCTCTTGGCGGTGTTCGCCGCCTCGGCCTGCTGCCGCACCCGCTTGATCTCGTTGATGTAGGCCTTGATGTCGGTCATATCCAGAACCAGGATGACGCAGCCCTGCATCCGGCCGTTGTCGTCCGTGATCTGTTTGCTGTGGCACTCGTAGTGCTGCCCGTTGATGGAAAAGCTCCAGGGGATTCTTTCGTTGAGCATTTCCTCCCGGAAATCCTCCACCACCCGGATGTTTTCCCCAAGCTTGTGGTGGGGCAGGCTGGTGAAAATGTGGGCGGCCGCCCGGTTGTAGCTGACCAGCCTGTCGTGGTCGTCCAGGGCGATCACACCGTCGCCCAGGCTCTCCAGCACCTTCTCCGCCGCCAGATGGCGGAAATCATAGTTGCGGCGGCTCCACACCACGATCACCACCATGGACATGGAGATGGCGAAGGTCGCCGGAGTGAGGTCAAACACCGCAACCAATTTGCATATATAGGCCACCAGCAGGATCACGGGCAGGGTGGTGATGATGAGGATGGTCTGGTACTGGCGGCTGACCTGCTGATCCGAGCGCAGACGGATGGCCCGCGCCAGGGTGCATATGGACAGGATATAGGGGATGATGATGCGGGTGACCAGGGACAGCATATACAAGGGACCGTAGGTGATGCTCACATAGTGGAACCCGTCCGCCGTAGACAGCCATTCAAAATCCCGGTAAAAAATGCCGTACCAGTTAAAGAACACCGAGGGCAGGACGAGGAAATTGATGGCGCCAAGGGCAATCAGCAGCTTTTTCGGCGGGCGCGCGTAGCAGTAAGTATAAATAAACCAGCAGTAGCACAAGGGTGCGAAGATGGACCCCACATTTTCCACGGTCACCGCCGCCACAGCCACGTCCAAAGTGGGCGCCGTCAGCTCCAGCAGATAGCCAACATTCTGCACCAGCGAGCCGCACATAATGAAGATCAGCAGCTTCTGTTCCCGTGCCCCGTCCCCATTGAGCAGGAGAAGCAGGGCCACAAAGGTCAGGCACATGCCAAAACACTCCAAGGCAATGACAAAGTTTACCATTTCTCTTACACCTGCCCGCATTGTACGCACTGTAATTTTTCCTACGCTAACAATAGTACATTTTCACTATAATGTCAAGAAATACAGTCGATCATCCGGCAAATTCGGAAGTGGTAAATCCTATATCCGCACCCGCGTCAAACTGTGCTGAAAAAAGAGGTGCAGGCAAAAGGAGCGTCCCGCCGGAAGGCGGGACGCTCCTTTTGCCTGCTGCGCGCTCCCACCACTGCGGAACGCGCCGATTTTCCTAAATCTCAAAAATATTGAGAGACGCCTGCTCTACAAACAGACTGTCCCTGTAATCCAGGAGCAGGGAGAGGTCGGCACAGGGCGGCGGGCACGCCTGGGGGAAGAGCACGGTGGAGTAATGCAGCGTCAAGGGTTCACACCTCAGACCTCTCACAGAAAAATTGAGGGGCAGAACATCCGAAAAGGCATCACAGGGCGTGAGCTTGACGCGGACGGCTCCCGCGCTGTTCCCGCGGTAAGGGCCGCAGATGTTTATGGCGTAATTCAGCGCATAGGCTTTCCCGGCATCCAGCTCCACCTGCGCGGGGTTTTCTTCGTCCTGCCGAATGCCGCAGCCCTGCTGATCCTGGCACCGCCAGGACAGGGGGCAGCCGTTGTCCCAGGAGAATCCATCGCGCTGGCTGACCAGATGGATGGCGCTTTTCCGGCAGGACGATGGGCCGCCGCAGGGCGGCTCACACGGATGGCTTGGAGGGCAGGGCGGCCCCTGTGCGGGGTCACAGCCGCTGGCCTCCAATGCCTTTTCCAGCTTCCCTTTCAGCAGCATCTGGCTCTGCATCACAGTGTCCAGCAGCGCTGCCGCGCTCTTGTTGACCGCCAGGATCTCCTGCGTGCTGGCACAGGGCTTGTGGCTTCCGGGGAGAGTGCCTAGGACGTATTGCAGTTTTTCACCCTCGGCGTTGACGATGTAGCTGAGCGCCAGTTCCTCCATGGCGATGGAGGCGATAATCATGGTGAGCGCCTCATCTTTTGTCATATCCGCCCCGCAGGGGGGGAATGAAGGCATAGACATAGTTTTTGACTCCCATCACCGCTCCGGGAAAGCGGTGGACGTACGGCGCGGCTGTCCGCGCCGCCGTTTTATTCTATGCGCCCGCCCCCTCTTGGGGAATGTCGAAATAAGGAACCCGCCGAACCGTGGGCACATACCATATATTAGGCGCCTGCCGGGGCCGGAACGTCCGGCAAGCAGCGCGGCAGACCGGTCTGGCGCCGTTTGGAAAGGAGTTTTGCCATGTCTATGCCCAGCTTTCCCGTTGTCGATCCACCCATCGGCCGGGAAGACGCAGTGAATCAGATCCTGTCCTCCATCGCCATGGAGGAGCTGGGTCTCAGCCACATTTTAAACGCCGAGGGCGAGAAGCTTCAATATATCCTGGGCACTCTGCCCGGCCTCAGCGGCCCCCCGGCCACGGTCAGCGACGTGCTGGCGGCCAACGAGAGCGTGCGCGGCCTGCTGGAGACTACAGTCCAGAATCAGCTTTTACTGAGGGCGAAGATGCAGGGCGCTTTGGAGGCGTCCCAGATGCAGGGTGCCACCGGCCCCACCGGCCCGACTGGCCCCACCGGCCCTGCGGGCGGCCCCGCCGGTGCCACTGGCCCGACTGGTGCCACCGGCCCCACCGGCGCCACGGGCCCCACCGGCGCGACGGGCGCAACTGGCGTGACCGGCCCCACCGGCGCTAACGGTGCGACTGGCGCCACCGGTGTGACCGGCGCCACCGGGCCCACCGGCGCGAACGGCGCCACCGGCCCCACCGGCGCCACCGGCGCAACGGGTGCCACCGGCTCCACCGGCGCTGCGGGTGCCACCGGGGCCACAGGCGCCACTGGCGTGACCGGCCCCACCGGGGCCACTGGCCCGACTGGCGCCACCGGTGTCACTGGCCCCACCGGCGCCACAGGTGCCACGGGCGCTACTGGCCCCACCGGCGTCAATGTGACGGCCACCTCCAGCTTTGCGGCCAATACCAGCGGCACGGTGCTGTCCGTGGTGCTGGGCGGGGTGCTGGTCCCCCTGCCTGACGCCCAGGTACTCCCCGCCGACATCACGGTCAACGCCGCCAACACCGTGTTCACAGTGAACACCGCCGGGCGCTACCGCCTGTCCTACGAAGTGAACACCACCGCCGCCCTGGCCGCCGGCACCGCCATGGTCATCAACGGCACCGCGAATACGGCGTCCACCATCGCGCCTGTGGTGTCCCTCAGCCACTTCTCCAATGAGATTATGCTGGACCTTGCCGCCGGCACCACCGTATCCCTGCGCATGTTCGGGATCGTGTCTGCCGCCACGCTGCTTCCGGGATCCGCGGGCGCTTCTCTGATGATCACCCGCCTGAGCTGAGGAGGTGCACTGGTATGTCGCAGCCCAATTTTCCCCAGATCGCCCCCCCTCTGACCCGGGACGGGAGCGTCAATGAGATCATCGCCTCCATCGCCGCCGAGGAGCTGAGCCTGAGCCACATTCTGAACGCCGAGGGCGAAAAGCTGCAATACGTTCTGGGCACACTGCCCGGGCTCAGCGGCGGCGCGGACATCGAGGACGTTTTGAACGTCAACAGAAGTGTCCAGCGGACGCTGGACGAGATCACCCAGCAGCAGATGCTGCTGGGCGCGAAGCTGAACGCGGCACTGAACGCGCCGGTGTTCACCGGCCCCACCGGTGCGACCGGCCCCGCCGGCGCCACCGGCCCTGCCACCGGCGTGACCGGCCCCACAGGGGCTGCCGGCGCTGCGGGCCCCACCGGAGCTGCCGGCGCAACCGGCCTTGACGGCGCTGCCGGCCCCATCGGGCCTACCGGCGCGAACGGCCTGCCCGGCGCTGCCGGGGCTGCGGGTGCGGCTGGTGCGGGCGGCATCACCGGCCCCACTGGGATCACCGGCTCCACCGGCCCCACCGGCGCGACGGGCCCCAC
Source organism: uncultured bacterium (assembly GCA_947176765.1). Lineage (GTDB taxonomy): Bacteria > Bacillota > Clostridia > Oscillospirales > Oscillospiraceae > Enterenecus. Next base: position 24,873 of record CAMWRX010000012.1, read on the forward strand.
CGGGGCCACCGGCATCACCGGCGCCACTGGTTCCACCGGCTCCACCGGCGCCATCGGCCCCACCGGCGCGGCTGGCGCGGGCGGTGCGACGGGAACTGTCGGCGCGACTGGCGCGACCGGCCCCACAGGCCCCAACGGCCCCAACCCCACGGCGACGGCGGGCTTTGCCGCCAACACGGCGGGCGCCAGCCTGTCTGTGTCTCTGGGCGGCATCCCCATCCCGCTGCCCAACGCCCAGGTGTTCTCGGCGGACATCACCCCCAACGCGAGTAATACCGTGTTCACCGTGGCCACCGCGGGGCGCTACCGCATCTCCTACCATGTGAACACCACGGCCACCCTGCTGTTGGGCAGCCGTCTGGTCATCAACGGGGTGAACAACACAGCGTCCACCATCGCGCCGGCGCTGCCTATCTCCAAGTATGAGAATGAGATCGAGGTCAACCTGGCCGCAGGCTCCACCATCTCCCTCCAGCTCTATTCCCTTGTGCTGGCCGGGGTGGCGGCGCTGATCAGCGGCGGCGTGGGCGCGTCCCTCATGATTGTCCGGCTGAGCTGACGGTCACGCCTTCGGCTCCATCAGGGGCGGCGTCTGTCCGCAGACGCCGCCCCCGCGGCGTTGCCACAAATATTTTTCCCGCCCAACGGACGGGGAAAATAAAATCAGCATTGGAGGAGGATGTTCCATGGTTACGGTTAGCCTGTGCATGATCGTAAAAAATGAGGAGGACGTGCTGAGCCGCTGTCTGGAGAGTGTGGAAGACCTGGTGGATGAAATCATCATCGTAGACACCGGCTCCACCGACCACACCCGGGAAATCGCGGGGCGGTTCACCGACCGGGTATACGACTTCACCTGGGTAAACGACTTCGCGGCCGCCCGGAATTACGCCTTTTCCCTGGCGGAGAAGGACTACTGTATGTGGCTGGACGCGGACGACGTGATTTTAGAGGCGGATCGGGCCGCGTTCCGGGTGTTGAAGGAGACGCTGGAGCCCGACGTCTGCGTGGTCATGGCCAAATACGACACGGGGTTCGATGAAAACGGGAATGTGACCTTTTCCTATTTCCGGGAGCGGCTCATCAAAAACCACACCGGGATGCGCTGGGAAGGGGCGGTACACGAGGCCATTGCCCCGGTGGGCCGGGTGCTCTACAGCCAGTTCGCCGTCACCCACCGCAAGCTGCGCCCATCCGACCCGGACAGGAACCTGCTGATCTACGAAAAGCAGCTGGAGCAGGGGATAAAGCTGGAGCCCCGACAGCAGTTTTATTATGGGCGGGAGCTCTATTACCACCAGCGCTATGCCCAGGCCGTCCAGGTTCTTGAGGATTTTCTGGACGAGGGCCGGGGCTGGGTGGAGAACAGCATCGACGCCTGCTGCCACTGCGCCTACTGCTATGAGCGCATGGAGCAGCCGGAACGGGCGCTGCAATCGCTGCTGCGCAGCTTTGCCTATGACCGGCCCCGGGCCGAGGTGTGCTGTGAGCTGGGGCGCTGGTTTTTCCAGCGGGAGCAGATATCCCTGGCCGCCTACTGGTACTCTCTGGCCCTGACCTGCCCCCGGGACGACCGCCGGGGCGGGTTTATCTCCCCCGACTGTTACGGCTATCTGCCCTGCATCCAGCTTTGCGTCTGCTACAGCCGCCTGGGCGATCTGGAGCGGGCGGAGCGGATGAACGAGCTGGCCGCCTCCTTTAAGCCGGACGCGGCCCCAGTCCTGCACAACCGGGTCTATTTCCAAAGCCTCGCGGCAGGGCGGTAACGGCTCTGCCCATAATGATGGGCCGCGTGCCAAACAGCCGCCGGATCGTGAAACTGTCACGGTCCGGCGGCGTTTTCATCCCCTTTTTTGGAGGAATGGAAATTGACAAACGGGTGCTGTCCGTGTATGATACTTCGAAAGTCAAACCATTTGAACACCAAAATATTTGATTGTCAAAATATCTGTGAGGAGTTGTTTGATATGGTACGCATCATCACCGACGGCACCAGCGATATGTCCGCCCAGCGGGCGGCGGAGCTGAACATCGACGTCATCCCCCTGAGGGTTATGTTTGGAGAGGAGAGCTTCCTGGACGGCGTGGACATCACCCGTGAGGAGTTCTTTGCCCGCCTGGCCTCCAGTCAGGAGCTGCCCACCACCTCCCAGCTTACCCCGGACGATTTCCTGGAGCTGTTCCAGAAGTATGCCGCCCAGGGGGATGAGATCGTGGGGATTTTTGTGTCCACGGAGCTCAGCGGCACCTGTCAGTCCGCCTGTATCGCCCGGGAGATGGTGGAGGGCGGGGAGATCCATATAGTGGACTCCCGCACCGTTACCTTTGCCCTGGCCCTGCTGGTGGAGGAGGCGGCCCAGATGCGAGATCAGGGCCTGTCCGCCGCCCAAATCGCCGCCGAAGTGGAAAAGCTGGCCCAGCGGACCCACCTGCTGGCGGTGGTGGATACGCTGACCTACTTAAAGAAGGGCGGGCGCATCTCCGCCGCCACCGCCGCCGTGGGCGGGCTGCTGGGCATCAAGCCCATCGTGGGGGTGGACAGCCGGGGCACGGTGGAGGCTCTGGGCAAGGCCCGCTCCATCGCCTCCGGCCTGGACTGGATCGCCCAGCACATCAAAAATGCCCCGGCGGATCCCGACCATCTGGTGGCTTACGGCCATTCCAACTCCCCTGAGCGGGTGCCGGTGTGCATGGAGGCGCTGAAGGACGCGCTGCCCCAGAACAAGTCCCCGCTGATGGGCTCCATCGGCGCGGTGGTGGGCACCCATGTGGGCCCGGGGGCCGTGGGCGTGGCCTATATCGCGGCGGAATAAGGGAAAGCCATGGAACACGATCACTGTGCCAAGGAGCTGAACGACTTCCTGGTGGAGGTGTTCAACGACATTTTAAAAACGGAGGAGCTGTACGTCAGCGAGGGCTACTCCGACCTGTCCGTGCGGGAGATGCACCTGATTGAAGAGGTGTGCCGGGCGGTGGATCAGGGGCGGGACAACCGCTCCTCCGCCATCGCCGCCGCCCAGGGGGTGACGGCGGGGACGCTCACCGCGGCGGTGAACCAGCTGGAGGCCAAAGGCTATCTGGAGCGGGTGCGGGACAGCAGCGACAAGCGCTCTGTCCGGTTGTGCCCCACGCAGAAGGGCCGGGAGGCCAACCGCCGCCATACCGACTTCCACCGGGAGCTGGTGGCGGCCACCGTGGAGACGCTGACGTCGGAGGAGACCGAGGTGCTGGCCCAGGGCTTGAGCGGCATTGCCGCCTTTATCCGGGCCAAATATCTGGCCTGATACCGCCGCACCAGAACATTTATAGACGGTTTGCACACAAAGCAGGCTCCCTATTTCGAGAAAAGCGCTCGAAATAGGGAGCCTGTTCAAATTATTGGCACAGATAGGCGGCGATTTGGGCCAGCAGTCCGGCGGAACCTACCCGGTAGCCGCTGACGCCGTAGACCGCGGTTCCCGTCCCGTCGCACACCACCGCCAGGGGCGGGGTGTCCGGGTCGCAGGTGAGCCGCCGGGCGGTGTCCTCCCGATCGTAGGCCCAGTCGTCCACCAAGACCTGGATCTCCGGCCACCGTGCCAGCAGTCCGCCTAGGGTGGGGTGGCGGGCGCCGGTTCCATCCCGGAGGAGAAACACCACATTCAGCGGCAGCGCCGCCAGCATATCCCGCAGGCCGGACAGCTCGGCCAGCAGATGCTCGGTGGGTTCGCCCCCCTCCTCCAGCCAGATCAGCAGGGAGGGGCGGCCGTCCAGGCGGAACAGGTCGGGGACGGGGGAGCCCTCCAGCCGCCGGGCCGGGGCGGTAGGCATGGCCGTGCGGCCCAGCAGCTCGGCCAGGGGGCAGGAGCGCAGCCGCAGCTCCACGTCGGCTGGCTCCCCGGCTTTGACCGGCAGTTCCCGGCGGGAGGCCAGCTGGTTCCCGTTGGGCAGGCGGGCCGACGTGATCAGCCGGTAGTATCCGGCGGGCAGGGTCAGCGTCCGCCCAGCCCGATCCCAACCGCTGTCGGGCAGGGACAGTACCGTCCAGCCCTCCTCTGTCTGCCGGGACAGCGACCAGTTCTGCCGGTACAGGGGCGGGGCATCCCCCGCCCAGGTCAGGCACAGCGTCCCCGTTTCCTCGGGACAGACGGGATGGAAAGCGCCGTCCCGCCAGAATTCGGTTGCGCCGTCCAGCGCCCGCAGCCGCGCGGGAACGCCCAGCGTCCGCAGGGCGGCCACCAGCAGCAGGTCACGGCTTTTTTCATCGCAAGCTCCAGCCTCCGGCACCGCTGCCGGGGGCCAGTACAATTGGCCGTAGCTGTTTTCCCCGGCGTCCGGCAGCAGCTCCCGCAGAAAATGGCGCAGCTGGGCAGGGCTGCCCGTCCAGTCAGACAGCCAGCCCCCCAGCGCCCCCCGCCAGGGGGTGAGCCTCTCCAGCGAGATCCGGGGGCAGGCCGCATAGCGCCAGTAGATGTCCTCCGGCATCTCTTCGGGCCGGGGCAAAAGGTGGGCCAGATGATCCTCCAGTACCTCCGCCGGCACGTCCCGCAAATCCTTGTCCGACAGCGTCCGAGCCAGCCGCTCCCGGTCTGGGCGGTTTTTGCCGCTGAGAAAAGTATAAATTGCCTCAAAATTGCCCCGGGCAGCCCGGAGCAGGTCATCGCAGCCGGGGAGGGCGGCGGCCCGGATACCGTCGTAATACCCCGCCATCCGCTGCTCCCGCAGGGCGTTCCCACGGGCCAGAACATCCGCCCGCGCCCTCTTCTGGGCCGGGGTCAGCCCGGTGGAGCGCAGCTCGGCCGGGGCGGGGGCGTGAAAGTCAAACTCCTGCCAGCCGGAGTCGCCCTCCGACGGTTTTTGAAGGGCCAGCGTGACAGCCCCGTCCACGCAGTCCCCCTCGGCCCGCAGGCCGTCCCGCTGGGCCAGCACATGGAGGTCGCCCAGTCCCAGCTCAACGCTGGCCTCCCCCCGCCCGTCGGCGGTGAGGGTGGCGATGGTGTGGTATCCGGCCCCGTTGAGTACCTGAAGCCGGAACCGCGCGCCACTGGCGGGCAGGCCGTCCGCCAGTGCCCGGAAGCGGTACTCCCGCACCGGGGCATACCGGGCGGTCTGATTGTACCAGGTCACGGCTCCCTCCCGGCCAATGGGCTGTCCGTGGAGGGGGGAGCTTCCCTCCCCGAACAGGCGGCTGTGAACCAACATGGCCCGGGAGGCGGGGGTGTTGAACCACCCCCGGTCCAGCACCGGCTCGGGCTCGCAGGCCCCCAAAAACCGCCATACGCCGCCGCACAGGGCCTCCACCCAGGCATGGTTGTCGTCGCAGTGTGACCAGCGGGGGGCATACACTTGTCTGGCGGCAATGCCCACGCTGCGCAGGGCGGACACCAGAAAGGCGGACTCTTCCCCGCAGCGCCCGCTGCCGCAGCGAAATACCGTCAGCGGGGAGGCGGTGCGCTCGTCCTGAGCCTGATAGGAGGCGTGCTCGTGGCACCAGCGGTTGACCTCCAGCACCCGCTCCTCGGCGGTGGGCAGGGCCTCTACCCTGGGCCACAGCTCCTCGCAAAACAGAGAGCGGTGGAAGGACAGATCCTCATCGTTCACCCGGGGGAACAGGACATAGTGGGCGAACAGCTCCCAGTCCAGCGCCCCACACAGGGGGTCAGTTTCCCGAAGGAACAGGGCATGGTCGGCAAATTGCAGGAACAGCTCGAAGGGATAGCAGTCCAGGTCGCTGTCCGGCAGGTGACACGCCAAAAATTCCATGGCCCGGCGGCGGGGGCCGGACAGGGCGGCAAGCGCCCCGCTCCATCGCTCCGCCATGTCAGTCTGTCTGGGCTAAGCCCCGGCACAGCTCGTAGAGGGTGGTCACCCCCGCGCCGGTGGCCCCGGGAACCTGGTACTCCCACCGGGGGCGGTCTACCCAGGCGGTGCCCGCGATGTCCAGGTGCACCCAGGGGTGCCCCTCCGCGAACGCGCCGATAAACAGCCCCGCCGTGATGGCCCCGCAGCCGTCATTAGACTGATTGCACAGGTCGGCCACCGGGCTCTCGATCATCTTTTTGTACTCCGGGAAATCGGGGAAGCGCCAATACTGCTCCCCGGCCCGGGCGGCGGCGCTCATCACGTCCAGGAAAAGGCCCTCGTCGTTGGTCAGCAGGCCCGCCGTGGTGAAGCCCAGCGCGGCCACGCAGGCCCCGGTGAGGGTGGCGATGTCCACCACCTGGTTCGCCCCCTCCTTCTCAATGGCATAGGTCACCGCGTCGGCCAAAATAAGCCGGCCCTCCGCGTCGGTATTGTTCACTTGAATCGTCTTGCCGGACATGGAGGTCACCACGTCCCCGGGCAGGAAGCTGTCCGGGGAGATGCGGTTTTCCACCGCCGGGATCACCGCCACGGCGTTGACGGGCACCTGGTTCTCGGCCAGGGCCAGCAGCGCACCGCACACAGCGGCCCCTCCGGCCATGTCGCCCCGCATTCCTTTCAGCCCGCCGGCGGTTTTGAGGCAGTAGCCGCCGGTGTCGCAGCACACCCCTTTGCCCACCAGGGCGATGGGGGCGGCGTCGGTTGCTCCGCCCCGGTAACGCAGCACGATGAGCCGGGGCGGGTGGCCCGCGCTGTCCCCCACGGCGTGGAACGCCCCCATATTGAGGGCGCGGGTGTCCTCCTCACCCAGCACCTGGGTCTCAATCCCCAGCGGTTTTGCCGCCTCGGTCATGCGCTGGGCCATCCGCTCCGGGGTGAGGAGGTTGGCGGGGCAGTTCACCAGATCCCGGGCAAAGCACACCGCCCGGGTCACCGCTCCAGTCTCCGTCAGGATAGCGGCGGCGTCCAGCCCCTCCGCGCCGGTGAGGTACGCGTCAAAGGGCTTGTCTGGGGTCTGCTTCCAGCTCTCCTGCCGGTAGCAGGCCAAATCCGCCCCCTGGGCCAGCGCGGACACACCCGCCGTTCCCAGGGCCTCCGCCGCCGGGGCGGCATCGAACAGGACGGACTGCCCGCCCAGGCTCTGAACGGTCTTGACCGCCTTGGCGGCGGCCCGGCGGACGGTTTGCGGCTCAGGCTTTTCGCCCAGGTTCACGATCAGAATGCGTCCCTGCTCCGCCGTGCGCAGGGACAGGGGCTCCCCCTTCTGGGTCTCCAGCTCCACCCTCCACTGGACGGGCTCGTTGTTCCACAGCTGAATCATGAAAAATTCCTCCTGATTTTATCTATCTGACGGGGCGCGCAGGCGCACCTCCAGCACCGTGTCCACCGGGTCGGGCAGGACCGGGTCGGGCCCCAGGTCGGCGAAGGCCAGCTCCGGGTAGTCGCTGTGCACCCAGCTGGTGGACAGGGGCGCCTCGCTGCCGTCCGCCAGGCGGCGGATGGAGGCAATCTGGTCTTTGTCCACTCCAAAGAGGGGCAACGGTCCCACGGTGTTCTCATAGATGTGATAGTACAGAGTGTCCCCCCGACGGGTGATCCTGCCGTAATCCGGCTTGTCAAGCCCCGAGGGGCCGCAGCCGTAGATGCTCTCGCCATTGCGCTCCATCCACCGGCCGATGTCCCGGAGGATGTCCAGCGCCTGGTCGGGGAAGCGCCCTGTGGCGTCCGGGCCCACGTTGAGCAGCAGGTTGCCCCCCTTGGACACGCACTCCACCAGCTTTTTGATGAGCATGGGGGCGGGCTTATAATAGTGGTCTGTGGCGCAGTAGCCCCAGTGGTTGTTCATGGTGACGCAGCTCTCCCACACCAGGGGCCGCCCTTCGGCGTCCAGCAGGCCGTGGGGCGGGACGATCTGCTCCGGGCTGACGAAGTCCCCGTGGTAGGGGGTGGGCTTGCACGCCGCCAGGGAGCCGAAGCCCTCCCCGCTGACCTCCAGCCGGTTGTCGATGATGACGTCGGGCTGGAGGGCGCGCACCATTTCCATCAGCTGGGTGGCCCGCCATGCCTCCCCCCGGAGGTGGTCGTAGGAGTAGTCAAACCACAGCAGATCCAGTTTGCCGTAGTTGCTGCACAGCTCCCGCATCTGGGCGTGCATATAGTCCAGGTAGCGGTCAAAGTTCCGGCCCTCATTGCCATAGGCCGGGTCGTCCCGCATGGGGTGGTTTCGGTCCCCGTAGTGGGGGAAGTCCGGGTGCCGCCAGTCGATGATGGAAAAATACAGCCCCGCCCGCAGCCCGGCCTCCCGGGCGGCGTCCAGAAACTCCCGGACAAAGTCCCGGCCGGCGGGGGAGTTGGTGGATTTGAAGTCGGTATAGGCGCTGTCGAACAGGCAGAAGCCGTCGTGGTGCTTGGCGGTGAGCACGGCGTATTTCATCCCGGCCCCCTTGGCCGCCGCCATCCAGGCGCGCATATCACAGTGCCGGGGGTCAAACTGCCGGAGCAGCGGGTCATAGTCCTCGTTGGGGATGCGCTCCACGCTGCGCACCCACTCCCCCCGGGCCGGAATGGCGTACAGCCCCCAGTGGAGGAACAGGCCGAACCGGGCCTGGGTGTACCAGGCCACCCGGCGCTCATATTCCTCCCGGGAAAACACATAGGGCATGGCAAACCCTCCTTTTATGTCCAATCCACCGGCATCCCGTTGACCGTCATGTCTTTGCTGGCCGGTATGAGGAGATACTTTTTGCCGTCGATGGTCCGCAGCTCCACCAGATGGCTGTGCTCCGGATCGAGGGTAATGGCGGCGTCCTGGGTCTTGACTTCAAAGCGCTTGCTGTCGATGAGGTTGGCGGGGCTGAGCGCCGCTCCCTCGCCGAACCGCTCCGCGCACTTTTCACAAAAAGCGGTCACCTGCGCCTCCTCCGCTCCGCAGTCCTGGAGGATATCGGCCACATCGTTGGCGGTGAGGGTCAGCGGCTCCGGATCCCGGCTCTCCCTGTGCTGCTCAATCTGCTGGGTCAGCTGTTCGTGGACGGCCTGAACCACCTCCAGGCCGCAATTCCCCGCCAGCGCCTCGGTGAGGGCGGACTGGAACGCCTCCCGCTGCTCACCGGCGGACATGAGCGGCTCGGTGTGAAAGACGGCGTCCAGGAACTCCTGGTGCAGCTCGTCCGGCTTGCGGGTGTAGGCTAGGGCGTTGTAGATATTGGCCGCCCGGTCGTCAAAGGCGGGGAACAGGAAACCCAGCTCCGGCGGGGCCACGAGCTGGCTGGGCAGGGAGTTGTGGAATCCGTTTTCGTCGGGACAGTAACGCAGCTCCAGCTTGCCGTCCTTCACCGGGCACACACAGCAGACGATGTAGGAAAACACCTGGTCGGAGGCGTCCGCCTGGAGCTCGTCGTCCTTGCCCCGGAAGGGGACGTCATAAGTATCGTGGGCCAGCAGGATCAGGTAATTGCTGTCCTCCATGTCCAGGGAGTCAATGACCTTTTGATAGAACTGCCGCCGCACCTCGCCGTCCTTTAGCCCGGAGTTCCGCAGGGCCATGAGCAGCCGGTGTTCCTCGCTGTCTGCCACCTGCTGGGTGGAAAATTCGACGTCCAGCAGATTTCTCCCCAGGGTGCCGGAGAGCGCTTTTTTCAAGAAGCCCAGGTATTGCTCGGCCTCTTCCTGGGGCATCATCCCCAGGGACTCGTCCAGGGAGGAGATGATCTCTTTTCGGCAGCTGACATAGCAGCCGTAGATGCGGCTGATGGCGTTCTTGTTCAGGCGGAAGCGGCGGCGCAGCTCGCTGATCTCTTTTTGGTTCATGGCAACCTCACATTCGCAAATCAATTTCCCGCGTATTTTGGGAGACGAGACGCCCGGAGCGGCGGGATCACGCTGGGCGCTACCCCTTTTGGCTGGTCAGTCCCTCCAGGCTCTGCCCCTTCAGCGTCCGCTCCAACAGCTCGGGCAGGCGCTCCGGGGCGCAGGCAAAGCAGGGAATGCCCATGGCGGCAATCCGCCGGGCGGTCTCGGGGTCATAGAACGGCTTGCCGCCGTCGGCGATGGCCAGCAGCACCACCACCGTCACGCCGGAGGTTTTCAGCTCCTCCACCCGGCGCAGCAGCGCCGCCCGGTTTCCCCCCTCGTACAGGTCGGAGATGAGGAAGAACAGCGTCTTGGCCGGGGATTCCACCAGCTCCTGGCAGTAGGCGATGGATTTGGCGATGTCGGTGCCGCCCCCCATCTGGAAGCCGAACAATAAATCAACCGGGTCGGCGCACAGGGGGGTCAGATCCATGATCTGGGTATCAAAGGCCACCACGCTGGTTTTCACCGCCGACATGGATGCCAGCACGCAGGACAGCACCGAGGAATAGATGATGGACTGCCCCATGGAGCCGCTCTGGTCGATGTCCAGGATGATGTGCCAGCGGTTGATTTTGCTGGAGCGGTCGAAGAACCACACCCGCTCAGGGATGACCGCGTTCAACTCAGGGTTATAATTTTGTAGGTTCCGCCGGATGGTATAGGGAAAGTCAATGGCGGAGGCCGACGGCAGGGGGGAGTGGGCCCGGCGGTTCAGCGCCGCCGTCACCGCCCGGCGCACGTCGTTCTCCAGCATCTTGTTGATCTCTTCCACAATTTTGCGGATAAACTTTCGGGCCGACTCCTTGGACTTCTTGGGGATCTGATCCTTCAGCATCAGCAGGGTGGAGGCCAGGTTCAGATCGGGCTCCAGCCCCTCCAGCAGCTCCGGCTCCAGCAGGAGCTGCTTCAGCCCCTTGCGCTCAATGGCGTCGTTCTGCACCACCGCCACGATCTCCGGGTCAAACAGGGAGCGTAGGTCGCCCAGCCACTTGGAGATGACGGGGGAGGAGGGGCCTCGCCCTGCCCCGCCGGGGCTGCCGCTGCCGAAGCCCTCCCCCGGCCCGCCGTAAATGGCGGACAGGGCGCCGTCCATCAGCAGCTCCTCCTGGGACAGCACGCCGCCCCCCATGCCGGTGAAGGATTCCTCTGTCTCTGAGCCGAGAATCAGCCGCCAGCGGGATAGCTGTTCACTTTGTGCCACAGTGTTTTCCCTCCCCCTAAATGTCGTCAAAGTCGAACTCGCCCAGGCTGTCCAGCACCGTCTGTTCCGCTTCGGTAATGTCGTTCATGAGAACCTCCGCCGCCTGCTGGGGGTTGACGCCCCAGATCTCGCCCAGATTTTCCGCGATGTCGTTCTTTTCACTGGGGGAGAAGTCGGCGAACGCCCGCCGCAGGAACACCAGCGCCCGCCGGAAGGTCTCGTCGTCCAGGCCGCTGAGGTAGTCGTCCAACTGCCGCCACAGGCTCAACCGGGCAATGAGGGCATAGCGGTTTTTGCCCGCCAGCCCCTCAAACCACCCCGCGCCCAGATCGGCGGGCACGCCGGGGGACAGCCGCCGGGCCACCTCGCGGGAGAGAAGGGCCTCGTCCGCCTTTCCCCGCTCCAGAAGGATGGCCATGGCGAAGCCGGAGCAGCGGGTGTTCAGATCGTCCCGGTCGGAGATGTCCGCCAGCAGATCCAGCCAGCGCTCCTCCTCCAAAAAGTCGTGGTTGAGTTGGAGAGAATTGAGCTGATCCATGGCGCGGGTCACCTCGGGGGCGGCCTTGGCATCGCACACGCAGGCGTCGGTCAGCGTCAGGCATGAGCGCAGATAGAGCTGCTTGATCAGCGGGATAACGGGCGCGGGATCGAACCGCCGCAGGTCGCCGTACCGCACCACCAAAGACAACCGCGAAGCGGTGTCTGCCACCTCCGAAATGGCGGCGGAGTCTACGCTCAGCCCCTGCAAAACGGACAGGGCGTGGTGAGCCGCGGCGGGCATCCCACACAAAAACGCGTCCTGGAAGATAGCGGCGGCTTCCGCGATGGAGCCGCTGTTGTCCGCCCGCTCTTTGAGGGCAAAGGCGGCGGCGCCCTCGATGGTCTCCCCCATCAGGGCGGACTCTACGATCTCGATCTCCGCCTCCGGTGTCCAGCGCAGCTCCCAGTACTCCCCCCAGTTGGCCCCGTCCTGCCGGGAGGGGAGGAGGTTGGCGAAATGCACCCCCAGCACCCGCAGGCGGTGGAGGAAGAAGGAGCGCCGCAGGTCGCCCAGCGCGGCCTGTTCCGACTTCACGTTCAGCTTTTCCCGCAGATCCAGGTCAAGGCGCTGCAATTCAGCGGTGCGGAATTTCTCCAGCCGCAGCTCCTTGAGCTGCCGGTAAAAGTCCTCCTGCACCGACGTGCGGGCCACCCCCTCCGGGAGGAAGCCGATCTTCTTGCCGATCTCCGTGTCCGCCGCGGCCAGGGCCAGCTCGGAAAAGCTGCCGTGGCCCATCGTGGTAACGCTTGCGTCCCGCAGGTCGGACAGGGTGGGGTATTTGCTCCCCCGCATGGCCGCCAGCGTGCCCGCCAGCCGCACCGCCTCAATGATCTCGGCGGAGGAGGTGAGATTGCCCGCCTTGCGGTGGGCGGCGGCGAGATGGGTCAAGTAGAGGTACGCCGTCTCCCCCGCGCCACCCCTGTTGAGGGCGTCCCACAGCAGCTCAAAGTAGGCCGGGGCCTTGTTTCCCGCGCCGTAGCCCGAGCGGGAGGACAGGCGGTAATAAGAATAGGGCATCAGCGTCACGCAGGAGTCGGCCCGGGGCAACGCCTTCTCCTCCTCGTCGGTCATGGGCTGATTTTCCTCCAGCCCTGCCACATGGAAGGAGCCGCAGACGCAGAAAATCTTTTCCGGGGGAATGCCAGAGGCGATTGCCTGGGCGATCATCCGCTTCATGTACGCCTCTCGTACCACGGTCTCGGCCATGCGGCGCTGATCGTCCACAGTCGCGGCCCGGAGCTGCCGCCCGAAGGTGTTGCTGGCGTCCTGGAAATCCGGCCCGTCCCCTATCTGCTCGAAGGTGCGCTCCCAGAAGGTGTCGTGATCCTCCCCGGTCAGCGTTTCCAGGCGGCGATAGACGCTCTCCGTTGTCTGGGCAGGCTCCTCGTGGTCGCCTGGACCGTCATTGACGGCTTCGCCGTCAACGACCGGTCCGGCAGTGGCTTCGCCGCTGCCCGCGTCCTCGTCATCCTCCCCGGTTTTGTCCTCCTCAGTGACCGGGGCAAACCAGGGTTTGATTCCAAGAAAAACCGATGACGGGAGATCCATGAACCGGCAATCCACCTTGTGTTCGTGGGCCCACAAAATGGCCTGAATTTCTGGGGAGTAGATAGCAAAAGGGTACAAAATCGTCCGCACCGGCGCTTCCTTGGTGTAGGCCATGATGGCGGCGGGGAACTGGGTGTCCGGGTGGCACAGCCACTTCATCTGGTCGTTCAGGTCGCTGGGGCCCTCCACCAGCACCAGTTCCGGCTTTGCCGCGTCCAGCGCCCGCCGCAGATGGTACGCCGCCGCCGGGGACAGGTGGCGCACACCGAATAAAATCGGGCCGCTCATCAGCCGTTCAGCTCCCGGCAGGCGCGGTACAGCGGCAGCCACTCGTGCCCCCGCTTCTTCATCACGTTCTCCAGATACTCCTTCCAGGTGACCTTGTCGTTCTCCTCATCCTTCACCACGGCCCCCTGGAGGGCGGCGGCCAGGTCGCCGTCGGACACCCGGCCGTCCCCAAAGCTCCCGGCCAGCGCCATGGAGTTGGCCAGCAGGGAGATGGCCTCGGCGGTGGACAGCACGCCGGAGGTGGTTTTCAGTTTCTGCTTGCCGTCCAGCGTGGCGCCGCCCCGCAGCTCCCGGAAGATGGTGACCACCTTCTCCACCGTGTCCTCGTCGGGCTGGCGGGCGTTCAGATCCAGGCCGGAGGACAACTGGGCCACGCGGGTGCGCACGATGTCCATTTCCGTCTCCATATCCGACGGGGTGGGCAGGACGACGATGTTAAACCGCCGTTTCAGAGCCGCCGACATATCGTTGACGCCCTTGTCCCGGGTGTTGGCGGTGGCGATGACAGAGAAGCCCTTGGCGGCGGGCACCTCCAGGCCCAGCTCGGGCACGCTGAGCCGTTTCTCCGACAGGATGGAGATCAACGCGTCCTGCACCTCGCTGGCGCAGCGGGAGATTTCCTCCACACGGGCGATGGAGCCCGTCTCCATGGCGCGGTAGACGGGGCTTTTTACCATGGCCTCGGGGCAGGGCCCTTTGGCAATGAGCATGGCGTAGTTCCAGGAGTAGCGGATGTGCTCCTCGGTGGTGCCCGCCGTGCCCTGGACCACCTTGGTGGAGTCGCCGTTGACGGCGGCGGCCAGGTGTTCGGAAAGCCAGGATTTTGCCGTGCCCGGTTCGCCGATGAGCAGCAGGGCCCGGTCGGTGACCAGGGTAGCGATGGCGATCTCCACCAGACGGCGATTGCCCATGTACTTGGGGGTGATGTCCACGCCCTTCACCTTCACGTTTCCGATGAGGTAGGTCAGCACCGACCGGGGGGACATCCGCCAGCCGGTGGGGACGGTGTCGGTCTCCGCCGAAATCAGCGCGTCCAGTTCGGTTTGATAAAGCTCCTCCGCCGGGAGGCGCTGTACGTTTTTGTCTGCCATGTCACATTCCTCCGTTTACCTTAGATTCAGCCAGTCGTCCCAGTCCGGGAAGGGTTTGCCTGCCCGGAGCTGCTCAATAGTCCAGGGGATGGCCTTTTGAGCCGTAGGCAGGGCTTCCTTGTTGATGCCGCCGGAGGACAGAACTTCCTCCAAAAGCATCGCCGTCTCCTCCGGCGGCAGGACTTGGGCTGCGTCGTTCATCAGCCGCCATAATACGCCAAGGCGGTTGCTCTTGGAGTTCCTTGCCATCGCCTTTCCCAGTACGCCCCTGGGGCTGCCGCCGAACCGGAACAGATAATGGCTGTAGCTGTATGGCTGCCCGTTCTCCGCCATCCGCTCCCGGAGGTAGGGGACGAGCAGCGCCCGTGTCTCCTCGTCCGCCGGGTCGGTCAGCCGGATCAAGGTCAAATCGTACTCCTCAATCGGCTCCCAGTAGGCATAGGCTGAGCCGCTCCCATTCTTTCCCGTGGTCTTCCACACGGCATGGGTGAGCCGCTTGATCCACCGTTTGTCCAGCGGCTGGGCGGTGGGCCAGACGCCGTTGATGAGATAGGCCCCGGTATCCTCCTTCCGCGCCAGCCGCCCCAGCCCTTCGAGGACGGCGTTGTGGAGCGCCTGCTTCTGGGCACCGCCCAGAAGGGGTTTGACGGCGGGCACATAGGGGGAGAACTCGTCGTACACCTCGCTGGCCGAGCGGGTGAGCAGCGACGCCACGACTGCGTGGGGCAGCCAGCGGGCCTCGGTTTTGTGCTTTCCCCACAGCTCCAGGCACAGCTCGCACAGCGGCCCCGGCCCGGCACAGCATAGACTGTCCAGCAGCAGCTCGGTGAGCTGCGCCCCCAGGCGCAGGGGCTGGCCGGTGTGATTTTGCAGTTTGCCGATGGCCTCCGTTTTAGCGTCCGCCCAGCGCCAAAAGTCCAGTATGGAAGGGGAGGACTTGCCCTTGGCGGAGGCCAGCCAGGTCAAGATATCCGCATGGGTTTCCTTACCGATCTGGCCGCCCTGCTCCACTGCGGCCTCCACCCGGTCCCATAGTCCCCGGGCCACCAGGTCGGAGGCCCAGTCCGCCCGGGTCGTGCGCAGGAAGGTGACGGCCTGACTATTTTTGGCCAGTTCATTTTCCCAGAACGCGTTGACCTCGTCCCCGCCCTGTTTTGCCAGGGCTTCCAGCACCGCGTCCCGGTTTTTGCCCCGCTCGGATTTCGCCAGATCCAGCAAAAGGGCGACGTTGTCTCCGTCTCCGCCCAGGGCGGTGATGACGTCGGTGCGTACGTCCTTTTTCGCGTCGGGCAGAATTTCCCGCAGCCAGGGCGTGGCGGCTTTGCCTTCCAGCGCGGCGATTACCTCCACCCGGCGGGCCATCTCCTTCTTTCCGGCGGGGTCAAAGTCCTGTTTCAGTGCTGGGATCACAGACGGCCCCAGCTCTTTCAGCAGGGTGGCGCACAGCTCTCCCATCTCGCCGTAGCTGTCCCCCAGTCCGCCAATGACCGCGGGCAGCACCCGGTAATCCTCAAAAAATTCGGGGTGGTTTTCCCAGGCGGATTTCACGATCTCCATCCGCCCGCCGCCGGTGGTGGTGAGGGCGGTGAGCAGGGGGCTGATCTGTCCGTAGGAGATCTGGCGATATACCCCGCCGCCTACGGGCAGGGGTTCTAAACCGCCGTCTACTCCGGTTTTTGCCTGGGTATACGCCACCGCGTCCACCAGGGCCAGCACGTCCAGCAGCAGACCGGAGCGCTGCTCCGGGGGCGCGGCCAGCAGCTTGGCCAGCCCCGCATCGATTTTCCCAAATACCGGGCTGGCCGCGGCCAGGGGCTTCAGGGCCTCCGCCGCCCGCTGGAGACGGAAGTCCTCCCCCAGCAGGGACACGCCCGCGATGGCGGCGTATTCCAACCGCTCCTTCACGTCATAAAGAGGCTGTAAATTCATGACCGCACCTCCTCAATACTGCAGCCGGATGATGTTATCCGGCGTAACCACGCTGTAGGGGTGGAGGCACAGGGCCTTGTCCCGCCCGTCGTAAAACATCAGGCCGAACAGGGCGCTGCCCGCCGGGATGGCCCAAGGCAGCATCCCAAGCCGCCCCGTGCAGGCGTGATCCGCGCCGTCCTCGGGACGATCCCGGAGGAGGATGCGGCCCCCCTGAGCGTCCTCCAGCACGTAGGCAGCGCTTGCGCTGCCGGACCGGTCGTTGACGCCGCAGGCGGCAATGACGGTCCCCGTGCTTGCGCTGCCGGATCCAATCCCCGTTTCCCCCACTGTGCCGACCTGCCCGATAGGCACCAGCACCGCCAGGAATTTGGGGGCCAGGGTGTTCTTGATTTTCCCCTTCACCAGCTTCGTGGCGGCCGCCAAATCGGGCTGGGCCAGGGCGGGAAGGCCGGCCTGTTCCTGAGCCGTCAGGGGCCGGGTGGACGCGCTGTCCCAGCGCACCCGGCGGTCCCCCTCCCCGGGGTAGATGTACAGGGCGGGGATCTCCAGCAGATCGAACCGGCTGTCGTCCCCCTTTACGTATTTCAGCGCCTTGACCGGGCGCAGATTCAAGGTCTGCCAGATGTCACCGCTGTCGATGTCCAGCCACCAGCCCCGCTCCACGTACTCCTTTTTTGCCTCGTCGTAGGACACGTCAAAGGAGAGCTGCACCAGCTTTGCGTTCTCCTTGACCGAGCCGATGGCCTTCAAGTCCTCCAGCTTCCACACGCCGCCCAGCGCTTCAAACAGGGCGGAGTCCTCGGCGGAGTAGTTGCCCGCCTCCAATTTGCCCTCCAAGAATACGCGGCCCTTCTTGATGGTAGAGCGCAGCGCCACCAGCAGCCGCAGCGCCTCGGCGTAAGCCGCGTCCGCCTGGGCGGGATCCTTCTGCACGGTGCGAACTGTCAGGGCAATGCGGGTAAACGCCGTCTGGGGCCCGGTGAGGTAGCAGCTCCCCAGATCCTTGGCCAGCTTGTCAAAGGTCTGGGCGGAGCTGCCCGCCAGGGTGCCAAGGCCGGAGGTAAGCAGCTCGTCCACCATCTTCTCCGCCATGTCCAGGCCCTCTAACTGCTTTGCCAGCTTTTTCTTCTGGGCGGCGGCGTTGGGCTTCTTGGGCTTGGCGGGGCTGCCGCCCTCCTCAGCCGCCGCCTCCTTCTTCGCCGCCCGGGCGGCCTGCTTGGCCCGCTTGTCGGCGATGTCCTGGGGAATGTCCGCGATCTCAAATTCCTTTCCCGCCAGAATTTCAAACATCAGCCCCAGGGCGTGCTTGCAGGGGAACTGCCTGCTGGGGCAGGAGCAGCGGCACGTGGGAGAATCCGCCTGGGTAAAGTCGATGGACACGCGGTATGGATTCTTGCCGCTGCCTGCGCACTCGCACCAGTAGAGGGTGCCGTCCTCCGTTTTGCGGTGGGCGGAGAAGCTGCCCTTTTTCGACAGCTTCCTGCCGCTTTCCGCCGCCGCGGGGTTGGGCGCCTGGAGAAGGATGGCTTGTTCCGTCAATTCCACGTCAAAGACCTCCTTAAAAATCAGCCAGTGTGATGGTTTTGCCCCCCACCAGACGGGAGGCCTCGGCGGCCAGAGCCATGACATGGCTCTCTACAGAAGCGTCCACATCGGTGAGCCCCCGGGAGCCGCCGTCGGCGATGAGCTTGCAGAAGCTGGATATCAGGCCGAAGTCTCCGCCGCCGTGGCCGGAGTACTGGCCGCCCTCCTCCCGCAGATCGATGATCCGCTCCGGCCGGCCGAACCGGCGGAGATGGAGGGTATTTTCCGCCATGTCCCCCTCGATCTCGCCCAAAGTGCCCGTCACCTTGATGGTGCGGTGGCAGGACTGGGTAAAGGCGGTCATGGTAAAGGTGGCGTGAATGTGGCTGGCGAACTCCAGATTCACGGTCTGATGATCCACCACGTTGTTGTCACAGTGGAACACACAGCGCCCGTAAGGCCCCGTGCGCAGGGCTTCCCGGAGCTTTTCCTCCGTGGGGTCGCTGACCAGCACGCCGCAGGGCCACCCCTTTCCGCCGCCGTGTACGCCGGTGCGGGGGTCGGTGATGTAAATTTTCTCCGCGTCGTAGGGACAGTCGTCCTTGCATTTGCAGCCGTCCAGGCAGCGCAGAGCCGCCCCGTCCGGGGCGTTTTCCGCCGTGAAATAGTCCAGCGCGCCAAAACTCTGCACCTTCAGGCAGGGTTCCCCCGCCAGCCAGCGCAAAATGTCCATGTCGTGACAGCTCTTTTGCAGGATCATGGGGCTGGTTTCAAGGTCGTTTCGCCAGTTGCCCCGGACAAAGCTGTGGGCCTGGTGCCAGTAGGCCACGTGCTCGATGGCGTCGATGGTCTCCAGCTTGCCGATCTCCCCTTGGCGTAGGAGCTCCTCCAGGACAGAGTAGAACCTGGTGTACCGCAGCACATGGCACACCACCACCACTTTCCCCGTCTCGTGGGCCTTCTTCTGAAGGGCGCGGCACTCCTCCAAATTGGGGGAGATGGGCTTTTCCAGCAGCACGTGGTAACCTTTATCCAGGGCGGCCAGGGCGTCGGAGACGTGCTGCCGGTCCTGGGTGGCCACGATCATCACGTCGGCCAGGCGCGGCTGCGCCAGCAGCTCCGCGCCGGAGGCAAAGCACCGCTCGGGCGGCACGCCATACCGTTCCCGCAGCATGGCCAGGCGCTCGGGCCGGATGTCCGCCCCGGCGACTACCTTCATCTCGTCCGGGTGTCGCTCCTGATAGGGGGCATAGGCTTCCAGGCCCCGGGCCCCGCAGCCGCAGATGGCGAATGTGACAGGCTGTGACATACGCGTTCCTCTCCTTTGTATCCTCTGGGCCCGCTGGGCCCCGCGTTTTCCCGCATGGATATAGCATACCTCACCGCCTCTCGTCCGTCAAGCTGGAAACCGCATTGCCAACAAATCCACGGGCCATGTCAAATTATCATGGCCCGTGGATTTGTTCCGTTTCCAGCAGATTTTCATGCCCCGCAGTCCGGTGTTTGGGCTGTGGGGCGCTCTTCCAGCGCCCTGGCAGTCTGACCCGGCAGGCCCGTCTCCATCTCCTCGTCGGTGAGAAACTCGGTCATCACATGGCGGTAGCGTTTGGGCATATGGGTGGACTGGCATTTGGGGTTGATCCGTCCCTCAATGGCGATGGTTTGAAAGTATTTCCGCCACATGGCCCGGAACGCCCGCTCCTCTGTGCCGGCGGGGCCCATGCGGAAGTCCTCGGCGGGGAGGATATTCCACCGCCCTTGGTCGGAGAGAAAGATCTCATGGTAGGTGCGGTCATAGAGGGCCAGCCGTTCCCCGGAGTACCGCGCGGCAAAATGGGGGGCCAGCAAGGGCAGCACCCGGTTTTTAGGCTCGATCTCCCCGGCCAGAATGCCGTCCAGGTCGGAAAAGCGGACGAAGCCCTTCAAATGATCCCACTCCGTCCACATTTTTGTGAGCGCCAGGTTGACCCTGGCCACCACCGGGTCGCTCAGATCCTGCCGCACCCGATCCCCCTCCCGAAGCCCCCGGCGGATGAGCTCCAGCAGGGCCAGCTCCTTCTGGGGCAGGCAGGTCAAAAACCCCCGGGCGATGAGCTTTTGAAAGGTGGGGGAGACCCGGCGGGCCAGCGCGGCATAGAGCCGTTTGGCGCGCCCCTCGTCTGTGGACATCTCCCGCGCCTCCCAGAGGCTGGCCTCATCGTCGAAACGCAGGAACTCCACAGGCTCAATTTTACGCTCCAAGGCATCCCAGACGCAGGTCAAAAAGCCGGCGAAGGTGCCGTCATACCGGTAGGCCGTCATCTCAGCCCACCTCCTGGCCGAACAGGGACAACTGCTGCCAGCCGTCTCCGCCCAGTTCCATCTGCTCCAATCCGGTCAGGCGGCGGTAGACGCTGTCGGGGCCGAACCGCAGCCCGGGCAGCATCCGGCCCGAACAGGTGATGAAATACTGCGCCCGTTTCATCACGATGCCCAGCCGCTTCAGCCCCTCAAAGGAGAGGGGGCCGTACCGCCGGGCGGCAATGATCTTCTGGGCGCCCCGAACCCCGATGCCGGGCACCCGCAGGATGGCCTCGTAGTCCGCCCGGTTCACCTCCACCGGGAAAAACTCCGGGTGGCGGAGGGCCCAGTCGCTCTTGGGATCCAGGGCCTCGTCAAAGTTGGGGTGGTCGTCGTCCAGAATTTCCCCGGCGGTGAAGCCATAGAACCGCAGCAGCCAGTCGGCCTGATAAAGCCGGTGCTCCCGCAGAAGGGGCGGCTTGAACCCCACGGGGGCGGGCAGGTTTTTGTGGTCGGACACCGGCATATAGGCGGAGTAGAATACCCGCTTCAAGTGGTATTTCTGGTAAAGCCCCTCTGTCAGGGACAAAATATGCCGGTCGCTCTCCGGGGTGGCCCCCACGATCATCTGGGTGGACTGCCCCGCCGGGGCGAACCGGGGCGCGTGGCGGTAGAGCTTCAGCTCCGCCTTGGACTGTGCCGCCCCGTCCCGGATCTGGGCCATGGGCTTGAAAATGGCGGTTTTGCTCTTGTCGGGAGCCAGCAGCCGGAGGGAGCCCTCCGAGGGCAGCTCGATGTTGACGCTCAGCCGGTCCGCCAGCAGGCCCAGCTCATAGGTGAGGCCGGGATCCGCCCCGGGAATGGCTTTGGCGTGGATATAGCCGTTGAAATGGTATTGTGTGCGCAGCAGGCGCAGGGTCTCGATGATCCGTTCCGTGGTGTAATCGGGGCTTTTCAGCACCGCCGAGGACAGGAACAGTCCCTCGATATAATTGCGCCGGTAAAACTGGATGGTCAGCTCCGCCAGCTCCCGGGGAGTAAAGGCCGTCCGGGGCACGTCATTGGAGCGGCGGTTGACGCAGTAGGCGCAGTCGTAGCAGCAGTGGTTGGTGTAGAGCACTTTCAGCAGGGATACGCACCGCCCGTCGGCGGAAAAGGTGTGGCAGCAGCCGGAGCTGGCGGCGGTGCCGATGGTGCCCGGCCTGGCGCCCCGGGTCACCCCGCTGGAGGTGCAGGCGGCGTCATACTTGGCGGCGTCGGCCAGGATCGTCAGCTTGTCCATGACATCCACAGAATTCTCCCCTTTCCGGTCAGTGGGCGGACACAGCCCCACATCGATGAGGGACAAAGGGGCGAGCCGCACAAAAATCAAACATCCGTACTCTTATTATAGTACGGATGCTTGGTTTGTCAAGCTCTATTTTTGAAAAGTGGGGTTCGCATTTCCCTGCCTCCGTTTTTTAGGTGCAGCCGCTGCCGGCTGGTTCACGGATCACGATCTCTCCCCGCGCCCCCGGGTCGTCCATGATGATTTCGCCCACAGCGGGCGCGGTGATGGTGCCGGAGCGGGGATTTTTTACACTGAAGATGGGGGTGGTGACGGTGGCCTCCACCTCGGACTTTTCAAAGCAGAGATCGGTGCCCTCCATTTCGCAGTCGATGAGCGTCAGCCCCTTGCAGTAGCACAGCGGCTGGGTGCCGATGATCTTGCAGCGGATCAGGGTCAGCCCCTGGGAGTACCAGGCCAGGTACTCGCCTTTCACGACGCTGTCCGTGACGGTGACGTTCTCAGAATGCCAGAACGCGTCCTTGGTGTCAAATGTGCAGTGGTCAAAGCGGGCGTTTTTGATGTATTGGAACGAATACTTCCCCACAAAGCGGACGTCGGAGAAGGAGAGATTCTCCGCCCGCATGAAAAAGTATTCGCTTTCCGCGTCGCAGTCCCGCAGCTCCACGTCCTTTGCCGACCAGCCAAACTCCGGGGAGCGGATGTCGCAGCCAGTGACGGAGATATCGGCGCACTCCCGCAGGGCCTTGATGCCGTGGAGCTGGCTGTCGGTGATGGAGATGTGGTCTGAATACCACAGGGCGGCCCGGCACAGCTCGGTCATCTCCGAGCGGCGGATGGCCAGCCCGTGGACGTACCAGAGGGGATAGCGCAGGTTGAAGAAGCAGTCCTCCGCCACGATGCGCTCACACTCTTTGAAGGCGCTCTCCCCGTCCGGCCGTCAAACGCGCAGCCCCGCACCGTCAGGTCCCTGCTGCCGTACAGCGCCCGCTCCTGGTCAAAGCGTTGATTTTCAATGATTTCTATGGTAAAACCTCTCTATTTGCCTAATTTTCCGTACTGCGCGTCATCCACGGCCTCCAGCCACTCGGCGCGGCCGTTCTCGCCCGGCACCTCAATGGCCAGGTGGGAGAACCAGCTGCCCGCCGCCGCGCCGTGCCAGTGTTTGACGCCGGCGGGGATGTTGACCACGTCTCCCGGACGCAGCGCCCGGGCCTCCTGGCCCCACTCCTGATACCAGCCCTGTCCGGCGACGCAGACCAGAATCTGTCCGCCGCCCTTGTCCGCGTGGTGGATGTGCCAGTTGTTGCGGCATCCCGGCTCAAACGTCACATTAAAGATGCCCACCTGCTGGGTGGAGAGGGGCGCGAGGTAGCTCTGGCCGATGAAATACTGGGCAAACCCGTCGTTGGGCTGGCCAATGGGGAAAATCATGGCGTTGGCGTGGGCGGATTTTTCATCGGCCCCGTCCTCCGTCCAGATGTCTTTGGCCATACGGAAGGCCGCCCAGGCCTTGGGCCAGCCCGCGTAAAAGGCCGCGTGGGTCAGGATTTCCGCAATCTCCGACTTTGTGATGCCGTTTTGCTTCGCCGACATCAAATGGTACTGGAAAGAGGAATCCGTCAGCCCCTGGGCCATCAGTGCCGTCACCGTGACCAGGGAGCGATCCCGCAGGGACAGTTGTTCCTCCCTGCTCCACACCTCGCCAAAAAGTACGTCGTCGTTGAGCTGGGCAAATTTCGGGGCAAATTCTCCCAGAGCCTCTCTGCCCGCTGTCTGTTTGACTGCCATAGTGACCATCCTTTCTGTCCTTGACCGTTTACGCCTTTAACTTTGTAAATCTATCATACCAGCATCTCTGCAAAATGTAAAATACTTGTTCCGAATTAATGATCATGCCTATTCCCTATGATGATGGAAAGGCGGCAACCCGCCGCTCTTTTTTGAAAAACCGGCATTGCCATCGACCCAAAAAAGCGTTATGATATGATTGTAACTGTAGCAGCCAAGGAGGTTGTCACACCATGACCAGCGAAGCCCTGCAAAAGGCCCGGGATTTTGAAGCCCAGTACGGCCCCCACATC
>CAMWRX010000013.1 GCA_947176765.1 uncultured bacterium
CTCGCCGCAGCAAATGGGGCCCCCGCCGTTAGGCGGCAAAGCCGCCCCAGGCCTAAGCGGGCCAAAGGCCCGCCCACGGCAAAGCCGTTCTCTGGCTTTGTGGGGAAAGGAGGGGCAGCGGAGTGAGCGCGCCCTGACTTTTGAAAAAAGTCGGGGCAAGCGATACATAGCTTGCCCCGACGTGGCGCAGCGGGTGGGATTCGAACCCACGTGTAGTTTCCTACAAACTGATTTCGAGTCAGCCCCGTTATGACCTCTTCGATACCGCTGCATCGTGTATTTCCAACGGTTTGCCCGTCCACCACAGTGTCCGGGCTCCGCGTAGAAAACGTAGAAAAAGTGTAGAAAATCCGTAGATATGGAGCCGCAGAAAAGCGTAGATATTTCAAGAAAACCAGTGATACCAACGGTTTCCGCCGTTAGCCAACCGCCTGACCCACACGATTTCGAGTCAGGGCCGTTATAACCACTTCGATACCGCTGCATATTTATTTCAAACGCTTCCCGTCACTAGCCGTCCGCCCGACCCGCATGATTTCGAGTCAGCCGAGTACGGCATCTGCGACCGTATTGAATAGAATACCCCATCTTTGGATAATTGTCAAGGCGGCTGTGCCACTCTCGCTTAAAATCCATTTTCCTGAGGAGCAGGGGCCGGACTGACAGCATCAATTCTTTTGCAGCTTTTCCAAGATCCGCACCGCCGAGTATGGCGTCTCTTTCAGTTGCTGATTGATCTTCTGCTTGTACGAATTCAGCTTCGCTGGCTTCGGATCCGTTAACGTGTATTCCGGCTTGTGTGGCTGTTAGATCCGTTGGTTTGATGGAGTCAGTATTTGCGGCAGGGCGGCTAAATATGGGCCTTGAGTGATGCGGGAGATACTGCCGGAAAGCATTGAATAAAAAATTCCCCGTATTCATTGAGAATACGGGGAACTTTTGTATGCGAAAGAAATGGGGAAGAGCGTTCAGCTCCTCTTTAGGACGCGAACGTAGAATTATACAGGCCAATGCAGGTGGAAAATAAGGTGGGAGAGGTGCCTGCCGTATGATTGCCCCTTGTGGTTATCGCCATTTTCTGCTATAATATCGAGAAATGCCGCATAGCGGCTTGCAGCGATGCTATACTACTGGAAAATGCTGTATGAAACACGGCGGCTAAGGTCTAATCTTATGGGAAAGAGGCGAGCTGGCGATGCTGGAAGAGCTGATCGAGGCCATACTGCCCACCATCACATCCTTTTTGGAGCTGATGGGCATTTTTGTGGTGTGCTTCAGCGCGCTCCACGCGTTCTGGGAATATCTGCAAACCATTTTGCTCCACCGTGAATTTGATTTCAAGGTGGAGCTGGCCAACGGCCTGGCCACGGCGCTGGAGTTCAAAATGGCGGCGGAGATTTTGAAAACGGTGCTGGTGCGGGAGATGAGCGAGCTGCTGATTTTGGGGGCGGTGATCGCTCTGCGCGCCCTGCTGAGCCTGCTGATCCACTTTGAGCTGCGGGGAGAGCGGGAGCAGGCCGGTTCGCGGCAGGAGCCGCCGGGAGAGAAGCCGAAGGACGAATAAAATTTTCCTGATCTTGCGTTGATTTCATGCCCGCTGTACAGCGCCGCCTCTGCGGCCGGGGCTTCGCCTCGCTGCCCTTTATGCTGTCCGGCGGAAACGAGAGGAGGGACAAGCCGATGCTTTTCACCAGCATGGAATTTCTATTTATGTTTTTTCCGTTGACGCTGGGTTTCTACTTTTTGCTGCCCACAAAGGCGCGCAACTACTGGCTTCTGCTGGCAAGTCTGTTCTTTTACGCGTGGGGTGAGCCCAAATTCGTCGCCGTCATGCTGTTTTCCATCCTGTGGAACTATTTGATGGCCCTGCGCATTGCAGAATTGGAAGTGGGAACCGCCCTGCGTAAGCTGGTTCTCGCCATCGCGGTCTGTGTGGATCTGGGCATTTTGTTCGTGTACAAATACATGAATTTTGTCACTGGAACCATCCACAGCTTGGCATCCGGCGCGAATATCCCGGTCACCTCCTTTGTGCTTCCCATCGGGATCTCATTTTTTACCTTTCAATCTGTCAGCTATGTGATCGACGTGTACCGGGGGACGCCGGTGCAAAAGAATCCGGCCTACCTGGGGCTGTACATCGCCCTGTTTCCCCAGCTGATTGCGGGGCCCATTGTGCGCTACACCACCATTGAGGATCAGATCAACGAGCGCCGGGTGACCTGGGAGGGCTTTTGCGGCGGAATGCTCCGCTTCCTCTACGGCTTCAACAAGAAGATGCTGCTGGCGAACCTTCTGTCGCAGGCCGCGGACGCGGCCTTCAGCGCCGGAACGCCCAGCGTCGCCCTGGCATGGTTGGGGGCGGTGTGCTACTCTTTGCAGATTTTCTTTGATTTCTGTGGGTATTCGGAAATGGCCATCGGGCTGGGCGAGATGTTCGGCTTCCACTTCCTGGAGAATTTCAACTATCCCTATATCTCCAAAACCGTGACCGAGTTCTGGCGGAGGTGGCACATCTCGCTGGGCTCCTGGTTCCGGGATTACATCTATTTCCCGCTGGGCGGCTCCAGGGTGGGCAGCAAGTGGCGGCTGGTGTTCAACCTGTTCGTGGTGTGGCTGGCAACGGGTGTGTGGCACGGCGCGAGCTGGAATTTCATCGTGTGGGGCCTGCTGTACGGTGTGCTGATTACGGTGGAAAAGCTGCTGGCCCTGCCCCAGCGCCTGGCGAAGCCCGGCGCCGCCGCCGGACTGTATCAGGTGTTTACCCTTCTGGTGGTCATGTTCGGCTGGGTGCTTTTCCGCGCGGCGGATCTGCCCTCGGCCCTGATCTATCTGCGCTCCATGTTTGGGGCGGCGGGCAACGCGCTGGTGGACGACACGTTCCGGAGCCAGTTCCGGGAGTGCTTCGCCGTCCTTGTGGCGGGCCTGGTCTGCTCAACCCCGATCTGGAGGATCCTGCGGGAACGGCTGTCCGCCCGGGGTGCCGCCGCCGCGTCGCTGTGCAATGGAATCGCCTGCACCACGCAATTTCTTCTGTTCCTGGTGGGGGTCTCCTATTTGGAGATGAACGCCCATAACCCGTTTATCTACTTCAACTTTTAAGAAGGGCAGCCGGAAAGGGGTGTGAGCTGGGCATGGAGAACAAGAAGCGTGGAAAGCCGACGGCCGCCGGCGTTCTCACCGTCGCGGTGCTGGGGTTTCTTACCGCCGTCATGATGTTGAATATCCGGGCGTTTTTCGCCCCGGCGAAGGCTCTGGCGAAAGGGGAGAGCGATTTTCCCCAGTTTGTCCAGGAGGTGCAGGCCGCGTATACCGGCGCTGCCCGGGAAAAGACGGCGTTCGTCAACCTGAACGGGCTGTTTTCCCGGGCGCTGGGACAGCGGCTGTGCAATGGCGTCATCCGGCTGGACAACGGAATGCTGACGTTCCCGTCCTACCAGAAGGACATGGGCCCCACCGCCGACAATCTCATTGAATTCAACGAATTTCTGGCGGACAGGGACATCCCGCTCCTGTATGTGCAGGCGCCCTGCAAGGTGGACGCGCAAGACGAGCTGATGCCCGACGGCATGGACTATCCCGCCAATGGCAACGCCGACGAGCTGCTGCGGCGGCTGGAGGAGGGCGGCGTGCCCACCTGTGACCTGCGCCCCGCGCTCAGCGCCACGCCGGAGGCGGTGACCGAGAATTTCTTTGCCACCGACCATCATTGGACGTGTGCCGCGGCCCTGAAGGCGTTCCCGATCATCGTGGAGCATCTGGCCCGGCTGGTGCCGGAGCAGACCGTTGACATGACCTATACTGATCCAGACCAGTGGGAGGCCCACACCTACCGGGACTGGTTCCTCGGCTCCCAGGGGAAGCGGGTGGGCGCCTTTTTCGGCGGCGTGGACGACATCACCTACTACACGCCGAAATTTGAGACGGAGATGTCCTGCGCGGTGCCCATGATCCACTATGGGTTCTATCACGGCGATTTTTCCGACGCGATCCTGAAGATGGAGCACATTGAACGGCGGGATCTGTTCAAGCTCAGTCCGTACTGCGTCTATATTGGCGGCGACTACCCTGTGGTTCAGCACCGGAACGCCGCCGCGCCCAATAAGCTGAAGGTCGTGATGATTAAGGATAGCTTCACCCTGCCCATGCAGGCATATTTCTCCACGATGTTCCAGGAGGTCCATGTGCTGGATCCGCGCTACATGACCTCGTGCAATGTGTCGGAATATATCACCATGTGCCAGCCGGATCTCGTGATGGTGATGATCAGCGCCGATATGGTGGGTTCAGGGGCGGGTTATACCGACTTTGGCTGTGCGGCCACCGCCGCGTGGGAGAGCGCGCTGGGCGAGCCGCAGGTCGTGGCGGAAGAGGACGTGATAGAGCTGCCCGCCAGCGAAAACCAGTACAATTTCGCGGTGGTGGCGGATGAGCTGGAGTATGGGAAGCGGTATACGCTGCGGTTTGATGGGGCGGAGCGGCTTGAGGGCGGCCCGGCCAGCGTCGGAACGCTGCTGTACAACGCGTCCACCAGCAGCGCCATCGACTATGGGGTCATTGATCTGGAGTACGGAGAGGAACACGGCTATTCCTGGAGTTTTTTCACCCCCAAGGAGGGCGGCGACCGGCTTCAGCTTTTGATCTACAGCGGGATGCCCGGTGAGACCGCCGGGGTACATCTGCGCTATTCCGGAATCACCCTGACAGAGGAAGGCTAACGAAACACCGCCATTCGATCCATTGGATCGAATGGCGGTGTTTGTTCAGGTCAGGCGTGGTAGATGCCTCCGCCGATGAACTCTCGCACAAGGGATGTTTTGGGTATATTGTCCGCGGGGATGGGCAGGAAATAGTTCAAAAACTTCAGCAGCCGCTTGGCTTCCATGTACTCCTCGCTGTCCCGGGGAACGCCGAACAGCAGAGGCTGCACGTAGGGCTTCAGCAGGGCCGTCTCGTAGACCAGGGCGGAGTTGAAAATGACGTCCGCGCTGTCCTGGAAGGGGAAGATGTTGTTCTCCTCCCCCCGCCGGACGGAGGGCCACATTTTGATGGTGGCCTGGGCGCTGTAGCCCCGGGTTCGGGCGTCCCGCTCGATGCGCCGCAGCAGGCGGGCGTCTGTGGTGGGGATGCGGTTGTGGTCGTCGATGTTCAGCGTGGTGAGGCAGCTGATGTAGATGCGGTATTTGCTCTCGCGGGGCAGCGCGTAGGTAAACTGGTCGTTGAGGCAGTGGATGCCCTCGATGACCAGCACGTCGCCCTCCTTCAAGGTGAGGAAATTGCCGTTATATTCCCGGGCGCCCTTTTTAAAGTTGTAGGAGGGCATCTCCACCGTCTCGCCGTTCAGCAGCCGCACCATGTCCGTGTTGAACTGCTCCACGTCCATGGCCCCCAGGCCCTCAAAGTCATAATTGCCGTTTTCGTCCTTAGGTGTTTTGTCCCGGTTCACAAAATAGTTGTCGGTGGCGATGGCGTGGGGGTGCAGGCCGCAGGAGCGCAGCTGGGTGGACAGCCGGTGGGAGAAGGTGGTTTTGCCGGAGGAGGAGGGCCCCGCGATCATGACGAAGCGGACGTCCTTTCGGCTGGCGATCTCGGCGGCGATGTCGCCGATCCGTTTCTCCATCATGGCCTCGTAGGCCAGGATCAGCGGCGTGGCGCCGCCCTGGGCGATGGTGGTATTCAAATCCGCCACGTTGGAGGCGCCCAGCGCCTCACAGCGCCGGGTGGATTCAGACAGCGCCTGGAAGACCTTCATGGAGGGGCGGAACTCCCCCAACTGGCTGGGATTCTTCAGAGTGGGCAGGCGCAGGATAAAGCCGTCCTCAAATAGCTCCAGGCCGAAGCACTTGATGTAGCTGGTGTCCGGCACCATGTAGCCATAGAAATAGTCTACAAAGCCGTCCAGGGAGTAGACGTTGACGTGGGAGTTGACCCGGAAACTGAGAAGCTGGGCCTTGTGGAACATACCTTCCCGGCGGAACAGCTCTATGGCGTCATCGGTGTTGATGGATTTCTTCTCGATGGGAAGCGCCTGGGCGGACAGCTCCCGCATCCGCTCCTCCACCCGGTCCAGCAGGGCCTGATCCAGGGTGAAGCTGCCCTTGGCGCGGAGAAAGAGGGCACGGCTGAGGGAGTAGCCCACGGAGATATGATCCACGCCTTCCCGGCCCGCCACGTCGTAGAAGGCTTTCAGCAGCAGGAAAAGCGCGCTGCGCTCATAGGTTTGGATGCCGGGCACATCCTGGGCGGTGATCATTTTCAGCGAGCAGTCCCGATCCAGGACTTTGTGGAGCTCACACAACTTTCCGTCCCGGTTGACCAGCAGGATGTCATAGGGGAAACGGCTTTGAAAATCCGCCGCGATGGCGCGGTAGGGCGTCCCGTGGGGATAGGCATACTCCACGCCGTCCACGATGACTGTCAGCATTCTCTTCTCTTCCATGGGATGGCCTCCTTTATGTATCATTTTCCCGCTGAGACAGCGGGTTTGCCAGCTTCCCGCGTGCTTTTTTCTATAGCCCGCACTTGCGCACTTTGTGCGTCCGATGTACTGACTATATCATACGACATTTTGCGGGAAAATACAAGGATGATCCGCCACTTGACTTTTGCCCAAAAGTCTGTTAGTATGACAATGCTGAATGAAATCGCGTTTTTCGGGGCGGCAGCACCCCGAACCTGCGGCGGGACTTGCCAACATCCTGAGGGGTGTTGGCTTTTTCTTTTTCCGGGGACGCTCCCTTGCGCGTTTTCATCCAAAGTGGTATACTATATTATTCAACTTGAGAGGTGTTCCCTATGAAGCTCATGGTCATCGACGGCAACTCCATCGTCAACCGGGCCTTTTACGGCGTCAGCCAGAACCTGACCACCCGGGAGGGCCTGCCCACCAACGCCATTTTCGGCTTTTTGAATATCCTGTTCAAGCTGCTGGACGAGGAGCAGCCCGAGGGGCTGGCGGTGGCCTTCGATATGCGCGCGCCCACCTTCCGGCACAAGGCGTTCGCCGACTATAAGGCCCAGCGCAAGGGGATGCCGGAAGAACTGGCCGTCCAGATGCCGGTGCTGAAAGAGGTGCTGGACGCCATGAACATCCGCCGCTACGAGCTGGAGGGCTGGGAGGCGGACGACCTCTTGGGCACCATGTCAAGGGTGAACGCCGCCCAGGGAGGCGAGACCGTCATCGTCACCGGGGACAAGGACTCGCTCCAGCTCATCGACGAACACACCACCGTCAAGCTGGTCACCACCCGCATGGGCCAGACCACCACCCGGAGCGTCACGCCCGACGGCTTCCGGGAAGAATACGGCTTCGACCCCATCCACCTCATTGACCTCAAGGCGCTGATGGGGGACTCCTCCGACAACTACCCCGGTGTGAAGGGCGTGGGGGAAAAGACCGCCATGGCCCTGATCCAGCTGTACCACACCATAGACCACCTCTACGACCATATGCCGGACATCTGCATGGCTCCCAACGTCCCCGCCAAGCCCGGGGTGGTGAAGAAGCTGACCGAGGGGGAGGCGGACGCCCGGATGAGTTACGACCTGGCCGTCATCCGCTGCGACGCGCCCATGGATTTCGACCCGGCGGACGCGGAGCGCAAACCCTTTAATGAACCTGTCCTCTACGAAAAACTGCTGAACCTGGAGTTCAACAAGCTCATCGACAAGCTGAAGCTCACCCCCGGTTCCACAGGGGCAAGCCCCGCCGCGGCCCCTGTTGAAGTCCAGGTAACTAGCATGGACGTACTCACCGAGCAGGACTTCCAAGCGGCCCTCCAAAAATGGGAGGCGGCGGACTGCGTTGCCGTCCTGCCCCTGCCCGAGCTGGCGGGGGTGGCGGTGAGCCTGTCCGAGGATGACGGGAAGCGGGCATACCTCTACGATATCCGGGCCAGCCGGTACGAGGGGGACTACCACGCCCTGCTGTCGGCGCTGTTTTCGGACAAGGTGAAGAAGGTGGCCCACGGCGTCAAGGAGTTGTGCCGCGCCCTGCTGGACGAGGGCATTGAGCCGGAGGGCTCGCCCCAGTGGGGTTTCGTCTTCGACACCGAGCTGGCCGCCTACCTGCTGGACCCCACCGCGGGCAGCTACGAGCTGCGCAAGCTGGCCATGTCCTACTTCAAAAAGGAAGTGGAGCTTAACGCCGCCTACAGGGATGAGGAAGCCTTCTCCCTGCTGGACGACGGCCTGAAGGCCCAGACCGCCTGGTACGAGGACACCGCCTGGATCGAGGCGTTTTACGACCTGTTCAAGCCCAAGCTGGAGGAATTCGGCCTGCTGTCCGTCCTCACCGACATCGAGCTGCCCCTGTGTCCGGTGCTGGCCCGGATGGAGCGCATCGGCGTGCTGGTGGACGGGCAGGCGCTCAGCGACTTCGGCAAGCAGCTCCAGCTGGGCATCGACACCCTGACGGCAGAGATCTACGAGCTGGCCGGGGAGAAGTTTAACATCCTCTCCCCAAAGCAGCTTGGACACATCCTGTTCGACAAGCTGGGCCTGCCCCCGGTGAAGAAAACCAAGACGGGCTACTCCACCAATGTGGACGTGATGGAGAAGCTCCGCCCCAAGCACGCCATCGTGGGCAAGGTGCTGGACTACCGCCAGCTCACCAAGCTGAATTCCACCTATGTGGAGGGATTGGGCAAGGTCATCGCCGCCGACGGGCGCATCCACACCAGCTTCCAGAACACCGTCACCGCCACAGGCCGCTTGAGTTCCACCGAGCCGAACCTTCAAAATATCCCCGTCCGCACCCCGCTGGGGGCGGAGATGCGGAAGATGTTCGTGGCCCCGGCGGGGAAGGTGCTGGTGGACGCGGACTACTCCCAGATCGAGCTGCGCCTGCTGGCCCATATGTCCGGGGACAGCGCTATGATCGACGGCTTCAACTCCGGCGTGGACATCCACACCGTCACCGCCTCCCAGGTGTTCGGGCTTCCCCAGGATGAGGTGCCCCCCGAGCTGCGCCGCGCCGCCAAGGCGGTGAACTTCGGCATCGTGTACGGCATCTCCGCCTACTCCCTGTCCGAGGACATCCACGTGTCCGTCCCCCAGGCCAAAGAGTATATGGAGAAGTATTTCGAGCACTATTCCGGCGTGCGCTCCTATATGAACCGGGTGGTGGAGCGGGGCCGGGAGGACGGCTTCGTGTCCACCATGTACGGGCGGCGGCGCTGGCTGCCGGAGTTGAAAAGCTCCAACTTCAACACCCGGTCCTTCGGCGAGCGGGTGGCGCTGAATATGCCCATCCAGGGCACCGCCGCCGACATCATCAAGCTGGCCATGATAAAGGTGGACAGCCGCCTGCGCTCGGAGGGGCTGGAGGCCCGCTTAGTCCTCCAGGTTCACGATGAGCTGATCGTGGAGTGCCCCGAAGAGGAGGCGGAACAGGTCAAGGCCCTGCTCCAGGAGGAGATGGAGGGGGTGGCGGCGCTGTCCGTGCCGCTGGTGGCCGACGCGAAATCGGGCCGCACCTGGGCGGAGACACATTAGAAAGGAGCGCTCGACATGAGCTTATTTGATACCTTTGACCCCAATTCTGAGGAAATTATACCCCCTTCCGCCATGTACCGTCCGGTGGACGGCTTTCCGGAGACCGTCATCATGACCTTTGAGGAGAAATCCCTCCAGACCCTGCGGGACATCTGTGATACGCAGATCGCTGCCACGCTCAGGGGCGGGTGGCCCATCCCCATCTACAAGCTTTCCTGGAAGGGCAGGGACATCGGCGTCTTCCAGACCCTCATCGGCGGCGCGGGCACGGCGGGGCTGCTGGAGGAGGTGCTGGCCCTGGGCGCGAAAAAGGTGCTGCTCTATGGTGCCTGCGGCGTGCTGGACGCGGCCCTTGCCGCCGGGCGCTTCATCCTCCCCACCGCCGCCTACCGGGACGAGGGCGTCAGCTACCACTATCTGCCCGCCGGCGACTATGTGGACGTGCCCACGGCGGCGCGTCTGGGGGAGGTCTTTGACGAGCTGAAGCTGCCCTATGTGAAGGGCCGGGTGTGGACCACCGACGCCCTCTACCGGGAGACCCGGAACAACATGGAAAAGCGCCGCGCCGACGGCTGCGTCGCCGTGGACATGGAGTGCGCCTCCGCCATGGCGGTGGGGCAGTTCCGGGGCGCGGAAGTGTACGAATTCTTCTACGCCGAGGACAGCCTGGACGGGGACGCCTGGGACCGCCGCACGCTGGGGGCGGTGCCCGCCTCTGATTATGAGAAATATCTGCGTGTGGCGCTGGCGGCGGCGGCGCGGCTGTAATGGGAGGCACGTCAATGCGGGGCGTACAGGAATATTATGACAAGACCGCGGCGGAATGGGCCGCCAACGGTTATGACGACAAGGCGTATCTGCCCTGTTTGGATGAGTTTCTATCCTTTCTGCCCCCCGGCGGGCGGGTGCTGGATCTGTGCTGCGGCGCGGGATACGAGACCGGGCGCATCCGGGCCCAGGGCTTTGACGCGCTGGGGCTGGACTTCAGCGGTGAGAGCCTGAACATCGCCCGGGCGCGCAACCCGGATATCCCATTCTTCCAGGCGGATATGCTGGGCGACTACTCCCACATCGGCATAGTGGACGGCATCCTGCTGTCCGCCGGGCTGGTACACATCGAGACAAAAGACCTGCCCCTGGCCTTTGCCCAAATGGCGAAGGTGGTGCGTCCCGGCGGGCTGGTGCTGGCCTCCATCCGGGAGGGTTCCGGCAAGCTGGCCGAGTGGAGCCTCCGGGAAATCGACGGCGAGGAATACGACCGAAATTTCATCGCCCACACTCTGGACGAGGTGATAGAAGGAGCGGACGGGCTGTTTGCCTACCAGCGGGAGTTGCCCTCGGATATGCCCATCTGGCGGCAGCTTCTCTTCCGGCGGGAGGGAAGCTGATGACGTATCGCATTGTGCCCATGACCGCCGCCTACCTGCCCCAAATTGCCGCGCTGGAAAAGCGCTGCTTCCCCGCCGACCCCTGGAGCGAGGAACTGTTCCGGGACGCGCTGGACAACCCCCACACCGCCATCTTGCTGGCGGAGGGGGAGGACGGTTCGATTCTGGGCTACGCCGTGCTGTCCGTGGTGCTGGACGAAGGCAATCTGGACAACATCGCCGTGGCCCCGGAGGCCCGCCGCCAGGGGGTGGCGGACACCCTGCTGGGGGCGCTGATCGGCTTTGGCCGGGAGCACCTGTCCGTCCTCATGCTGGAGGTGCGCGCCTCCAACACCCCCGCCATTGCCTTGTACGAAAAGCACGGCTTCGCGGCCGTGGGACGGCGGAAGAATTACTATGACGCGCCGAAAGAGGACGCGATTTTGATGACTTTGGAGTTTGCGAATGGAACTGAAGCTGTTAAATAAAGAGGAACTGACCGCCCTATATCAAAATGAGATGACGGTGGACTTCCCCCGCGCGGAGCTGAAGCCGCTGGCGGCCATGCTCCGGCTGATGGACATGGGCTGTTACGAACCCTTGCTGGTGACGGAAAACGGCAAGCCGGTGGGCTATGCCATTGTGTGGCTTTCCGAGCATCGGGAGGGGGCGCTGCTGGAATACTTCGGCGTCCTCCGGGGCCTGCGCAACGGCGGGCTGGGCACGAAAATCCTGGCCCTGCTTATGGAGCGCTATGGACAGCTCTTCGGCGAGGCGGAGGCCCCCTGCTCGGACGCCCCCGCTGAGAACGACCTGCGCCGCCGGCGCATCGCGTTCTATGAGCGGAACGGCTTCCGGGTGCTGGACTATGAATGCGCCCTGTTTGGGGTACAGTTCAACTGCCTGTACCGGGGCCCGGAGACGGATGACCGCAAGGTGGAGGCCATGCACCGGGGGGTATACGCCGGGTATTTCTCCCCCGCCCACATGGAGCGGTACATTCAGCTTCCCCTGCGCCCCGGCGAGGAGATCCACCCCGCGCCGGAGTGGGTGGAGGAGGCGTTCTGATATGGCCCCGAAGGACGACTGGCGGCTGACCGGACAGGAGGAATTCCTACGTGGTCAAGTCCTGTACCATCGCAGTTGGGTTGGCTCCTCCCAGTCAGATCACAGCCACTGTGTCTTTTGCTGGGCCAAATTCTCGGCCTTTGACGGGACGCTCCACGAAGGATATGTGACCCAGGACGGCCGCCATTGGATTTGTCCAGAATGCTTCCGCGACTTTCGGGCCATGTTTGAATGGACAGTGTCCGATTCATAAAACAGACCATATTATTAGAAATACGGTGATTCTATGAACATTTTAGCCTTTGAATCCTCCTGCGACGAGACCGCCGCCGCCGTGGTGAAGGACGGACGCACGGTGCTGTCCTCGGTGATCGCCTCTTCGGCGGATATGCACGCCATCTATGGCGGCGTGGTGCCCGAAATTGCCTCCCGCAAGCACGTGGAAGCCATCTCCGGCCTGGCGGACGAGGCTTTGCGGCAGGCAGACATCACCAAGGCGGACGTCGACGCCGTGGCGGTGACCTACGCACCAGGCCTCATCGGGGCGCTGCTGGTGGGGGTGTCCTTTGCCAAGTCCGTCGCTTTCGGGTTGGGGGTGCCCCTGATCCCTGTCCATCACGTCCGGGGACACATCGCCGCCAACTACATCGCCCATCCCGATTTGGAGCCCCCCTTCCTGTGCCTGTGCGTGTCCGGCGGCACCACCGCCCTGGTGGATGTGAAGGACTACACCCACTTCCAAGTGCTGGGCGGCACCAGGGACGACGCGGCGGGGGAGTGCTTCGACAAGACCGCCCGGGTGCTGGGGCTGGGCTACCCCGGCGGCGGGCCCATGGACAAAATGGCCCAGGGCGGCAACGATAAGGCGTTTGTGTTCCCCCGGGCCCACGTGGCCGACCACCCACTGGATATGTCCTTCTCCGGGCTTAAGACGGCGGTGCTCAACACCATCCACAACGCCCAGCAGAAGGGCGAAGAGCTGAATCTTCACGACTTGGCCGCCTCCTTTGCCGCCGCCGTGTCCGACTCCCTCATTCCCCGGGTAATGGAGGCCGACCGCATGACGGGTTACCACAAAATCGCCGTGGCGGGGGGCGTGGCGGCCAACAGCCGCATCCGGGCCGATCTGGAGGCCGCCTGCCAAAAGGCCGGGGCCAAGCTGTGGCTGCCGCCGCTGGCCCTGTGCGGCGACAACGCCGCCATGATCGGCAGTCAGGGATACTACGAATACTTGGCGGGTCATACCGCCGGGTGGGAGCTGAATGCTAAAGCGAATTTGGACATCTCCAAAGGCTGACGCTCCTAACGGAGCTGCTGCCGGGGCCCCGCAAAGCGGGGCGGCGCGAGTGCGCCGTACAAGCGTTTTTGCGCAGCGAAAACCTTGAAATCGGCGGAATTCATTTCCGCCGATTTGAGATAAATTGAGGGGCCCCCGCGGGGCTTGCCCCGTCGGGAGCATATCCAGAGGGTAATATTTTGCGTTATGTCAACTAAATTGGCGCTTTAGTTTATGAAAAACTAGGGTTTTGAGCCTTGTATAAATATGTAAGTTTCTGCTGACCCGTTGAAATAGCAAGTGTTCAAGCTGTTGAAAACTCTGTTGAAGTTGTGGATAACTCTCCGTATCAGGAGTTATGACCGCTGTTATGGAAACCAAATAAGGAGGAATCGCCGTGAAAACCGACATCGAAATCGCCCAGAGCGCCCAAATGCTCCCCATCAGCCAGGTGGCGGCAAAGGCCGGCATTGACGAGGCCCTGCTGGAACACTACGGCAGGGTGAAGGCCAAGATTGACATCGGCCCCCTGCGCGCCAAGCCCCGGAAGGGCAAGCTGATCCTGGTCACCGCCATCAACCCCACCCCCGCCGGGGAGGGCAAGACCACCACCAGCGTGGGTCTGGCGGATGCGCTGAGTAAACTGGACAAAAACGTACTGCTGTGCCTACGGGAGCCCTCTCTGGGCCCGGTGTTCGGGGTCAAGGGCGGCGCGGCAGGGGGCGGCTACGCCCAGGTGGTGCCCATGGAGGACATCAACCTCCACTTCACCGGCGACTTCCACGCCATCGGCGCGGCCAACAACCTGCTGGCAGCCATGCTGGACAATCACATCCAGCAGGGCAACGCCCTGGGCATCGACGTGAAGAAGATCACCTGGCGGCGGTGCGTGGACATGAACGACCGGCAGCTGCGCAGCATCGTGGATGGCCTGGGGGGCCGGATGCAGGGCGTGCCCCGGGAGGACGGCTTCGACATCACCGTGGCCTCCGAGATCATGGCGGTGCTGTGTCTGGCCGACGATTTGAAGGATTTAAAGGCGCGGCTAAGTCGGATCATTGTGGGCTACACCTATGACGACAAGCCCGTCACTGCCGCCGACCTGAAAGCCCAGGGGGCCATGGCGGCGCTGCTGAAGGACGCCATCAAGCCCAACCTGGTGCAGACCCTGGAGAACACCCCCGCCCTTGTCCACGGCGGGCCCTTTGCCAACATTGCCCACGGCTGCAACTCCGTGTCCGCCACCGACACCGCCCTCAAGCTGGCGGATTATGTGGTCACCGAGGCGGGCTTCGGCGCCGACCTGGGCGCGGAAAAGTTCCTGGACATCAAATGCCGCGCGGCGGGGATGAACCCGGACGCGGTGGTGGTCGTGGCCACGGTGAAGGCGCTGAAATACAATGGCGGCGTGGCCAAGGCCGACTTGGGGGCGGAAAACCTGGAGGCTCTGGAACGCGGCCTGCCCAACCTGCTCAAGCACGTGGAGAACATCACCCAGGTGTACGGCCTGCCCTGCGTGGTGGCCATCAACCGCTTCGTCAACGACACCGACGCCGAGCTGGCCCTGATCCGGGACAAATGCCGCGAGCTAGGCGTGAACGTGGCCCTGTCCGAGGTGTGGGGCCGCGGCGGCGAGGGCGGCATCGAGCTGGCGGAGGAAGTGCTGCGCCTGTGCGGGCAGGCCCACGAGTTCCGCTTCGCCTACGAGCTGGACTTGCCTCTGCGGGCCAAGATCGAGGCCATTGTCAAGCGGGTCTATGGCGGCGCGGGGGTCAGCTATTCCGCCGCCGCATCCAAGGAGCTGGACCGGCTGGAATCCATGGGCTTCGGCTCCCTGCCCGTGTGCATGGCCAAGACCCAGTACTCCCTGTCCGATGACCAGACCAAGCTGGGCCGTCCGGAGGGCTTCACCGTCACCGTGTCCAAGGTGAAGGTGTCCGCCGGGGCGGGCTTCGTGGTGGTGCAGACGGGGGACATCATGACCATGCCGGGTCTGCCCAAAGTGCCCGCCGCGGAGAAGATCGACGTGGACGAGAACGGGGTCATCAGCGGCCTGTTCTAAACGAAAAAAACTCCCCACTGGATGAACCAGTGGGGAGTTTTCATTTATTTTGCCACAAATACCATGACACTGCGCGGGCCGATGGTGAAGCAGTTGCCGTCCACCAACCAGGAATGCTGTTCCTCGTCCCAGGTATTGACCACGCACTCCCAGCGCATGGACGCCGGCAGCTGGGGCAGGGCCGCGTTCAGCTCGCCCCAGTAGGCGTTGGACGCCACGTACACGATCTGGGGGCCCACGTTGCGCTCCGCCCCGGCGAACATGACGCCCACATAGCGGTCATGGCGGTCAAACTGATCCTTCCAGGGGGCCACGCCGTGGAAGCTGACATCGGGGAAGCCGCAGGCCCCGCCGCTCATATCCGTGCGCACCACCTTGTGGCCCTTGCGGAAGCGGATCATATGCTGGAAGAACCGGAACAAATCCTGGTTTTTCTCCAGCAGTGACCAGTCCAGCCAGGAGGTGATGTTGTCCTGGCAGTAGGCGTTGTTGTTGCCGAACTGGGTGTTGCCGAACTCGTCCCCCGCCAGGAACATGGGGATGCCCCGGCTGCACATGAGCAGGGCAAAGGCATTGCGCACCATCCGGCGGCGCAGGGCATTGATCCCGGGGTCGTCCGTCTCCCCCTCCACACCGCAGTTCCAGCTGTTGTTGTCGTTGGCGCCGTCGGTGTTGTTCCAGCCGTTGCGCTCGTTGTGCTTGTGGTTATAGGTGTACAGATCGTGGAGGGTGAACCCATCGTGGCAGGTGAGGAAATTCACCGAGGCGTTGCGCCGCGCGGCGGTGTCATAGATGTCCTTGGAGCCGGACAGACGCAGGGCGGCGGCGTGGGCCATGCCCTCGTCCCCCTTGAGGTAGCGGCGTATATCGTCCCGGTAGCGGCCGTTCCACTCCGCCCAGCGGTTCCAGGCGGGGAAGGTGCCCACCTGGTACAGCCCGCCCGCGTCCCACGCCTCGGCGATGAGCTTCACGTCCCCAAGGATGGGGTCAAAGGCCATGGCCTGGAGCAGGGGAGGGGACACCATGGGTGCGCCCTTCTCGTCCCGGCCCAGGATGGAGGCCAGGTCGAACCGGAAGCCGTCCACCCGGTAGGTGGTCACCCAGTAGCGCAGGCAGTCCAAAATCATCTGGTGGACGATGGGATGGTTGCAGTTCAAGGTGTTGCCGCAGCCGGAGAAATTGTAGTAGTACCCCTCCGGGGTGAGCAGGTAATAAATGTTGTTGTCAAAGCCCTTGAAGGAGAAGAAGGGGCCCATCTCGTTGCCCTCGGCGGTGTGGTTGAACACCACGTCCAGATATACCTCGATGCCCCGCTCCTTGCAGCTGCGGATGAGCCGCTTCAGCTCGTTGCCCTCCCGGTTGTACTCGGTGCTGGCGCTGTAGCTGGTGTTGGGGGAGAAGAAGCTCACCGTGCTGTACCCCCAGTAGTTGTACAGCTTCTCCCCGTTTACCTCCCGGTAATCCAGCATCTCGTCGAACTCGAAGATGGGCATCAGCTCGATGGCGTTCACCCCCAGCTCCTGGAGGTAGTCCAGCTTTTCCATCAGCCCCGCGAAGGTGCCGGGGTTTGCCACCCCGGAGGAGGGATCCTTGGTAAAGCCCCGGACATGGAGCTCATAGATGACCAGATCCTCGGTGGGGATGAGGGGCTGGCCCATGCTGCCCCAGTCGAAGTCGTCCTTTACCACCCGGGCCCGGTAGTGCTGGCCGTGGGGGGGTTTTTTGCCCCAGCCGCTCTGGCCGGTGACCGCCTTGGCGTAGGGATCCAGCAGATACCGGGTCTTGTCGAAAATAAGGCCTTTGTCCGGCTCATAGGGACCGTCCACCCGGTAGGCGTACTCAAACTCCTCGATATTGAGCTTGAACACGATCATGGAGTACACGTTGCCGATGCGGTAGTGCTCCGGGAAGGGAAGCACCGCATAGGGCTCCGACTCCCCCCGGTGGAACAGCAGCAGCTCGATGCCGGTGGCGCTGTGGGAATAGACGGTAAAATTGACGCCGCCGGGGATGGCGGTGGCGCCGTTGGTCTCATAGAGGCCGGGACGGACGTCAAAACCGTTGATGTTGTCAATGGGTACCAGATGGATGGCCCGGGGCAGAACCACGCTGGGCTCCGGCTGGGGAGTTGGGGTGTGTTTGCCGCTCATAACATAATCTTCCTTCCTGATCCGGCTCAATCGAGCCAAGTTACCTTATCAGCCTGGTAAAAGCCCCGGGCCGGGGGATCTTCGTCGGGTTTACCCACGGCGATGAGGGCTACGGGGACGGACTGCGCCCCCAGCACGTCCCGGACGGCCGCTGCCCGGTCCTCCAGGGGCCAGCAGCCGCACCAGCAGGCGCCATAGCCCAGCGCCGCCGCCTGGAGCAGCAGGTTTTCCACCGCCGCGCCGCAGTCCAGCGGCCAGAAGCCTGCGCACCGGCCCTCCTGGGCCTCCGGCAGGGCGCACACCACGATGGCCAGGGAGGCCGTGTCCAGCATGGAGGCATAGGGGTGAACGGCATGGAGCTTCGCCTTTGTGTCGGGATTTTCCACCACGAAGAATTCCCAGGGCCGCGTATTGCAGGCGCTGGGCGCCATCATCGCCGCCTCCAGCATGGCCTCCACGTCACCCCTGGGGATGGATACGCCGGGTTTGAATCTGCGGATGCTCCGCCGTGAGCGAATGGTCTGGGTACCGTCCATTGTGATCTCCTCCTTAAATAAAAACCGGGCGGGCCGCAGCCCGCCCGATTTCAATATGTCTGCAATTTTAGAAGTACTTCTTCACGATGTCGCTGGCCTTGTCCGCGTCCTCGCTGATGGAGATGGTGTACTTGATGCCGCATTTCTGGGAGAAGTCGTCCAACCAGGCCAGGAAGGGCTCCACGTCCTCGTTGCCCACGGTGGGCACCAGCTTGTTCAGACTCTCGATGAACACGTGGGTAATATCGTAATTGCTGGCGTACAGACCGTACAGGAAGCCCCGCAGGGTGTCGTAGTTGGGGATGTTGTAGTCGGACGTATCCACCAGACGGATTTTATAGTTGATTTTATAGTTCAGCTTGGAATTGTGGGCGATGGCCACCACGTTGCCATGCTCCGTATCCACCGCTGTGTTGATGAGGTCGATCATCTGCTTGGTCTTGCCGGTGCCCTTCAGGCCCATGATAACCTTGACCATTTTGATCACTCCTTACTTGGTATTGGGGGCAATCCCCTAGGATACCCCTATGTTACCATCTTTCCGAAAAAATTTCAATACAGGAAAGCAAAGTTCATGGAAAATTCGGAAAAATCCGCAAAAATCAGCCGAGAGCCTCCAGGGCGAAGTGGGCGGCGATCTGCCCCTGGCCCACCGCCTTGGCCAGTTGGAGGGGTTGGCCGGTGCAGTCCCCGGCGGCGTACAC
The DNA here is from genome assembly GCA_947176765.1 of uncultured bacterium. Classification (GTDB taxonomy): domain Bacteria; phylum Bacillota; class Clostridia; order Oscillospirales; family Oscillospiraceae; genus Enterenecus. The sequence goes on from CAMWRX010000013.1 coordinate 18,659, forward strand.
GCCCCGCAGGCTGGTAGCCATATGGCCGTCCACCTTGATATAGCCGTCCGCCAGCTCCAGCCCTGGGGCTAAATGGGCGGGGGCGATGGAGGAGCGCAGCAGGAACACGCCGTCGCAGGGGGTCTCCTCCCCTTGAGAGTCCCGCACGCCGGACACCCGATCCGTTCCCAAAATCTCCAGCCCCGCCAGCCGCTTCACCGTCACCTGGCAGCCGATGGAGCGCAGGAACTCCACCTCCTCGTCGAAGTTGGGGGCGTCTCCCGCGCAGACCACGGATTTATTGCGGTAAAACATCCCGTCGCAGGTGGCGCAGTAGCTGACGCCCCGGCCCAGCAGCTCCGCCTCGCCCTTGAGGGGCGCGGCCCGGGACACCCCCAGGGCCAGGATGACCGCGGAGCCCTCCGCCATGTCGTTCTCCACAGACACCATCACCGACTTGCCCATGGGCATGACGGACAGCGCCCGGCCCTGTTTGAACTTCGCGCCCAGATCCCTGGCCTGGGCCAGCAGCCGCTCCACCAGTTCCCTGCCGGTGATCCCCGGCAGGCCGGGGTAGTTGGCCATCTCCGGGGCCCTGCACAGCGGGGAGGCCAGGGGGTCGTTGGAGATGACCAGCACGGACTTGTCACGGGCGCGGGCGTGGATGGCGGCGGTGAGGCCGGCGGGGCCGCCCCCCACCACAAGCAGATCATAGTTCATCAGGATCACCCTCCTAATCTGTTTCTTTTTTATAGTATAACAGTATCCCCGAAAGCTGACAATATACTTGCAAAGCAATCTGTCATAACGTATACTGGTTTTATCTTTTTCACAGGAGGCGTCCCATGAAACGCGTTTTACTGCTCACCACCGGGGGCACCATTGCCTCCCGGCTCACCGAGGAGGGGCTGGCTCCCGGCCTGGACGGCGCGGCCCTGTCCCACTACCTGGGCGGGCTGGCGGACAGCTATGACCTGACCGTCCGGGACATCCTGCATCTCGACTCATCCAACATCCAGCCGGAGGAGTGGCGGCTTATCGCCCAAAACGTCTACGAGGCCCGGGAGGACTTCGACGGCATTGTGGTGTCCCACGGCACCGACACCATGGCGTACACCGCCTCCGTGCTGTCCTATATGGTGCGGGGCATCGGCATTCCCGTGGTACTCACCGGGGCGCAGCTGCCCATCGAGCACCCCCTCACCGACGGGCTGGACAACCTGCGCACCGCCTTCGCCATGGCCGCCTCCGGCCATCCGGGGGTGTTTTTGGCTTTTGGCCGCAAGGTGATGCTGGGCTGCCGGGCGGTCAAGACCCACACCACCGACTTTTCCGCCTTTGACAGCGTGAACTGGCCGCCGGTGGCGGTGGTCAACGGCGCGGGGCTCACCATCCGGGAGGAGGCCATCCCCAGGGTGCCCGGCCCCTGCGTCCTGCGGGATGAGCTGTGCCAGGCGGTGTTCCTCATCAAGCTCACCCCGGGGCTGGACCCGGAGATCTTCGATATGCTCCTGCGGATGCACTACCGGGGGGTAGTCATTGAGGCGTTTGGCGCGGGCGGGCTCCACTTCATCCGCCGCAACCTCATTGAGAAGCTCCACAACGCCGCCCAGGCGGGTATGGCGGTGGTGGTGTGCAGCCAGTGCCTGTACGAGAGCAGCAACTTCGCCCTCTACCAGGCGGGACAGAAGGCCCTGGCGGAGGGGGTCATCCAGGGGTACGATATGACCACCGAGGGGGCCGTCACCAAGCTGATGTGGGCGCTGGGCCAGACCGGGAATCTGGACGAAGTGCGCTCGCTGTTTGCCCAAAGCCTGTGCGGAGAGAGGAGCGTCTGACGCCGCGCCCACAGGTGCGACAAGATAGCCGCAAACGCAAAGCCGCCGCTGGATAGCGGCGGCTTTGTCTGTCTCTACGCAATGCCTAGATCCCTGTTGATATGTTCCCGCAGGGCGTCAAAGGATTCGATGCTCAGATCATGCTCGATGCGGCAGGCGTCCTCGGCGGCCACCTTTTCGTCCACCCCCAGGTGGATGAGCCAGCGGGTGAGCAGCAGATGCCGCTCATAAATGCGCTGGGCGATCTCCAGCCCGTTGTCGGTAAGGGTGAGGAAGCCGCCCTCGTCCATGACCACAAAGCCCCCCTCCCGGAGCAGGCTCATGGCACGGCTGACGCTGGGCTTGGAAAAGTTCAGGTGCTGGGCCACGTCGATGGATCGCACCGGGCCCTTCTCCCCCAGGGCCAGAATGGCCTCCAGATAGTTTTCAGCGGATTCGTGGATATTCATTGTGCGCCTCCCGATCTGTGGGTTTGCCAATGCTTACTCTGTTATGATACCACAAATTTCCGCCCATGGCAACGGGAAGTTTAATCAGTCTGTCAGGACAGATTGGCGATACAGGAGGTAGCGGTGGAGAATCGCCGCCTCCTGGGCACGGCTGACAGGCGCCGTGGGATTAAGACTTTGCGCGGTTCCTTGGATCAAATGGCTGCCAACCGCCCAGCTGACGGCTTCAACAGCGTCGTCGTCCACGGTTTTCCCATCGGTAAACTGGGAAAGCGGGGCAAAGCCGCTGGCGGGACGGCCGCGCCATAGCGTTTCGTACCGATACAGCATCACCGCGAACTCCTGCCGGGTGAGCGGATGCTCAGGGTCGAGCTCAGCCCCCGCCGCGCTGCTGGCGGGGTGCTCGACGCCCTCCACCTCGGCCAGCCGGGATAAGTCCTGCTCCGCCATGGCGCAGGTCACCGATATTTCCGGGGAAAATGTGGCGCCGCTTGTGCCGCGCATCACGCCGGCCTCATATATGTATCGGATATCGGGGTAATACCACATACCCGGAATCACATCGGTAAAGGGCAGCAGCGTCTTATCGACCTTCACGGTGCAGCTGTCCGAAACGTTTCCGCAGGAAACGGTGATAACAGCGTCGCCGGGCTTCAGGCCGGTCACCCGCCCCGCGGCGTCCACGGAGGCCACGGATGGGTCGCTGCTCGACCACACGGCCTGCGGAAGTGTAGCCGTTGACGGCGTTAAGGCTGCGGTGAGAGAGAGGCGTTCCCCGGCGGTCAGAGAGGCCTCCGCCGCGCTGAGGGAGACTTCCGAGACAAGGACGCCGCGCCAGGGGTTGTCTTCCCTAGGATCGGTGGGGTCCCAGCCGTTATCTATGGCCGGCGTAATTTCAGGGATCAGCTTGTCCGGCTTCCCGAGCGGGCCGGGGGAAGAGGCGTCGTCATAGACCGTGACCTTGGTCCCGGCGGCACAGTTGTCGTAGATCCATTTGGCATCGGCGGTCTGGAGCCGGACACAGCCCAGGGACGCCGGACTGCCCAGCATATTGTATTCGTAGGTCAGAAGGGTGGAGGGGTTGGCGGCGGAATAGCAGACGGAGTGGAACAGGTAGTTTCCGTAGAACTGGGTGGCGTATTGGCCGTAGGAGCCGTCCACCATGTGCAGCCATGCCCGTTTGCTTCCCACAGAAAATGTACCCCGCGGCGTGACGCTTCCGCCGCGCCCCACGGAACAGACCATGGCCTTGACAGGAACCGTATAATATCCATTCTCGTCCAGCCCGTACACGGTCACCGTGTTCATGGTTCGGTTCACCATAATGTAGTACGGGCGTCCATTGCCGGCGACGCGATCTGCCGCCCGGGCTGTCTGGAAGCCAGACCCCAGCAGGGATAGGGTAAGTATCATCATTAAAAGAAGGCTTCGAATTCTTTTGTTCATAGCGGCGGCGTCCTCCTCATGATCATATTCTTGTTCAGCATATCAAAACGCGGCGGGGGAGGGGGTGTAAAGCGGGAGATCATCGGATGTAAATCGAAAGTTACGTCAATGGAAACCAAAAGTTACGTCAATGTAAACCGGAGTACCCTTGACAGCGTTATCCCGCCCTGTATAATGAAGTATAGCAAATTTTGATAAGGTTTGTCCATCGAATATGAAAGAAATTTGGAAAGGGGAGAGGCTGATGGGCTGAGAAAAGCGTGAACTGCTGGAGATTGTAAGATAATCCACCGAGTATTAAAATAGGAGATGAATTATGAATACACAAAAAAAGCTTTTCATGTCCATGTTAGCTGTGTTGGTTGCGGTGGGTACTGTAAGCACTACCGCTTGGGCCGCAAACGATATAAAAGAAATGGAACCTAGAGGCGTATATATCCGTGAACTTGTGGAATATATACCCATTTATACTAGCATTGACGATACCTACCAAGAAATTGGATTTATATCTGCGGACAATAGGGGGGGATCAAGTCCGCTCCAAATAACATATGTTTATACTTCGAGCGGAACAACAACGGCGTCTTTTGCGGGTCATGGAAATGGTACAGCAGAGGCTGGGGTCATATTTGCGAAAATGAAGGTTGAAATTGGCGTTGAATTAGGTTATTCGCGTAGCTGGACCCAAGGAACTTCATCAGGTGCTTCTTATGTCGTGCAGCCAGGAGCTTTTGAAAAGTTGTGTGCCTATATTCCTGCTGCAAAGACAGAAGGGAGACTGAAGTATAAGGTTTATATGGATGGATATCCAGAGAATGTGTTTTATGAGTATGAAAGTTTAGGGGGTGCAGCTTTTGCCCCTTTGAAATATGGCATACATTTTAAGACAATTGACCTGATGGGGAGAAGCTACGATGACTAAAGTGCGCAAAATCATCGCAATGCTAATAGGGTTTTTAATGGCGGCCTTACTAAGCAGCTGCATTGATACAGCAGCAAACAACAGTACGAGTGATTCAAGGGAAACTGTAAACGAGGCAAGTGAGAATCCTATGCAAGATATTGCCGTGGCCAACGAGCATGCGGACGAATTTCTTAAGGGTTTCGCGCGAAGCTACCCGGATTTTGAACTGTTGGATTACGTGATAGGCTCTGATGAAAACAGCCCGGTTGAATTGGCCGCTATCGCGAAAGACAAGCAGCAAGGCTCATCGTCCACGCTGTTCATTGTTGATGCCAACGGCTTTGGACAGGTCGTTTTGGCAAGCGATCGTTTTGCGGCGTATCGCGAAGCGGATGGGTTGGCGTTAAAAGAGAACAGGATATTGTTGTCGCTGGATGTGCAGCTTTCTGATGAGGATTGGGAAATCCATGATTTTGAGCTTACAGTGACCCAAGAGGAAGAACAGGAAATCGCTAAAACATTGTATTCCTCAAAAGAAACTGTTCGAACAAAATGATGTCAGGGGCAACCGCATACTCACCAGAACTGCCTCAATGGCTACATCATTCTCTTTGCCTCCTTTGTCTTGATTACAGTACTGAATATAGTTTTGAAACCATTTTGTGCTTTATATCCCTGCGGATGGCTAGACCTTTTTGTACCCTACCTGCTAAATCGGCGCCGCCCAAGCCTTGCTGGACGGCGCCGATTTTCTTTCTGATTCTTTACAGCAGGATAACCCCCGCCTCTTTACACGCTTCCAGCGTCTGCGGATCCCAGATGGACGCCTGCACCTCACCGATGTGGGCCTTGCCCAGCAGGTACATGGACACCCGGCTCTGGCCGATGCCGCCGCCGATGGTCAGGGGCAGCTCGCCCGCCAGCAGGGCGCGGTGGAAGGGCAGTTCCCGGCGCTCGTCGTGGCCGGAGATAGTGAGCTGGCTGTCCAGCGACTCCGGGGAAACCCGGATGCCCATGGACGAAATCTCAAAGGCGTGGCCCAGCAGGGAATTCCACAGCAGGATATCCCCGTTCAGTGCCCAGTCGTCGTAGTCCGGGGCGCGGCCGTCATGGGGCTTGCCCGATTTCAGCGCCCCGCCGATGCCCATGAGGAAGGTGGTGGGGTGATCCTTGACCCACTGATCCTCCCGCTCCTTGGGGGACAGCTCGGGCCACAGGTCCTCCAGCTCCTGGGCGGTGACAAAAGACACCTCCCGGTCGATCAGGGGCAGGGTGGTGAGCTGGGGGTACACCGAGCGCAGGGTCTGCTGGGTGCCGGCCAGGGCGTTAACGATGGTTTTCACCACACCCTTTAAATAGTCCACATTGCGGTCCCGGGGGGCAATGACCTTCTCCCAGTCCCACTGATCCACGTAGACGGAGTGGAGGTTGTCCAGCTCCTCGTCCCGGCGGATGGCGTTCATGTCGGTATAAAGTCCCTCGCCCACGGAAAACTGATAGCGGTGCAGGGCCATGCGCTTCCACTTGGCCAGGGAGTGCACCACCTGGGCGTCCCGGCCCGCGTCAGGCACGTCGAAGGACACGGCCCGCTCCACACCGTTCAAATCGTCGTTCAGGCCGGTAGACGCCTCCACGAACAGGGGGGCGGACACCCGGCGCAGGTTCAGCGAGCCGCCCAGATCGTCCTCAAACAGGCGCTTGAGCAGGCCGATGGCCTTTTGGGTATCGTACAGGTTTAACAGGGGGGCGTACCCCTGGGGAATCACGGTGGTTAACATAGACTTTACCCCTTTACTTTGCAAAAGATAAGTTATTATATACCCCCGCAGAAAAAAATGCAAATCGAATTGTGTTTTCCGGTACGATATGGTATAATTTCCATATATCGCTTTGATGGGCCGGATTTTTCTGGCAAACTGCCCAGCGCAAACGGAGGAGAAGCCCATGGATAAGGCCCTGTTCCAGCAGCTAAACCGGATCTATGCCCCTCTGCATAGCCGGGCCCTCCGCCTGACCCAGGCGCTGGCCCAACGCGGGATCAAGGCGGAGTGGGGCTGGTACAACAACCATTCCGTGCGGGTGGATGGAGAATACCAGACCGAGGAATTCCCCATCCCCGTGGTGGACGTGGGGGGCCTGTGCGAAATCGGGCTCGATTCGGACGGGTGCTGGCTGGAGTTCCGGCTTCCCCGGGAGGCGGCCCTGGCGTTCGACTGGGGGCGGCTTGCGGAGGGTCTGGAGGTCTACGGTGTGGATGACTATCTGCTGGACTTCTACCGCGCCGGGATGGATATCGCCGGCATCGCCGGACGCATCGAGGCAAGCGCGGAGCAGGCCGTGAACGCCGCGCTGTATTTTCCAGCCGACGTGGAGGACCAGGTGCTGCTGGCGGCGGTGGAGGACTGCCGCCGGCGGAAGGACAGCAACAAAGCATAAAAGGAGACAAGCTAAATGGTCAAGGATTTTGAAGCCAAGCTCAACGAATACGCCCACCTGCTGGTGGAGGTGGGCATGAACGTCCAGCCGGGGCAGACCCCCCGTATCAACACCTCGCTGGACGCCGCCCCCCTGGCCCGCCTGTGCGTAGCTGCCTGCTATGACCGGGGCGCCCGGGAGGTTGTTGTGGACTGGCGGGACGATTTCGTCTCCCGCCAGCGGTACCTCCGGGCGGACGAGGGGGTCTTTTCCGAATTCCCCAGCTATCAGAAGGCCAAGTTCGACTGGCTGCTGGAGCGCAGCTCCCCCAACCTGTCCCTCACCGGCTCCGACCCGGAGCTTTTGAAGGGCGTGGACCCCGCCCGCATCCAGGCCGCCGAGCTGGCCGCCGGCGAGCCCACCAAGCCCTATTACGACGCCATGACCGCCGGAAAATTCCAGTGGTGCGTGGGCGCGTTCCCCACGCAAGCCTGGGCGGAGAAAGCCTTTCCGGACAAAAAGGGCGAGGATGCCCTGGATGCCCTGTGGGACGCCATCTTCTCCGTGTGCCGCATCACTGGGGACGGCAAGGGGGTGGAGCGGTGGCAGGAGCACGTGGCCGCCACTGCCCGGCGGGCCAAAGTGCTCAACGACTACCAGTTTGCCTCCCTGCGCTACACCAATGCTCTGGGCACCGACCTCACCGTCCGCCTGCCGGACAACCACGTCTGGGCGGGGGGCAGCGAGCTGTCCGCCGGCGGGGTGGAGTTTGTGGCCAATATGCCTACGGAGGAGATCTTCACCGCCCCCCAGTGGGACGGGGTGGACGGGCGCGTATACGCCGCCCTGCCCCTGGCCCTTAACGGCAACCTGGTGAAGGATTTCTGGCTGGAGCTCAAGGATGGCCGCATCGTAGATCTGCACGCGGAACAGGGCGAGGAGGTCCTGCGCCGCTCCATCGACCTGGACGAGGGCTCCCATTACCTGGGCGAGGCTGCGCTGGTGCCCTACGACTCCCCCATCCGGGCCAGCGGCATCCTGTTCTACAACACCCTGTTCGACGAGAACGCCTCCTGCCACTTCGCCTTCGGCTCCGCCTATCCCAGCTGCGTCAAGGGGGGCGAGAACATGAGCGAGGCGGATCAGAAGGCCGCGGGCCTGAACCAGTCCATCAACCACGTGGACTTCATGGTGGGCACCCGTGACCTGTCCATCGTGGGCACCACCCACGACGGGCGGGAGATTCCCGTGTTTGTCAACGGCAACTTCGCGTTCTAATCCTATGTTTTCCGCCCCGAAGGGGCGGAAAACATGAAATCATGATAAGGAGGACAAATCCAATGGACTACAAACAAACCTATGAGCTGTGGCTGAACTCCCCCGCGCTGTCCGAGGCGGAGAAGGCGGAGCTGACCGCCATCGCGGGCGACGAGAAGGAGATCGAATCCCGCTTCTTCTCCCAGCTGGAATTCGGCACCGCCGGACTGCGCGGCACCATGGGCGTGGGATTGTACCGCATGAACATCCACGTCATCCGCCACGCCACCCAGGCCTTCGCCAAGGTCATTCTGGGCGAGGGCCCCGAGGCGGTGAAGAAGGGCGTCGCCATCTGCTTCGACTGCCGGAACAACTCCGACGTCTTTGCCAAGGAGGCCGCCTGCATCATGGCCGCGGCGGGCATCCCGGTGCGGCTGTTCGAGTCCCTGCGCCCCACCCCCGAGCTGTCCTTCGCCATCCGGGAATACGGCTGCATCGCCGGCATCAACATCACCGCCAGCCACAACCCCAAGGAGTACAACGGCTATAAGGTGTACTGGTCCGACGGCGCCCAGCTTCCCCCCAACCACGCCGACGAGGTGGCCAAGATCATGCGGGAGTCCGACGTGTTCGACGTGAATGTAGCCGACTACGACAAGGCGGTGACCGACGGCCTCATCACCATCATGGGCGAGGAGACCGACGAGAAGTTCCTGGCCAATGTCATGGCCCAGGTCAACGACCAGGCGGCGGTGGACGCGGTGGCCGACACCTTCAAAATGGTGTACACCCCCTTCCACGGCACCGGCCACAAGCTCATTCCCGAGGCCCTCAAGCGTCTGGGCATGAAGCACGTCATCTGCGTCCCCGAGCAGATGGTCATCGACGGCAACTTCCCCACCGTGGCCTCCCCCAACCCGGAGAACCCCGAGGGCTTCTACCTGGCGGTGGACCTGGCCAAGAAGGAGGGTGCGGACTTCATCCTGGGCTCCGACCCCGACGCCGACCGGGTGGGCCTGATGGTCCGTGCCGGCGACGAGTTCAAGGTACTCACCGGCAACCAGACCGGCGTGCTGCTGCTGGACTACCTGATTGGGGCCAAGCAGCGCACCGGCAAGATGCCCAAGAACCCCGTGGCACTCAAGACCATCGTCACCACCGAGATGGCCCGCAAGGTGGCCGAGGTCAACGGCCTTGCCTGCTTCGACACCTTCACCGGCTTTAAGTTCCTGGCCCAGAAGAAGGATCAGCTGGAGGGCAGCGGCGAGGGGAACGTCATCATGTCCTACGAGGAGAGCTACGGCTATATGCTGGGCGACTACGTCCGGGACAAGGATGCCGTCACCGCCGCCGTGGCCATGACCGAGATGGCCGCCTACTACGCCGGCAAGGGCATGACCCTGTACGACGCCCTCCAGGCCCTGTACGAGAAGTACGGCAATTACGGCGAGCGCACCCTGAACCTGGTGATGCCCGGGCTGGACGGCCTGAAGAAGATGGCCGACCTGATGGCCAATCTGCGCACCAATCCCCCCAAGGAGATCGGCGGCGAGACGGTCAAGACCTGGAAGGACTACAAGGACGGCAGCGTGGTGGACGCCGCCACCGGCGAAAAGACCACCATGGAGCTGTCCGGCTCCAACGTGCTGCGCTACGAGCTGGCGGACGGCACCTCCGTCATCGTCCGTCCCTCCGGCACCGAGCCCAAGGTCAAGGTGTATATCCTGGCCCAGGGCGAGAGCCAACCCGACTGCGCCGACAAGGTGGCCAAGTACGCCGCCTGGGCGGAAGGTTTGAAAGACTAAAGCCATTTTGTTTTGTAGAAAAAATCCGGCGGACGCATTGCGTCCGCCGGGCTTTTGACGGCAAAGGAGACCATATGGAAACGAAGAACCAAGTCATCGTGCTCTACAGCAGCCACACCGGCTTTACCCAGCGGTATGCCGAACTGATCGGGAGGGAACTGGACTGCCCTGTCCGCGCCCTGAAGGACGCGCCGTCCGACCTGTCCCAATATGGAGCCGTGGTGTTTGGCAGCCGCCTTCACGCCGGGATTTTCGACGGTTGGAAAAAGGCGCAGAAGCTGCTGGCCAAACGGGGGGCGAAGCGGCTGGTGGTATACGCCACCGGGGCCATGCCCAACGAGGCGGAGGAGCAGATCCAAAAGGTGTGGGAGCAGAACCTCACGCCAGAGGAGCGGAACAGCATCCCCCACTTCTATCTCCAGGCCGGGCTGTGCCGGGAAAAGCTGGGCGCGGGGGACAGGGCCATGCTGAACGTGGCCGCCTGGGCCATGGGCCGCAAAAAGGGCAAGTCGGCGGAGGACGCGGCCTTTGCCGACGCCATCAGCCGATCCTACGACATCTCCGATCCCAAGTACATCCAGCCCCTGGTGGACTGCCTGCAGGAGCTGGAGTGAACGTTCCGCGGCCGCAAATTCAAAGGCCCCCGTCCAGCGGACGGGGGCCTTTTCTTTATTCAATCTCCCAGCAGGCCGGACTCCGCCATGGAGATCATGTCGTCCCCGGCCAGGATGACGTGATCCACCAGCACGATGTCCGCCTCCGCCAGCAGGCGCTTGAGCCGCAGGGTGGTGTCCAGATCCGCCGGGGACCACAGCGCCACCCCGGACACATGGTTGTGGGCCAGCACCACCCGGCTGGCGTTGCAGCCCAGGGCGGCCTCCAGCACCTTCCGCGTGGCGATGGGCACCGAGTCCACCACGCCCTGGCCCAGCTTCCGGGTGGCCAGCACCTTGTTCTTCCCGTCCATGCACACTAAGTACGCGGCCTCGTCCCGCAGGCCGAAAAACAGCGGGATCAGCAGCTCTCGCAGCTGCCAGGTCGCCATAATCTGTCCATCTACGCTGGCGCTCTCCTCCAGATACCGGGCGGACGCCGCCGGGACAAGCAGAAGCAGCGTGGCGATATTGGGGCCCACCCCCTCCACCTCCAGCAGCTGGTCATAGGTGGCGTGGAACACCCCGGCCAGCGAGCCGAAGTGTTCCACCAGCCGGTGGGCCAGGGGGTTTACGTCCCTTCTGGGGACGGCGTAGAACAGCAGCAGCTCCAAAATCTGGTGATCCCGCATCCCGCTCAGGCCCTGCTTCAAAAACTGCTCCTTCATCCCCTGGCGGTGCCCGGCGTGGATGGAGGACTTTTTCTCTCCCATTGCGGTGGTCCCCCTGTCGTTTTTTGATATGATATGGCAAGTATATCATGTTTCCCAGGGAGGGGCAAGGGATTGTTGGCAAACAAAACGCGCGCGGCTTCTTAGAACAGCTCCACAATATAGAGGATGATCCCGTAGACCACGCTGGCCGAGATGCCGTAGGCCAGCACCGGCCCCGCCACGGTGAACAGCTTGGCCCCGGTGCCGGTGACAAAGCCCTCGCTCTTGAACTCCAGCGCCGGGGACACCATGGCGTTGGAAAAGCCGGTGATGGGCACCAGCGTGCCCGCCCCCGCCCGCTTGGCAATGTTGTCAAACACCCCCAGGCCGGTGAGCAGGGAGGCCAAAAAGATCAGGGTGATGGAAACCCATGTCCCCGCGTCGTCCTTGCTGGCTCCCCAGCTCTGGTAGAGGGCCATAAGCCCCTGGCCTCCGGCGCAGATGGCCCCGCCCACAAAGAAGGCCCACAGGCAGTCCTTCCACAGCGGGGAGGGCTGGGCTTTGTTGCTGACATATTGATTGTACTGTTGATTGGTCATGTCCATGCGCTTCACCTCTGCGGCAGTATGCCCGGACGGCGCTATTTTATTCCCACCAAAATTCAGGTGACATAATAAATAAAGATTGACGAACCCCGCCGAAACGTGTAAGATAGGGGGTAGGCGACAAGCTTCGACCCTTTGACGCAAGGAGGAATTCAATATGGCTCCCAAGCCTTCCCATGATAAACTGATTCACTGCGACGCCTGCGGCGAGGACTACAGCTCCACCTACCGCCGCTGTCCCTTCTGCGGCGGGCGCAACGATCCCCGACGCGCCGTCCGGGACAGCGTTCCCCCAGCCCGGGATGAGGGCGACCAGGACGACACCTATGTGTTCGACGGGCAGGACGCCTTTGAGGATGATCTGGACGAAGAGGAGTACTACGCCCCCAAGCCCAAGGCGGGCAAGCGGCTGGCTCCCAAGCAGGGCGGGCGCAGCGTTGACCTGCCCCCCATCAACTGGCCCCGGCTCATCACGTTCCTGTGCTCGCTGGTCATCATCGTGGCGGCGCTCATCATTGTGTTCACCGTCATCTATCCCCAGCTCCACGGCAAGAAGAACCCCAACCCAGACTCCTCCCAGTCCCAGCCCCCCGCCAGCCTTGAACCCAATGCCGGGCCCAGCAGCGTTGTGACCCTGCCCACCGCCCCGGTGGATCCCACGCCCGACCTGCCGCCGGTGGACACCACCCCCGTGCAGTCCACGCTCACCGGCATGGCGCTCTATGGCTCTGACGGCCGGCTGGCCGAGGACTTCACCTTGTGGGTGGGCGAGTCCTATCAGCTCACGCCCAAATTCACTCCGGCGGATTGGACGGGCACTGTGACCTGGACGTCCTCTAACCCTGATTGGGTTTCTGTGAGCGCCACCGGTCTGGTCGCCAATGTGAACAACAGCGGCGCGTTCCACAACGTGTATATTACCGCCTCGGCTGACGGCGTATCCGTCCAGTGTGTGGTGCGCGCTCAGTCCCAGAGGCGGGACGGATCTGCCCAGCCCACCACACCCGTGGTCACCGATCCTCCTGTGGTCGTCACCCAGACACCCGGCACCACCACCGGTCCTGTTGTGGGGCGGACGGGCACCATTGTGGGCGCGGACGGCGGCCTGCGGGTGCGTCCCGACCCGAGTACGTCCAATCCCCCCATCGCGACCCTGCTCAACGGCAACACCGTTACCGTGGTGGCCGACGCGGGGAACGGCTGGTACCAGATCAGCTTCGCCGGAAGCGGCGGGGCCACCATGACCGGCTACATCATGGGCGAATATATCTCCGGCAATTGACCAATGGGAGCGCCGCCCTGGCGGGCGGCGCTCCTTTTTTGAAGGAGGGTTTTTTGTGCTGAAAGTGGAGCGCGTCAGCGTCATGAACCTGGAAAACGCCATGCGGGGGGCCCGCAATCCCTTGAACAGCTGGGAGCGGTCGGACAGCTATGATGAGGGAGGGCGGTATGTGCTGGGGGAGAATGACCTCTCCCTTGCGGTGCGTTTGTGTTCGGCGGGCAGCGACCACCGGAAATTCATCCGGCAGATTTTTGTGTCCATGGACATCACCGCCCCGCTGTACTGGTGGAAGGAGTTCGACACCTACAAGGTGGGCACCGTGGCCAACTCCACTTCCACCATGCACAAGCTCCACGCCAAGTCCCTGGAGCCGGACGACTTTTCCACGGATCACCTGACCCCTGCCTCTCTGACGGAATTTGAGCGGTACGTGGGCTATCTGGAGACGGTGCGGCGGCGCTACGTGGCGGACAAGGACAAAGCGGACTGGTACGACCTCATCCAGCTGCTCCCCTCCAGCTACAACCAGATGCGCACGGTGACGCTGAACTATGAGGTGCTGGCCAGCATCTACTACGCCCGCCGGAACCACAAGCTGGATGAGTGGCACACGCTGTGCGCCGCCATCCTGGAGCTGCCCTATGCCCGGGAACTGCTGGGCGCAGTGGGCGGCGAGACGCTTTGACGGGTACAACAGCATAAAAAACAGACAACGAAACACGGATACAGTGTTTCGCTGTCTGTTTTTTGTTCAAAAGGCGGGGATTGTTTACCAGGTGCGGGAGTTCATGGTCCGGAACTGGGCCGCGGTAGGGGGCGTGGGAATTCATGCGGCCGTCCACGTATATGTCGGTGAAAAGGATGCGCCTAACCAAAACCGTATAAAAAGGGGAGTCGACAAATTCCTGTCGAAATTTGTCGACTCCGTTGGAAAGGGTGAACGCTATAGATGCCACAGAAAAACATCGCAGTAAAACAAAAAAAGGACCGTCATTCGCCCAGGGACGTCATTCGGCTTCGCCGAACGACTGTCCCGGCGGCCTTTGGCCGCCCGGCGAACGACCGGTCCCGGCAGTCCTATGGACTGCCCTGGTACCCAAAAATAAAAGGACTGCCATAGGCAGTCCTCTTATTTTTGGCGCAGCGGGAGGGATTCGAACCCTCGAGCGGTTTCAGCCGCTACACGATTTCCAATCGTGCTCGTTATGACCTCTTCGATACCGCTGCAAATCGGTGTTGAAGTCACAATTCGCCTCGCCGCTATTGTGCGGCGCGAAGTATATTATATCAATTTTTTCGCGGTTGTCAAGAGGCTTCTTCCCAATTTTCGCTTTTCTTTTTTTGACGTTCCACCCAGACCCGCAGCAGATGCAGCGCCTCCGGCGAGAGCAGCAGCAGGGCAGGCAGATTGACAACAAGCAGCAGGCCGTTGAACACGTCTACCAACTGCCACACCGCCGCGATATTCCCCACCGCGCCGAAGATGATGCAGGCGGGGAACATGAGACGGTACAGCCCCATGGCCCACCGGGAGCCGGTGAGAGTCTCCAGCCCCCGCCGCCCGTAGTATCCCGAGCCGATGAGGGAGGTGAACGCGAACAGCATCAAGCTCACCGCCACGATCCATTCACCAGCCTCGCCGAACAGGGTGGCGAATCCCGCCGCCGTCAGCGGTGCGCCCAGCATTCCCTCGGGCAGCGCGCCCGCCTCTGCCAGCGGCAGTGCCTGGATGGGATCGTATACCCCGGAGGTGAGGATGACCAGGGCGGTGACGGTGCAGATGACCATGGTGGCGAAAAACACCTCAAAAATGCCCCACATACCCTGTTCCGCCGGCTCGTCCACGTCGGCGCAGGCGTGGGCGATGGCGGACATCCCGATCCCCGCCTCGTTGGTGAACACCCCCCGGGCCACGCCGTAGCGCAGGGCCGCACCCATGGCGTAGCCTCCGGCCATGGCCCGGGGCGCGAAGGCGTAGGCGATGATCTGTCGGAACGCCTCCGGCACTGCCTGATAGTGGACGGCGATCACCGCCAGTCCGCTCCCCACGAACAGCAGCGCCATGGCGGGCACCAGCAGCTCGCACAGCTTGCTGATGCGTTTGATGCCCCCCGCCAGCACAATGGCTGTGACGACAGCCAGCACCACCCCCACCACTTTGGGATCGGCCCCGGCCGCGGCGGACAGGGAGGTGGCGATGGAGTTGGCCTGGGCAAGGTTGCCCCCCGCCAGCGTCTCGGCGACGCAGAACAGGGCAAAAATTTTCCCCAGCCCCGGCAGGCGCAGGCCGTTTTTCATGTACTCCATGGGCCCGCCCCGCCAGCGTCCGTCCGGCCCCTTTTCCCGGTGGCGCACTGCCAGCGTCTTTTCCCCGCAGCTCACCGCCATGCCGAGTAAGGCGGACATCCACATCCAGAACACCGCCCCCGGCCCGCCATACACGATGGCGGTGGCCACCCCGGCGATGGAGCCGGTGCCGATGGTGGCGGCCAGGGCGGTGGACAGGGCCTGGAGCTGGGTCACTCCCCGGCTCTCCTTGCTGTCCTTTTTCCGCCGGAACAGGGTGCCCACCGTGGTTTTCCACCATACCCCCACGCCGAAAATGGGGAAAAATCCAGAGCCGAAGGAGTACCACAGCCCCACCGCCAGAAACGCCGCCAGCAGCGGCCCGCTCCACAAAAAGTCGCCCAATTCCTTGAAAAAAGCCATGTCCGCAGCCCTCCTCTGTTCTACAGGAAGGTATGCGGACATGGCACAAGTTATGCGGTGGGCGGGGCGGTCAGCCCTCCCAGGGCTCCGCCCTTTCTTCTTTTCGGGCCTTTTCCCGCCCGATCCACTCCGGCTTTTTCCACAGCCGTAGCTTTGCTGCCTGATTGGGCAGGAAGCCCATGCGGTGGAGGATGGGCAGCAGGGCGGCGAACAGCGCCACGAGCATGACGGTCTGCACCGGCAGCATGATGGCGTTTTTGATGGCGCTGCCGCCCACGATGACCCAATAGCCTTTGCTGGAGTAAAAAAGGTAGGTGCCCAGCCCGCCGATGAATACATTTTGCAGGTTGGTGGCTAGCTTGGCCAGGAACACCCGCAGCACCGTCACCTCCGCCCGGTGGAGGAACAGGGCGTAGGTGAACACCCCCAGCATGGTGGTGAAGATGTAGAACGGATTCCAGCCCCCCTGGGGGTTCATGAGGTAGCCCACCGTGTCCTCCACGAAACCGAACACCAGGGCGTTTACCGGCCCGCCCACCAGAGCGCACAGCGCCCTGGCCAGAAAGCCCCAGGTGACCCTGATGTTGTTGACCACGGGGATAGACTGCAAGTAGCCCAGCGCCACGCAGGCCGCCACCATCAGGGCGGAGAACACCAGGGTGCGCAGCTTTTTGAAGTCGCGGACGGCATACTGCCAATAGGCGCGGGAGAAGGGCGTTTTAAAAATTTCCATGAAAAAAGACCTCCTTTTCGTTCGGCAGCCCCAAAACGGGTATGCCGCACAAAGGAAGCCCATAACGCGATCCCATCATGCGGCAGCGGGATGCGGAGCACGCACTGCGGGCTTTCGCCCTTCGTCCGGCGGACAACTCCCCGTCCCGCCGGCACTTTTACACGCGCGCTCCTACTCTGCCTGTTGGGGATAGTGTACTCCACTGTGGGAAGAATTGCAAGTGGCGATATGCCCAAACTGTGCCAGACCTTAAAGGGATTTTAATGATTTTCCCCCTTGCAGCTTAATCGGGAGACTGGTAACATGAATAATACAAGGAGAAGAAGAAAGGGAGGGATGCGCCATGTACACGGTGCTGATCTGCGACGACGATAAGGACATCGTATCGGCGCTTGAAATTTACCTGACCAGCGAGGGTTACAAAACGGTGTCCGCCTACAACGGAGAGCAGGCCATCCGGGCGGTGAACGAGGGGAACATCGACCTGATCCTCATGGACATTATGATGCCCCAGTTGGACGGCATCCGGGCCACGGCGCGGCTGAGGGAGTCCGGGGGCAATATCCCCATCATCCTGCTCACAGCCAAGAGCGAGGACAGCGACAAGGTGCTGGGGCTGAACATCGGCGCGGACGATTATATCACCAAGCCCTTCAACCCCATCGAGGTGCTGGCCCGGGTGAAGAGCCAGCTGCGCCGGTACACCACCCTGGGGGGCAAGGTTTCCGCCCAGGAGGAGGACGGCACATTGCGCAACGGCAGCATCGTCATGGACGACGAGGCCAAGTCGGTGACGGTGGACGGCGATCCGGTGAGCCTGACGCCCATCGAGTACAACATCCTGCGCCTGCTGATGAAGAACCTGGGCCGGGTGTACTCCACGGCGCAGATCTACGAACAGGTGTGGAACGACCCGGCGCTGGGCAGCGAGAACACGGTGGCCGTCCACATCCGGCACCTGAGGGAAAAGATCGAAATTGACCCCGCCAACCCCCGGTATCTGAAGGTCGTGTGGGGCCTGGGCTATAAAATGGAGAAAATGGTATGAAGTGGCGGGAAAATATCGCGATGAAGGCCCTGGCCTTCATCGCGGCGGTGGCGGCATTCACCGCCACCGCCATCATGGGCTGGTATCAGCTGGCCAACTTCAACGCGCTGTGGGACGCCGGCTATTCCGGCGGCTACAGCTACACCCGGCGCTATTTAATTCAGCAGGACTATCCTTCGGTGCGCAGTCTGGTGAACCTTAAGGAAAGAGAGGCGGCGGGGGCGGAGCTGACCTATGGAGAGAAACGGAGCCTGGAGCAGTTGGAGGCGGAATTCGACCCCGGCGCCACCAATCTGCGCTGGCAGCTGCTGGATGAGGATGGCAAGTTTATCTATGGCAACAGCCCGGAGGGCAGCCTCCCGGCAGAGGCGGATTACTGGGATCAATACACCCGGCGCACGGGGGAGGAACCCGGTGTCAGCATCAATATAGATTGGGAGTATTGGGACGACATCCCCTGGAGGGCCGCCCTGAACTATGCGGAATACGATGGGGAGTGCTGTGATGACCTATGGCAGGCAGGGCTGCGCGGTCTGGTGGAAATGGCCCGGACATACGCCGAAGAGGCTGTCCCGCAGGACGGCGCGGTGCAGCAATATCGCGTCGTGGAGGATTTTGACAGCATAGAGGTGACGGAAAACACGGTGCTGGCGGACGACAGCGGCTATACCTGCGTGCTGCGGGTGGAGGCCCCGGAGGGGATGTACATCTATGCCCCCACAATCAGGGCCTGCCTGGAGGCCAACCAGTTCGGCTATATCTTCGACGTGGGCAGCCTGACGTGGGAGCTGACGCCTGAGGCGGCGGAGGCGGCGAAAGAGGCGGAAGCCGCGGCGACGGAGACCTTCAATCTGTTCCTGTGGGTGGACGACGAGCTGCGGGTGGACGACCAATACCGCAGGGCCGCCGTGAGGCTGGAGGAGTGGCAGGCCGACCGGGAAGGGTATCTGGCGGCCACCATCGTGCTGGGTGTAGTGGGCCTGCTGCTGATGGCGTACCTGTGCTGCGGCGCGGGCCGCAAGAGCGGGGTGGAGGGGATTTACCTCAACTGGTTCCACCGGCTGCCCGGCGATGTGCTGCTGTTTGTGATGTTCCTGGGCGGCGTGGCGGCTGTGGGCATTGGAATTGATGTGACCCTGCGCGGCTATATGTACAGGCCCATGTATATCCAACTGCTTTGCATCGGGGTAGCGGTGGCTACGGCGGCGGCTCTGGGCATTGGGGCGCTGATCACGGTGTGCGCCCGGTGCAAGGCCCGCACTCTGCTGCGCAACACCTGGACGTGGGCGGTGTGCGGCTGGTGCTGGAGGGTGTTTGTACGGTTTTGGTGCTGGCTGTGTGAGCTGTTCGGGACGATGGGGCGGGCGATCCAGGCCGTCCCCCTGGTATGGAAGGCGGTGCTGGGCTGTATGGCGTATACGCTGTTCTCAATCGTGACCATGGAATACGGCGCGGGGCTGTGGCTGCTGGTGACCTTCGTGGCATCGGTCTATCTGTGCGGGTGGGCCTACCAGTGGAAGAAGATCCGCCACGGCACCCAGGAGATCATCGGCGGCAACCCCAATTACCACATTGACACCCGGCATATGCTCCCCGACCTGCGGGGGCATGCCGATGAGCTGAACAACCTGGGCCACGCCATCTCGGCGGCGGTGGATGACCGGCTGAAGAGCGAGCATTTCAAGGCAGAGCTCATCACCAACGTGTCCCACGACTTGAAAACGCCGCTGACCTCCATCATTAACTACGTGGATCTGTTGAAGAAGGAGGACATCGACAACCCCAAGGCGGCGGAGTATATCGAGGTGCTGGATCGGAAGAGCCAGCGGCTGAAAAAGCTCACCGAGGATCTGGTGGAGGCGTCCAAGGCGTCCACCGGCAACCTGACGGTGAACTGGGAGCGGCTGGACTGGGCCCAGCTCATCGACCAGGCTTTGGGCGAGACCGGCGAGCGGCTGGAGGCCCAGAAGCTGACGGTGGTGCGCTCCCTGCCCGAGGAGCCCTTGTGGGTGGAGGCGGACGGGCGGCACCTGTGGCGTGTGCTGGACAATCTGCTGACCAACTGCGCCAAGTACGCCCTGCCGGGCACCCGGGTATATGTAGATCTGCGGGTGAGCGGCGGCTGGGCGGTGCTGTCGGTAAAGAACATCTCCCGGGAGGCGCTGGACATCCCCGCCGAGCGGCTCATGGAGCGGTTTGTCCGGGGGGATGAGTCCCGTAACCAGGCGGGCAGCGGGCTGGGGCTGTCCATCGCCCAGTCGCTGACCGAGCTCCAGCACGGCAGGTTCGAGATTAACATTGACGGCGACCTGTTCAAAGCCATCGTCACCCTGCCCCTGGCGGGAAACCGGCCCCAGGATCCCATTCAATTGATTTTGTAAAGCAAAAGCCCCCGGCTTGAGCCGGGGGCTTCCGCCGTTAGACGTCCTTCGCTTGACGGGGCGGCGCTTATTTGGTAATATAACTCTTACATTCTCCCCGCCCCCGGAAGGGGTGGGGAGAATATGGAAAACCCTTTGGGAGGTCAGGCCATGCGCCCCAACACCCTTTACATTGTGGTCCCCTGCTACAACGAGGAGGAGGTTCTCCCCGAGACCGCCCGGCGGCTGGGGGACAAGCTCCGCGCCCTCATGAACGCCGGGAAGATCAGCCCGCAAAGCCGTGTGCTGTTCGTCAACGACGGCTCCAAGGATAAAACCTGGGAGCTCATCTCCCGGCTTCACCGGGAGAACCATCTGCTGTACGGCGTGGATCTGTCCCGGAACCGGGGGCACCAGAACGCCCTGCTGGCGGGGTTGATGACCGCCAAGGATAGGGCGGACATGGTCATCTCCATGGACGCCGACCTCCAGGACGACGTGGACGCGGCGGACGCCATGGTGGACAAGTACCTGGCCGGGGCGGACATCGTGTACGGCGTGCGCTCCTCCCGCAAGACGGACACCTTTTTCAAGCGCACCACCGCCGAGGCGTTCTACCGCCTGATGAACCTGCTGGGGGCGGAGACGGTGTTCAACCACGCGGACTACCGCCTCATGTCCCGCCGGGCGCTGGAGGGGCTCAGTCAGTTTAAAGAGGTCAATCTGTTTCTCCGGGGCATTGTGCCCATGATCGGCTACCCCACCGACACCGTGGAGTACGAGCGGGGGAAGCGCTTTGCCGGGGAGAGCAAGTATCCGCTGAAAAAGATGATGGCCTTCGCGCTGGAGGGGGTCACGTCCCTGTCGGTAAAGCCCCTGCGGATGATCACCGCCCTGGGCTTCCTGGTGTTCTTTGTGTCGCTCATCATGATCGTGTACAACGTAGTGCGCTGGGCCACGGGGAACACCGTCACCGGCTGGGCCAGCCTGGCCTGCTCGGTGTGGCTCATCGGTGGGCTGATCCTGCTGTCCCTGGGCGTCATCGGGGAGTATCTGGGCAAGCTGTACCTGGAGAGCAAGGAGCGGCCCCGCTTCCTTATCCGGGAGGTGCTGGACGGAGAGGACGAGGGAAAGGGCTGAACGGCCCCGCAAAAATAGCCGGAATTTTGACAAAGTATTAAACCTTTCTAAACAATGGGTGAATCCCCTTGCATTTTTTCCCGAACCGTCATAAAATAGGTTCAGTGGATCGGAGGAGCTGAAACGGCCCTCCATATGAGGCGGCAAAAACCGCGCCGCTGGGCGGCGGCCCACACAATTTCATCAGGAGGTAATTCCCATGAGCATTGATTTTGAGAGCCTGAAGGACAAAGCTGTGGTTCTCGCCCAGTCCGGCGTGACCAAGGCAAAGGAGATCACCGGAACCGGCGTGGCCAAGGCCCGCGAGCTGGCGGACACCGGCGCGGCCAAGGCCAAGGAGCTGGCCGAGATCGGCAAGCTGAAGGTGAGCAATTCCACCGAGCAGGAGGCCATTCGCAAGGCCTATTCCGAGCTTGGCAAGCTGTACTACGCCGAGCGGGGCTCCGCCCCCGAGGCCGCTTACGCGGACGCTTGCCAGCGCATCAGCGATTCCCTGGCCCGCATCTCCTACAATAACGAGCGCATTGCGGACATCAAGTCTGCCGGCCATCTGACCGACGACGAGGTGGAGGAGGTTCCCGCCGAGGAGCCGGCCTGCTGCGAGGAGCCCACGGCGGACGAGCCCTGCTGTGAGGAGTCCAAGGACGAGGAGTAAATCAAAAAGACGGCCCCGGCGCTATGCGCCGGGGCCGCTTTTTTATTTGTTTCCGGTGGAGCCGAAGCCCCCAGCGCCCCGCCGGGTGTCGTCCAGCTCGTCCGCCGGGGTGAATTCGGCGGTAAGATATGGGGCGATGACCAGCTGGGCAATGCGGTCGCCGCACTCCACCGTGCGCGTCTCGCCGCTGTGGTTGTGGAGGGACACCATCAGCTCCCCCCGGTAGTCGGCGTCGATTACCCCCACCTTGTTGGCGGGGGCCAGCCCCTGCTTGGTGGCCAGGCCGGAGCGGGCATACACCAGCCCCACGTACCCCTGGGGAATCGCCACGGCAATGCCGGTATGGATCAGCACAGTCTCTCCGGGGGCAATGGACACCGGGCCGTCGGTGAGGGCGTACAGGTCGGCCCCGGCGGCGTCAGCGGAGCCGTAGGCGGGCAGCTTGGCCCGGGGGTCCAGGAGCTTGACGGAAACAGGAGCGGTCATGGTCTGGCCTCCTTACACGGTGATGGGCTGTATGGTCATGTCGCCGTCCCACAAGACGGGGGCATGGGCAGCTAAGCTAGCGGGGACGTTCAAAATCCGCTGGTTGGAGGAACCCCGGAAGCGCAGGTTCAAGTCTTTTTTCGCCTCGACAAAAGGCCCGTCCACCAGCACGTCGATGAGGGAGAGCATCTCATCCGTGCACTCGCACCGGGCGCGGCTGTCCTTCCACAGCTCCCCGTCCAGCGTATACCCGGAGTAGCACCAGATCTCCTTGGCGGGATAGGCTTCTTTCACCCGCTGCAGCAGGGGGAGCAGGGCCCGCTGGTTGTCCGGCTCGAGGGGCTCGCCCCCCAGCAGGGACAGGCCCTTGATGTGGGCGGGGGAGAGGGCCTGGACGATCTTGTCCTCTTCCGCCTGGGTGAAGGGCTGGCCGTAGTTGAAGTCCTGGGCTTCCTCGTTGAAGCAGCCGGGGCAATGATG
Source organism: uncultured bacterium (assembly GCA_947176765.1). Taxonomy (GTDB): domain Bacteria; phylum Bacillota; class Clostridia; order Oscillospirales; family Oscillospiraceae; genus Enterenecus. The sequence continues at coordinate 41,556 of CAMWRX010000013.1, forward strand.
AGTGCACCCGGATACGAACAGCGAAATCCGCACGCCGGGGCCGTTGGCCACGTCGGCCCATTTGATCGTCGCAAAATTCATAAAAATCTCCTTTATGGGAAGAAAAAGGACGGCCGGAACGACCGTCCCTTTTTGTGATCTGTTTTATAGATGCAGTACCCTGGCCTTGATTTCCCGGGTCTTGCCCTCGTTCCAGAAGTTCTCGCCCAGATAGCCGCAGGTGCGGCGGGTGACGTTCATCTTGGCGTGGTCCTTGTTGTGGCAGACCGGGCACTCCCACTCGTTGTCGTCGTTGACGATGATCTCCCCGTCATAGCCGCACACCTGACAGTAGTCGCTCTTGGTGTTGAACTCGGCGTACTGGATGTTGTCGTAGATGAAGCGCACCACGTCCTTCAGCGCCTCCAGGTTGTGGCGCATATTGGGGATCTCCACGTAGGAGATGCAGCCGCCGCTGGAGATCTTCTGGAACTGGCTCTCGAAGGTGAACTTGGAGAAGGCGTCGATGTCCTCCCGCACGTCCACGTGATAACTATTCGTGTAATAACCCTTGTCAGTTACATCAGGTATTGTCCCGAAGCGCTCCTTGTCGATGCGGGCGAAGCGGTAGCACAGGCTCTCCGCCGGGGTGCCGTACAGGGCGAAGCCGATGTCGGTCTCCTTCTTCCACCGGTCAGTGGTGGCGCGCAGATGGTTCATCAGCCGCAGGGCAAAGTCCTCACCTTCTGGTTCGGTCTGGGAGCAGCCCTTTACCAGCTTGGTGACCTCATACAGCCCGATGTAGCCCAGGGAGATAGTGGAGTAGCCGCCGTACAGCAGCTTATCAATGGTCTCGCCCTTCTCCAGCCTTGCCACCGCGCCGTACTGCCAGTGGATGGGGGACACGTCGGAGCGGATGCCCTTTAGGGCGTTGTGGCGGCACATGAGGGCCTCGAAGCACAGATTCAGCCGCTCCTCCAGAAGAGGCCAGAACTTGTCCTCGTCCTGGCCGGAGAGGATGCCGATCTGGGGCAGGTTGATGGACACCACGCCTTGGTTAAACCGGCCCTCGAACTTATAGTTGCCGTCCTCATCCTTCCAGGGGGACAGGAAGGAGCGGCAGCCCATGGGGGAGAACACGTTGCCGGCGTAATGCTCGCGCATCTTCTTGGCGGAGATGTAGTCGGGGTACATCCGCTTGGCGGAGCACTTAACGGCAAGCTCTGTCAAGTAGTCGTACTTGCCACCGGTCAGGTTGTTGCACTCGTCCAGCACGTACACCAGCTTGGGGAAGGCGGGGGTGATGTACACGCCCTTCTCGTTCTTGATGCCCTCCAGCCGCTGGGACAAAATCTCCTGGATGATGGCGGCGTTCTCCTCCATATAGGGGTCTCCCTCCCGGAGCACCAGGAACAGGGTGACGAAGGGGGACTGGCCGTTGGTGGTCATGAGGGTGTTGATCTGGTACTGGATGGTCTGCACGCCGCTGCGCAGCTCGTCCTTCGTCCGGGCGGCGGCCAGCTTCTCAATCGTAGCGTCGTCCAGCTCCGGGGCGGTCTCCCGGGTCTTGCGCACATACTTCTCATAGGTCATGCGCAGATACTTACCCAGATGGCTGACCTCCACAGACTGCCCGCCGTACTGGTTGGAGGCCACGCAGGAGATGATCTGGGTGACCACGGTGCAGGCCACCTGGAAGCTCTTGGGGGACTCGATGAGCTTGCCGTTAATCATGGTGCCGTTATCCAGCATATCGCCGATGTTCACCAGGCAGCAGTTGAAGATGTGCTGGACAAAATAATCGGCGTCGTGGAAGTGGAGCACGCCCTCGTCGTGGGCCTTGGAGATATGCTCGGGGAGCAGGATGCGGCGGGTTAGGTCGCGGCTCACCTCACCGGCGATATAGTCCCGCTGGGTGGAGGCGATGGCGGTGTTCTTGTTGGCGTTCTCCTCCGCCAGTTCCTTGTTGTCGTTGCGGATCAGGGAGAGAATGGATTCGTCGGTGGTGTTGGCCTTGCGCACCAGGGCCCGGGTGTAGCGGTAGATGATATATGCTTTGGCCAGCTCGTACTTGCCGGCGGCCATAAGCTTGGTCTCCACCATATCTTGTATGTCCTCCACCAGCAGGCGCTTACGGCCCTTGCCCGCCACGGAGTCGGCGATGGCGTCGATGGACGCATCATCGAGGCGGTAGGGCTTGTCCACCGCGGCGTTGGCCTTCTGGATGGCGGCCACGATTTTCGCGCGGTCGAACTCGACGATGGAATCGTCTCTCTTGATGACTTTCATTGGTAGGCTCCCTTCTCAGTCCCTGATACAGCTTTTTGCGCACTCCCGGGCCAAAACACAGGGCCCCTTTGACCCAAGCCTGGAGTAGGTTCAACGGAAGGCGCTCTATCATCATACTATATCTTGTGGTTTGTGTCAAGATATACCAGAAATTTTTCGCAAATATTGTATGTGACGGGCCAAACCCCTTGGAGCGCAAGGGGTTGCGGGGTTTGTGTCTGTTTTGCGGGTCTGGACATAGACTGGAGTGCACCCAGGCGGGTTCTCCGCCCCTTTGGAGGGCCGGCGGTCAGGCCCCGGCCCCGGCCGGCCCGCAGGGTTCGCCCGCTTGGGATGGGGCCGATGAAAGGAGCGTATTTCATGAGTCAATTCTATCTGAACGGACCCTCTGTGGGCAGCTCCATGTCCGCGGAGGAGTTTATGGCCGAGCCTTGTCAGTGTTCTGGTTCCCAGTCCGGCCACGGCTGTGACTGCTGTGGGATGGATCACGACTGCCCGGGCGACGACTGCCGCCATGAGCAGGAGTGCCGCTGCCAGCAGATGATCTGCTGCTGCCGTCCGGTTCCCGCGCCCCCCAGCCCCCCCGAGGTGGACGAGGGCTGCTGCTGCAAGGAGAGCTTCCGGGCGGCCCTGGGCCTGCTGTGCGACCAGCAGATTTCCAATCTGCTGGACTTCGGCGCGGCGGCCTTTGTCACCAACACCTATGTGGCGGGCGCAGAGCTAAATTGCGGGAAGCATTCCGGCCACAGCCGCAGCACCGAGGCCGAGGTGGAGGCTGAGGGCAGGCGCCGTCCTCCCTGCCCGTCCTGCTCCGGCGGGGCGACCGACAACCTGGGAACCCTGTCGGGCAGCTTCCGGCGGTTTGCGCCCTGCAACCGTGACCTGCTGGACATCGAGGCCGAGCTGCACAGCGAGCGGGGCAAGGGCTGTGACTTCACCGCCACCCAGGTGTCCCTGTGCGAGCTGGACGCGGTGGTGCTCCAGGGCGCGGCGGCCTGCGCCGAGGGCGATATGTGTGCCGACGAGGTGACGGCGCGGAACTTCCGCTGCCTGCGCCAGCGGCTCAGCCAGCGGCTTAACCCCTGCAACGTCTGCGGGCAGGATCAGTGCTCCTGCGCCTGTGACGAGCGGGACTGCTGCTGCGCGGCTGGCCTGCTGGACACGCTGGCCCGGAACAACCTGAGCCGCCGGGTGTCCCTGGCGGCGGGCCTGCTGGTGCTCCGGGACGTGACTCTGCTGGGCACTGTGGGCAGCGTGCTGGTGCTGGCCAACGACGCGGACAACCGGCTGTACTTTGTCTGTGTCAACAGCGTGCAGTTCATCGGGTAAACAAAATCGCGCCAACAGCGCGGCGCCGTGCAAACGGATTTTCGCCCCCTCCGCCATCGCGGAGGGGGTGGTTTTTATGCCAGCTTGTTTCTGATTCGGATGCTTGCCTCAATGTGCATGATCCAGTGTCTTGAAAAAGGCATTTGGATCAGTCCCCGCACATCCCTGCCGCACCAATAGTCGATCAGCCAACTCGCGCTTTCGTCCGAACTGACGACATGGAGCGACCTGAGATAGTTTTTGTCCTGCTCCGTCATCTTTCGTTTCAAATCGGAAAATTCAAGGTTCTTTACGATGGCATCTGTGCTGTTCTTGACATCAGCAAGATATTGATAGAGCTCTTCCAAATCAAGCTGACGCGAAAAGTCAGAAATTTGTTCTCCCACAAGTTCATTTCCTGTTGTGATAATGGGTGAGCCGATGCGCTTTTGGTAGTTCCCCGCGAAAAAGACCTGCTCATCGCCCCGGATCAGGGAATGCGCTACAATATCCTCGATCCGGGAGATATGCCAAATCGAATAAGCGATCGTTTTGCTGTGGTAGCCGTTTGCGTTTGGAAAGGGCATCGCGTTAAAATCAGCCCTGTTCAATTGCGCCTTCAGCTCATCAAGCGCCTGAATCAACTGGTTTCTTAAGACAAAAAATGTTTCGATACCGTCAGCAAAGCTTTCGCTTTTCTTGAGCTGGAGCTGCATGGTTTTATTTAATTCTGCCCATTCTTTGTTCATGTTCGATCTCCAAATTTCAAGTGTCAGCCCCGCCCCGGTGTCCGATGTCCGCCGCGGGGGGCTTCATGGGTTGTCAAGCGTTCCGGGCAAACAGCATCTTGTCAATTGTGATCTTGGCGCGCCACCACTGCCTTGCCTGCTCGAATTCGGGATATGGCGTATGCCACTGCCAGGAGATGTCGAACCCCCGTCATCCTTCTGGATATTTGCCAAAACACCCTTCTCGGCCTCGACCAGTGCCCGGATACCCTCGCTCATCAATTCGGGGCGGGGGTC
>CAMWRX010000014.1 GCA_947176765.1 uncultured bacterium
AAAAACTACAAAATTTCTTCGGCGTTTTCTTACAATTTTAGATTGGCGTTGACAATCGTCCACCGTCGACTATCCATGGCCTGACCGTCCATGGCTCACATTTCGGATTTTTGTGGTGCCAGCCCACCAACAGGACAAAAGAAGAGAGCGCCTACTTAAGACGCTCTCTCATCATCTCCATAACACTGGGCTGCGTATGAAATAGAATCAGCTTTGCTATTTCGTCCGCAACCTCATCGCCTGACATTTCAACAGCGTTTTTCATAAATTTCTTGAATGGGTCCTTTTTCTTTTGCTTCTTTTTCTTCTTACGTTTCACCATTCAATCACCGCCTCACTCTCGGCTTCTCAAAACTGAGAACCAGCGGCTCTGTCGGTGCGGCGTAGTATGTATCCAAGCCGGTCGATGCCGCCATGGACACCACAAAGGCCAACGCCGCAATCAGGCTCAGGGCCCGCTTATGTTTTCGCTTCATCCTCAGCGCTCCTTTCTAAATACGCCCGGTACAGCTCCAGCCAATCCTCAATGCCCATAATCACCATCCAGGGCCTCTTGGAACGACGATGGAACACTGTAGGGAAATTACCCTTACCAGCGGCCTCAGCGTCTCTCTGGGCCTGTTCCATGGCTTCATAGAGGCTCAGGCGCTCAGTGCGCTTACTCTCGATGTGAATACCTTGAAGGCCAACCAGGTCTGCAGCATCGCCGGTTTTGCCGCAATATTGGCTGGTACGCCTCACATCAGGGAATCCGTGCTCCCGTAACAGGTGGGCCAGCTCCAGCTCACCGTTCTGGCCTTTGCGCCGGGACATGCGGCCACGTTCGCTGTTGGTCTTAGGCATCACCGTCACCACCATAGGGCTTTGGCTCACCAAAGAGCTTTGCGATGACGGTATCCAGGTCAGGGATATATGGAGCGATTGCCGGGTCAGCACAGAACCGGCGAATGGCAGCCTCTGCAGCCCTCACCCCGTTGATGTAATGCAGATGGCTGGATGAAGACCTAAGAAGAATACTGACCTGCTGTTGCAGGCGCTTGTTCTCAGCCTCCAGCCGCTCATTTTCCTGGGCGTAGGCCACAAGTAACTCGCTGAGCTCTTCACAGCTCAGACCGTCTACGGCCTCTTTATCAATATCATGTACCATGGGCAAATCCTCCATGTCACCGTTTGCAAAGGCCCCGGCAGAGACATCCCCGCCGGGGCAGGTTCCGGTATCAATCGTTGTCGCTGGCCGTGGACAGCTCCACAAGCTCCCGCATCCGGCGGAGGTAATTGTGGACGGTTGCCGTAGAACACTCCAGCTCCCTGGCCATGGACGTAACTCCATATTCTCCCCGTAAATAGCCGGGGTACAGGTCACAGAACTGGGCGAACTTGCCGGATACTGGACGACCACGCTTTTTGGGCTGAGCGGGCGGCACATCGTCCGTTGCGGCGGGCTCTTCCTCAGGAACATCGGCCACATCGGCCTGGGCCTCGATGGCCTCAGCGGGCTCGACAGCCTCACTGGCCGCATCGGGCTCAGTCACAGCATCGGGCTCAGCAGTGGTGCCAACAGCATCGGCGGCGGGCATGTGGTAAGAGAGTGAAGAACCAGACTCGATGGCATTCATAACACCGTTCAATGCGTCCAGCATATCGTCCAGCGTCTTGTAGCAGCCCAGCAGCACACTGCGCTCTGCATCTACGCAATCAGCGTAGATCATGAGATTGTCTCCGTTGACAAAGAAGTTGCCAATTTTATTTGAGTTGATTACCCGCTTGTTATTTTGACTGTGAATAAACATCATCGCTACCTTTATCCTTTCTGTATGTGCGGCGGGGTGCCACCGTCCCCACTATTGCAGGGACGGGGCAATGACCGCCTGGGCTTAGGTAGCACTTTGCATGCTACCATTCTAACATGGGTCTGCGCTTATGTCTGTACCCAATGCGCTTCAATGTGTTTCATTGGAGATAGGTTGTCATTTTACCGTAGCGGCTCACAACTTTGCGGCAGTAGCCGTCGGAATAGCTGGCCTCCTTCGAAATCTCCAAATATGGCATGCGCTGGATGGCCCGCATGTAGTAGATCTCCCTGTCGTGCTGTTGTCCGATCTCATAGGTAACAAACCAGTTTATGTTCAAATACAGACCGTGTACCAACTTCTCCATTTCATCGACCTGCCCGGAAAGGATATCGATGCGGAACACCTGGTCAGCCGTCGGATTGCTGTGGCCGCCACTGTGACTGGCAGGTGTGGCAGAAAAGCGTGCTGTCGCCGGTACGATGCCACCCTTGAGCTGTTCCAGTTCATCCTGCATCCGGCTGATGAGGTCGAGGCCATTCCAGTATAAGTTCACAACAGCTTTCATCGTTGGCGGCTCATCATCTTGGAAACGGCACATTTCATCGTACTTTTCCCGCCATGCATCAAGCTTTGCTTCGAGCCTCTTGCTACATCCTTCCATCCAGCCACCTCCTTACGCAACCAGGGCCAGGCAGGCTTCCAGCAGGCCCTCACGGTTGAATTCGCTGTATGCCTCGAAGTGGCCCTTCACCGTTGACTTTGTTGGATTCAACACGGCACCAAATCCACCTGCAACACGACGCTGGCCATGCAGCAGCTTCCAGACATTGCAATCCTTGATAATTGCATACGCCTGGGACGGGTGGACAACTACAGGGTCACCGGACACCATAGGGATCAGCAGCACCTTGTCGGTTGGGTTCCACCGGCACCGGAATGTAGGCTTGCGGTTCTTTGCGTTCTGCGAGTGTGTCACCAGGCGAAGATTGAAGATACTGTCATCACCACGCTTGCGGTTGAGATGATCCACTTCCAGACCATCGGGGATGGGGCCAAACCAGGTCGTATAAACCACCCTGGCCATCCGCTTTGAAGACAGGTAGCGGTATCCTTCACCGTTGTCGCCCAACTTCAAAGAAACAGGCTCAGTCAGCTTAAGCGCACGACCACGCAGGCTCACCACCGTTCCGTTGGTGCCGATGGCCAGGCGTTCCTTGAGGTTCATCTTGAAGAGCTCAGGGGAGCTGTCCGGCATACCACTGGAACCCAACATGTGAGTGTAGTCAGGGCTCCAATCTGCTGAGCCAAGAATGTAGAAGATGGAATCAGGACGCAGGGCCTGGCCGTCTACAGTGACAAAGCACCGGGCCAGATTACTATTTACGATAGCGGCAAAATTCTCAGATTCGAGTTTGCCCATAAAAATACCTCCTTGACAATACGGCCCACCGGAGTGGGGCGGCGTGTCAAGGAGGGTTGGTAAGTGTTAGATGCCGCCCCGGTGGGCGATTAGCAAAATTTCAGGTTCACACCCCAGTTCATAGACCTTTGGTTTCTAATCCTGCAATTTCTTGTTCCTATTATTATAATATACACATGCTTTTGGGATTATCACGAAATCACAGTGATTTTGGGAAAATATCAAGAAAATTTTTCGTGTGCTCCAGACACCTCCTTCATGCGGAGAATCATGGCGGCCTCACCGCACTCACGCATCCGGCGAATGGCTTCCTCATCATTGACCCATGCGTTGCAGATGTACCCATTGAGAATGTCCCTGACAGACATGCAAGCCTGGGCGGCATCGTCGGTATCCTTGAACGCCTGCCTGACCTGGGCCGGGTCAGCGATTGACGGGTCAATGAGCTGGATTGCCTGACTGATTGCATCATCACGTTTTTTGCGGAATTTCTCAATGGTGGCCTGGGTTTCATCAATAGCCTTTGTGTTCCCATTTCGTGGCATCCTGGCAGTCCACATCTTCACCTGCTGATGGTCATGGTGAGCACACTCAAAAAGGTTAGCGGCCTTATGAGCATCAGCGACAACATCATCCGATGGAGTAGGTGAGACAACAGGGAAGTAGTAGTCCGTCACATCCACAAAGTCGACTGCATTTTCGATGACAGGAACAGCACGGCGCTCTTTGTTCATTGGGTGGAGTGTGTGGCCCATGGCAAGCATGTCAGCCCAGCACAGTTCAAAGAAGAAATCATCCAGCTGGAAGAACCACTCATTCTGACCATTCCAATCAACCACGATGCAGCGCTTTTCAAAGTTGCCCAGGTTGTCTTTGTGAGTGAACCGCCACACCGCAACATTGATATCGCCAAAGCTGGCATCCGTATGTTCTGCAGCCCACGCCATAGCTGATTTCAAATCTGGAATCTGGATACGCTCACCGGCGCTGTTGATGATGAAGGACGTGAAGCAGTTCTCCATGTACAGGAACGGCTCACCGACAGTCTCTGGAGCCGTCTGGGCGGGCTCTGTGGCCTGGGCGGTGTCATTGTCCACCGGTGGAATGGAAGCGGCCTGAGCGGGCTCTGTGGCGGTCTGGGCTGGTTCCGTCGAGGCGACGATGTACTTGATATACTCAGCGGCGGCATGGGCGTAGAACTTAGGAGTGCGCTGTTCACCGATAGCCTCGATGACTTGTGTATTGATGGTGTCCCATACATCCATCGGGATGCAACCAAAGGCTTCCATCTGCAAAGATGCGCCCAAAGTTACAATGTCACCATACTCCACCTCAGCCAAATCTTTGGCACCTTCACGCTTGAGCTTTGCATACTTGTCATGCCGCTTGATAATTGCATTTGCAGCGGACAGGATCCGCTTCATTTTGCGCTTGTCTATGGCGGCCTCTGCATCGTCCAGCCTGCGCATAAGCGGATACGGGTTGCAGCTGTTACGACGGCGACGCTTCGAAGGGGAGGCCCAGGGGATAGGCGTGGGAGCTTCCTGAGCGGCATCCGTGGCCGGGGTGGTATCATCAGTCACCTGGGCCTCGACGGCCTCAGCAGGCTCTGTGGCGGCCTCTGCTTCAAGCGCAGGCCAAACGACGGACACAGGCTCAGCTGGCATCGCACGCCGCACCATCGAACAAATACGGTTGAATACCTCAACGAGCCGGTGGCAGAACTTGCTGGTGGCATTTCCATCGGATGTGGTCACGGTTAGGTTGTAGCCATCCAGCAGTGGGTCTTCCTGGATATCGATGGCCTTGATAGATGGGGCGATTGTGGAGATTGGAACCTCTTTGCCGTTCTGCATGAATACAAGCATGGGCTCAACAATGGAGAAATCATCATCCTCATCACCAAAGTCGACCAACACCAGGGAGGTATTATTACTGTCATTAAAATTGCACGTCATATGTAAGAACTCCTTTTCTATGGTATATCTTACAATAGGCGGACGGATTCTGGGGTATTCGCAGACAACGGCCATATTCTGTGAATAAAGTGTAAACAATTAGAGAGGACCCCGCATGCTGGGCCCTCTCCAGTGGGAACTCCTATTGACCTGCCTATGATATATCTGGTGCCTGTAGATATCTGTTCCAGTTGTGTCTGTTCAAAAATCCAAACAACAAAACAAAGGGTCACATGCTGGATGGTCATGAACTACCATCCACTCCTATAGTATACATGCTGGCCGCCGATTATCACAACACGGACAAAAAAAAGCGGGAACCCCGGATTGGGGTTCCATTTGTTTGCGCCTGCAATCAAGACGGATTGTAGACCTCCCATTCACCGCCCGCCGTCACGTAGAAGACAGCGTTCATTCCGGCCTTCATGAAGGAGTGCATCGGCTCATGGCATAAAATCGGCGGCATGACGTGGTTGCCGTCTTGATCCACCTGCGAGACCACCACGACCCAATCATGCATGCGCCCAGCCTTTGCCATCGCAGCCTCGATAGCCTCGCCAGTGGATTCTCCGGAACCAATGAACACATCGCAGTCCTCAGTCCGCATGGCCTGCGCAGACCGTGCGATGAGTGCGATGATGGGGCCGGTGGTGATAGGCACAGCCTCAGCATGTGCTTGATTGATGATCGCCTCAATTTTCTCGTAACCTTTCATGTCTGTGTACCTGTCCTTTCTCGGGTGTGTATGTACCCGGCCTGATATATGTATACCAATGGTGTACTGATATTATTATATGCAAGTGCCATCGCCATCATCACGGCGGCGGGCCTCATCCTCATCGAGCATATCCCACAACCACAGCATCTTCCAGAAAGTGAACCCGTCACGGTGGGCGGCCCACCTGTCCACCAGGAAGGGGGCCAGCAGCGACAACAGGCTTATTCGATGGGCGCACCGGTTACGCTTCATCGGTAACATCGCCTCCTACTTGATATACCTAAGCATAACACAATCACCTGATAATAACAAGGCCCAGACGCATGGCCGGGCCCAGGCACACGGCAGGGTGCGGCCAGCCCACGGTGCCGGTCGTTCCTGTTGGTTGCTATTTAATATATCTTTATCTCTTAAAAGTTTTACACAATGGGGAATTTGGGGAATTTTTAATAGGAAAGTATCTATAGGAAATAATTATTTATCAAAAATAATTATATAGAGAGAAGGTTTTACCTTTGAAAATTCCCCATTTTCCCCACTTACTACGACCTACACCGGGAACCGGGCCACTGGATTGCCCATCCACGGGCCGGGGCGCAAGCCCCGTGTTCAAGGCCATGTCAATTATCAGGGGCACCCGGCGCTGTTGATGCTTACCAGTGGGCCTGCAGCTGCCGGTGTGGTATCCATAAACACAAAGAAGGGGCGGCCTAAGCCGCCCCTGTGTCTGCATTATTCATATGCGATTGCGGTGATGACTACCTCCCGGTTAACCCCTGTGGTCACAGTATCCATGATGACCCTGCGCACATCATCGCTTACCCCATTCAACAGATTATTGATACCATAAGTCATTAAAATCTGCAGCGCCGCCGATGCCTCAATGTCCATGTTCTTCAATGCCGCCTTCACGCCCTTGCGGATTTCCGCCGCCCTGGCCTCCAATTTCTTTTCCTGCTTAGCCTTTATCTCTGCCTTGCTGGCCAGGTGCCAACCCGTGACTGTGATGCTGGAGGTGTCGCCCGGCGTTCCCATGACGATGTTCCATCCACGGAATACCAACTCACCATACAACTGACGAAGCTCAAGGGGCTGTCCTCCCGCATCTATAATCTTGCGCTTATAGTCATTATAGATGGTCTCAAACTTCACCGTAAGAGGCTCCACCGTGTTGCCGTCCACATCCAGCTGCTGGCCATCACTCTGAGGCTCTTCCACCATGAACTCAGAGATGTACCAATCAACGGGGTCTCCGCTGATGATTTGGTGGACTTCCTCAGACTGAGTGAGCTTGATGAGGCCACACACTGCCTTTTGCTTGTGGAGCTCTCCAGGAGGGTATGCCCTGACATTGCTCTCGAAATAAGCACAGAAAGTACTATAAACCTCAGGGTGTGTGTAACCGTTATCCGTGCACCAGTCTGTATATTCCTTCCACATCGGACGCAGTTGCACCTTATTAGTCAGCGCTTGACCAACGATGTAGTTTTCTTTGATGAAGCAACCAATGCGGTCGCTTTTTTCTTTATTCTTTACGAGCGCTGCTTGGACACATGGAGGGTCACAGAACTTCCTGCCATTTTTGATATAACTCTTGTAGCCCTCAATCATGAAATTTATCAGCGTGGACTTTGCGGATTCCGTCGACAGTTTTGCATCAATTTCATAATCTATGTTTGAAGCGGTGATCTTGTAGTCGCACGGCAATACTTGGATAGTTCCACGGGCAAATACCGTTTGGTCCGTTACCCGCAACGGGTGGTTTGTATCGATGATGAGCGTGGCACGAGCATCCTTGTTTTGAATCCCCTCATAGAGCTGACGGGATTGATAGCTCTCTCCTCCCGTCAACTGTTTCACGAGCGACCAGTTAATCTTCATGTCCCTTTCTGGCTCAGACGCAAACAGCAGGCGGGCATATTTAATCATTGCCAATGATGGCGTAGGTGCACTGTCATCAGACACTTTTGCAGGTACACCGATAAACTTATTAGACAGAACCTGAGCCAACCCATTTTCTTCACCCTTGCCCAGACATTTTACCAGGGCTTTCACAATAGTCGATTTGCCGTTGTTGGTAGTTTGACCCCACATCTCGCACATCGTCTTCGTGATTGCATTGAGGTCAAGACCGACCCCTAAAACCTGCGCCAAAAAGTCCCTCAAGTCTGCCCGGTCGCACACAAACTGATTGATGAACTTATCTACATTCTCATCTTTTGCTTCCGGATCATAGCGTGTTGGGGCGTAAACGCTGATGTAGTCTGTAGGAAGGGCAGAGCGGAATTCTTCTTTTTTGAAATCATAGAGCCCGTTAATCAGTGGCAGCAGGGAACCGGTGCGCTCCAAGTTGTTCATCTCCACTGCGCAGGCTTCTTTCTTTTCCTTCACACGACGAACGATTTCGTTCCTGTCATGTCCGGCATACCCCCTGTATCGCTTTCCAAGGACTTCCTTGTAGTATGACATGACACCGTTGCGCTTATCCTCAATATCCTGAGGTGAACCTTCCTTTGGCTCTGCTGATTTCGGTGGACGGCCAGGGCCTTTCTTTTCCTTTGCCTTGGTGGGGATTTTATCCATTGCCCGTCCGATGTTTTCAGCGAATTGGTCAATTGCCATTTTGAGCTTAATGTCTTTCTTGTCTTTCAGCCAATACGAGGCTGTGGTGTGTTGCACCTTGTCCTTCCCTACTTGTGTGAGTATATGACCTTCGCCCTGAGCTGTGTCAATACAATACTTGTATCCGCACTCGTCAATCCACATCTGTGCCATGGGGCCAATTTCCTGTTTATATCTTTTTGTGTCCGCCCAATCAAAGAAAAAATCGGGGACAATAATGCAGAACTTGCCATATTCGTCCTTATAGAACTTTTGCTCGAATTGGCTCAGGCTGTAAAAGTATGTGTGCTCAAAAATGGCATATTTGAGGTAATCGTCAATCCTGTACAGCCTGCGCTCATAGCATGCCCTGTACCACTCATCAAACAGATCCTCTTGATAGCTGTTCGCCTCATCCAACGTGATAGGGCACGCATCGATATCGACCCCCGGCTCCTTATCCAGACCGATGCACTCAGCTTCTAATGTCGGCCCGCTCATAAGATACCATCCGACAAACAGGGCCGCTTGATACTCAGCCGCCTCATCTGCTGTGGTAGGACAGCTCTCGATATCCACTCCATCTTCCAGCTCCAGACCGGCGCATTCGTTTTCCAGCATCCACGCCATCGCCGCTTTATTCTCATATGCGTTCATTGTCACATGAACCTCCTTTTTGCTAATCTAATTTTACAATAGGCGGTTCCGATTTCATTTATCACGCCAACACCGGTTCTGTTTGTGTCTAAAGTGTAAACAATAACAAAAATTGCTCGTTCTCGTTTCTGAGAATCAGTTTTTGAGCGTTTGAACAATGTTTTTATTGACTTTTCGTTGTTTATGTGTTATAATAGCCTCATCAAACAAAGGAGGTGACACAATGACGGGTGATGAGTTAAAGGAGGCGAGAGTTGGCTGTAATATGAGCCGGGAAGACCTGGGCAACATGTTGGGCGTGTCTGCCCAGGTCATCGGGGCCTGGGAGCGTCTTGGACAAAAGCACATTGCGGTGTCGCTGCCCAGAGAATCGGCGGCCACCCGAAAGGCAAAGCAGCGGCTCCCGGTCATCATGAACTTCATGATGGCCACAGGCGTAATCTGCATGGCTGCAAGGGATCAGAACGACCTGGTGCCTGCGCCTCAGGATTGGTTACCGCTTATCTCTGAGGGTGATCCATTGGCTTTGACCCCTGAGCCTGCTGTGGAAGGCGACATGGTTCTGCTTAAAGATGCCACTGGGGATCTCTCCATAGTGGCAAGGGTCATGGTGGAGAGGGAGGCAGGTAAGTTGATGTGCTTTGTGCGCCCGTACCAGGTCATGGAGCTGCCGCCGCCGGACCGTTACAGAACCATCGAATATTGCATGCATAAAATGCACGATGGCGTGCCTGACCGGGTGGAATGGTCGAGTGTGGTGCCGCCGGATTTGGTCTGATGCGGCCATTGAGAGCCGTATTGAGGGAGGGGTGAGAACAAAACGGTAGAGCCGCTACATTATAATATAGTAATGGGCGGCTTGAGAGCCCTTTGAGAAGGAGGATTGAGAGCAAAAAAAAAGAGGCCCCCTTGACTTTGACAGGGGCCTGTGCTATGCTTTTTATGCTGTTCCCAATTATGACAGACATGGCCAAATTGAGAACAGAAAACAGGGAAGAAAACACCCGAAAAAGTGAGCGAATATGGTGAAAAAGTCCCGATATGGTGAACAAGAACATGGAAAAGCTCATCGACACCATGGAGGATAACGACGACGTGCAGAACGTCTGGCACAACTGGGACATCTGACGGCTGTCATACTCAAAACAAAAGAGGAGAGACTACCATGGACATCAAAAAGACCATTGAGGACATTGTTGAAAAGCTCAAAAAGGACGATGGCCTGAAAAAGCAGTTCCTCAGCGACCCCGCGGGCGCGCTGAAGAAGCTCACCGGCATCGACATCCCCACCGACCAGCTGGACAGCGTGGTGTCCGGAGTGAAGGCCAAGCTCACCGCCGACAATGTGGGCGACGCCGTCAAGGGCCTGGGCAATCTGTTCAAGAAGTGAAAAAAGAACTCCCGCCGTTTCCACGGCGGGAGTTCTTTATTCTTTGCGTTCGTAAATCATCCTCAGCTCCGTATTTGGGCCGCCCAGCGTCACCTCCGCCAACCCGCCGTCAAAGCGGAAGCCGTACCGCTCATAGAAACGGATGGCCCGGTCATTGCCCTTCAGCACCCAGACGGCGATCTTTTGGTAATCGGAAAGCCGTTCAAAGGCGGCGTTCATCAGCTCATAGCCAACCTTTTGGCCCTGGTACTTTTTCAGGACATAGATGGCAAAGACCTCGCCGTGCCCCGGCAGGGTTTCGTCCCGGTAGGCGCCGCAGCCCACAAAGCCAATGACCCTCTCCCCGTCCTTGGCTACCAGGATGTTGTCAGGCCAACGGCGGGCGATCGCGGTGCATTTTTCCAGGGTAATACCTTCCAGATAGTCCGCGTCAATCAATCCCGGATAAGTCTCATGCCAGGATTTGTAATGCACATACCCCTTGCCGTCGATCTCCCCTTCGCTCTCCATCGGCTTGATGGTATATCCGCCCATTGCTTTACTTCTTCTGCAAAGAGCGGTTAATAGCGCACAAAATCGCCCTGAGCGACGCCCGGTTGATGTTGTGGCTCTTGCCCACGCCGAACACGTCACAGCCCTCTGGATCCTTCAGGTGGATGTAGCACACCGCCTGGGTGTCCGAGCCGGAGGAAATGGCGTGTTCCTTGTAGTCCACAAACTGGTAGCCCTCGATGTGCCCCTCGGGCAGATCGTGGAGGGCGTTAAAGAAGGCGTCGATGGGGCCATTGCCCTCTCCCCTGGCGGCCATGACCTTCCCGTTGTAACCCACCTCGCCGATGAACACCACCTGGCTGACGTCCCCGTGGCGGCCGTCCTCCAGGAAGGAGTGGCGCTCCAACTGATAGGTCTTGGGGACGGACAGATACTCCTGGTCGAACAGGGCGAAGATCTGGTCGGGCTTCAGCTCGGTGCCCAGCCGGTCGGTCTCCTTCTGTACCACCGCGCCGAACTCGGCGTGCATGGCCTTTGGCAGGTCGTAGCCGAAGCTCTGCATCATGACGAAGGCCGCGCCCCCCTTGCCGGACTGGGAGTTGATGCGGATGATGGGCTCGTACTGCCGCCCCACGTCGGCGGGGTCGATGGGCAGGTAGGGCACCTCCCACATATCGGTGCCGCTCTCCTGCATATAGTGCACGCCCTTGTTGATGGCGTCCTGGTGGCTGCCGGAGAAGGCGGTGAACACAAGCTGGCCCACGTAGGGCTGGCGCTCCCCCACCTTCATCTTGGTGCAGCGCTCGTACATATCCCGGATTTTATTGATGTCGTGGAAGTCCAGCTTCGGGTCCACCCCCTGGGTCCACATATTCATGGCGAGAGTGACCATGTCCACGTTGCCGGTGCGCTCGCCGTTGCCGAACAGGGTGGCCTCCACCCGCTCGGCCCCCGCCAGCAGGCCCATCTCGGTGGTGGCCACGCCGGTGCCCCGGTCATTGTGGGGGTGGAGGGAGATGATGGCCCGCTCCCGGCCGGGGAGGTTTCGGATAAAGTACTCCATCATGTCGGCAAACTGGTTGGGCATACAGTTCTCCACGGTGGTGGGCAGGTTGAGGATGACGGGCTGCTCCGCGGTGGCGTGGAGGTGATCCAGGACAGCGGCGCAGATCTCCACGGCGTAGTCCATCTCGGTGCCCATGAACGACTCCGGGGAGTATTCATACCGCAGATTCATACCACTTGCGATCACCGGCTGGGCCATCTCGTAGATCAGGTCAGCGGCGTCGGTGGCGATTTTGGTGATGCCCGGGCAGTCCATGTGAAACACCACCTTGCGCTGGAGGGTGGAGGTGGAGTTATAAAAGTGGAGGATGACGTTCTTGGCCCCCTGAATGGCCTCGAAGGTCTTGCGGATCAGGTGCTCC
Organism: uncultured bacterium; assembly: GCA_947176765.1. Classification (GTDB taxonomy): domain Bacteria; phylum Bacillota; class Clostridia; order Oscillospirales; family Oscillospiraceae; genus Enterenecus. Next base: position 12,457 of record CAMWRX010000014.1, read on the forward strand.
CGGGCCTGCACCAGCACCTGGATGGTCACGTCGTCGGGGATGTGCCCCCCCTCGATCAGCTCCCGGCAGATCTCGTACTCCGTCTCGGAAGCGGACGGGAAGCCGATCTCGATCTCCTTCACGCCGATGTCCACCAGCGTGTGGAAATACTCCAGCTTTTCTTTCAGGTTCATGGGGTCGATGAGGGCCTGGTTGCCGTCCCGCAGATCCACAGAGCACCACACCGGCGCCTTGGTGATGACCTTGTCCGGCCAGGTGCGCCCCTCAATGGGCTGGGGGGTGAACGGGATGTACTTCTCAAATCCGGGCTTCAAATTCATGGCTGCTTCCTCCTTTGGATTTTCCGGGGGACAAAGAAAACGCCCCCGACAATGATGTCAGGGGCGTAATAAAATACTACTACGCGGTACCACCCTAATTCCGCGCACGGTCACCCAATGCGCGCTCTCGGCCTCCAACAAGGCCATGACCTGTAACGGGGTCTCCCGTCCGGCCCTACTTGAAGTTCAGGCCGGCGGCTCCGGGGCCAGTATCCACGCGGCATCTCGCGCCGGTTCGCACCAACCACCGGCTCTCTGAGCGAGGGGAAACCGCGTCTTGTTCCCATCAACGCCTTTTGCTTGTCTGACATTATACCGTGGGGGCGGGGCTTTTGTCAAGCCCCACTTTCCCCCAGGGTATGGCGGGGCTCACTCCACCGCGATATAGACATCCATCCATTGGGTGCCATTGCCGTCCACATACTCATGCTCATAGCACGGGATGATGGAGGGATCATACTTCTCTTTGATCCCGTTGATGGCCGTATAGGTGAGCAGCGCCTTATAGGCGTTGGGGATCACGGTGAACTCCTCGCCCGGGACCTTTTCCAGCGTGATGGTAACATACCGCTGCCTGCCCTGCGCGCATATCTCGGCGTCGATCCCGCCGATCTCCTGGCCGTCGTTGAGGACCAGCGCCGCCCCATATCCGCGCATATGGAACACGCTCCTCTGCTCCTGGGAGACTTGGGGAAAGTCCCAGCCGATGATGCGCGGATGCTCCATGCCCAGCTTTTCCGCCCATCTGCCCACATGGGTCAGCGCGTCCTCCTCCGGCTCGCGGCTGATCGCCACGTAGCTGATATAGCGGAACGGCTCCACGGTGACCAGCCTGATTTCAGAGTAACGCTCACTGCTGTAATCCATCTGCTCCCGCAGCATCTGATCCAGGGAGCAGTTAAACGTCTTGCACAGCTCCAGCAGCTTCTCGATCTCCGGCAGGACCTCCCCCTGCTCCCACTTTGAGATGGTCTGCCGGCTGACATTCAGCTTTTCCGCAAGCTGCTCCTGGGTCATGCCCGCCATCTTCCTCAAGACCTGTAGATTTTTCCCGAAATACATCGTTGCTTCCTCCTTGCTTTTGATGAAAGCATTATCTCATCCAAACCCATTTCGGTCTACAGCTCCCTGCGTGCTTTTTTGCCCCATCGCGCACCCACAGGTTGCGGCGGGCGGCAAGAGAAATTCTCCTGCCGCCCGCCGCTTATCTGTCTATATCACGAAAAGCCCATCAGCCCTCATCCTCGATGAGGCCGTAGCCGCCGTCGTTGCGCTTATACACCACGGCGAACGCGCCGCCGTCCTCGTCCTTGAAGGCGAAGAAGTTGTGGCCCAGCAGATCCATTTGCAGGATGGCCTCATCCACCGTCATGGGCTTGAGGGGGAACTTCTTGGTGCGCACCACCTGGTACTCGCCCTCCTCCGGCTCGGGCACGAAGGAGGTCTCCTCCCCTGCCGCCTCGGGCTGTGGGGCAAACGCACCCTGGCGCAGGCGCTTCTCCAGGCGGGTCTTGTGCTTGCGCAGCTGGCGCTCCATGGAGGTGACCGCCGCGTCCACCGAGGCAAACATATCCGACGTACTCTCCGCCACCCGGAGGATGGTGCTGCCGGAACGGATGGTCAGCTCCACCTTGTTCCGGTCCTTTTCCACAGAAAAGACCAGCTTGGCCTCCGCCTCGGTCTTGAAGTAACGGTCCAGCTTGCCTACCTTCTTCTCCGCGTAGTTGTGGACGGACTTGGGCAGGTTGACCTTTTTGTCTGTGAACGTAAACTTCATGTGCTCAGCTCCTTTCGGTTGGGGGGCGGTGCGCCCCTGTAACTGTATTATAGCACAATTATATACAAATAGGCAATTCTTTTTTTGTATCTTTTTACCCTTCTGGCGGGATTTTTATCCGCCGGCTTGGGGAGCCGCCAGTCACCGCCGCGGCGGCGGGCGCATACCCATGGGTTGGGGCCCGCCGCCCCCGGAGGGCCCCGCCTAAAATAAGAAAAAGAGAGGAGAATTGGATGAAAGAGGTATTGGCCAACCGGCTGACCCGGCTGCTCTGCGTCAAATCGCTGATCACGCTGATCCTGACGGTGGTATTCGCCGTCATGGCGCTGCGGGGTGAGGTCAGCCAGGATTTTATGACGGTGTACACCGTTATCATCGCCTTCTACTTCGGCACCCAGCTGGAGCGGGCGGCACAAAAGGGAAGTGGTTCGGCGTGAAGCTTTTGACCTGCATCCTCACGGAAAACGACTGCTATCAAACAAAGCGCACCATTACCCCCAAAGGGGTGATGGTCCACTCCACCGGGGCCAACAACCCCATGCTGCGCCGGTACGTGCAGCCCGTGGCCGCCACGCCGGGGCGGGAAGAACTGCTGGCGGCGCTGGGCGTCAACCCCAACGGCAACCACTGGAACCGCGGGGGGCAATGGATCAATGGCAAATGGGCGCCGCTCAACGCCTGCGTACACGGCTTCATCGGCAAGCTTGCGGATGGCTCGGTGGCGGCGGTGCAGACGCTGCCCTGGAACCACCGGGGCTGGCACGCCGGCAACGGCGCCGGCGGCAAGAGCGCCAACGACACCCACATTTCCTTTGAAATATGCGAAGACGGCCTCACCGACCCGGTGTATTTCGCCCAGGCGTACCGAACCGCCGCGGAGCTGACCGCCATGCTGTGTACGAAGTACGGCCTGAACCCGATGGCGGACGGAGCGGTGATCTGCCACCAGGACGGCTACCGTCTGGGGATCGCCAGCAACCACGGGGACGTGTACAACTGGTTCCCGAAATTTGGCAAAACCATGGATGATTTCCGGGCCGAGGTGGTTCGGATCATGAATGGCAAAAGCGAGGAGGACGACGATATGACCTATTACAAGACGCTGGCGGACGTGCCCGCGTGGTACAAGGCCGCCGTGCAAAAGGCAGTGGACAAGGGCGCGTTCAACGGCTCGGGAAGCGGTGTGCTGAACGTATCCGAGGATCTGTGCCGGACGCTGACGGTGTTGGACCGGCTGGGGAAGCTGGACTGAGTTTCTGCCTCATAAAGCCTCATAAAGCGAGGACGCCTGATCGATCAGGCGTCCTCGCTCTCTTCTTCCATCGCATTGTCAATCAGCTCGGTGATGAACTGATTGACGCTCATATTCCGCTTGGCGGCAAATGCAGTAATATGCGCTTTGCGGCCCTTCTTCACTTTGATTTCGATGCGGTCATACGCTTTTTTATTGTATCTGGCAGTCGCCTCTTTTTGCGCATTTGAATAAGCCATATGACCACCCCCTATGCGGGATAGTATATGTTATACTGTCGCTATGATAAATAATGTCGACAGTATATTTTTGTCAAATATGTCAATTTATATACTGTCGACAGTATGTTATAATGTGGCTATCGGGGAGGACACAGAGTACCCTGCCCGGTGTACAGCTTGGTGTGCTGTCATAAGAATGCCGCGAGGAAGAAGCGACTTGCGGCATCGGAGCGCCCGCCCAGGTTTTGATCCTGGACGGGCGTTTTCCGTCAAGCTTCCCTTTTGCCCCCTTCCCTTGTTTCCCAGCACAACCGGGGAGATCAGCAAAATTCCCTCTTGACTTTTGTGCTTGAAAGTGCTAAATTATCCCCAGCGCAAAAATAAGGAGGACTGTGTATGAACAGCCGGAACTACGGGTATGGCTATTACCGCTATTATGATAGCGGCACTTTGTCATGCCCCTGAGCGGCAACGCGGCACAGTTTCCGGTGCGGCTGCCCAAGGGCGGCCGTATTTATTTTGTCCAAAACCTCAAAAAGGAGCGAATATTAAATGGTTGTCATTATGAAGCGGGAATTCACCCCGGAGCAGTTGGAAACCGCCATTCACGCCATGGAGGCGGGCGGCGTCCGCGTGATGATATCCAAGGGCAGCGAGACCACCATCCTGGGCGCCGAGGGCGACGCCGGGAGCCTGAACCAGGAGACGCTGGCCCAGCTGGACGGCGTGGAGCGGGTCATGCGGGTGAGCGAGCCCTACAAGAAGGCCAACCGCAAGTACCACCCCGACAACTCCGTCATCGACATGGGCGGCGGCGTGTCTATCGGCGGGAACAAGCTGGTGGTCATCGCGGGGCCCTGCTCGGTGGAGAGCGAGGAGCAGATCCTGGAGGTGGCCCAGTCCGTGCAGAACTCCGGGGCGGCGGCGCTTCGAGGCGGCGCGTACAAGCCCCGCACCTCCCCCTACGCCTTCCAGGGCAAGGGCGTGGAGGGCGTGCTGCTGCTGGACGAGGCGAGAAAGGCCACCGGCCTGCCCATCGTGTCCGAGCTGATGAGCGCCGACCAGCTCCCCCTGTTTGAGGAAGCGGTGGACGTGATCCAGATCGGGGCCCGGAATATGCAGAACTTCGACCTGCTGAAAAAGGTGGGCCACACCAACAAGCCCATCCTGCTCAAGCGGGGCCTGTCCTCCACCATTGAGGAGTGGCTGATGAGCGCGGAGTATATCATGGCGGGCGGCAACCCCAATGTCATCCTGTGCGAGCGGGGCATCCGCACCTTCGAGACTTACACCCGCAACACCCTGGATCTGTCGGCGGTGTTGGCGGTGAAGCAGCAGAGCCACCTGCCGGTGGTGGTGGACCCCTCCCACGCCTGCGGCAAGGCGTGGATGGTGGAGCGCATGGCCATGGCGGCGGTGGCCGCCGGGGCGGACGGCCTCATCATCGAGGTGCACAACAACCCGGCCTGCGCCCTGTGCGACGGGGCCCAGTCCGTCACCCCGGCGCAGTTTGACGGCATCATGGACAAGCTCAGAGCCGTGGCAAACTGCGTGGGCCGGGAGCTGTGATCTCCACCCCAAGAAATAGAACGAACGTTTCACGTGGAACATTCAAAAAAGTATCGAGGTGCTTCACATGAAGAAAATCCTAGTGGTGGGCTTAGGGTTGATCGGCGGCTCGCTGGCCATGGCGCTGCAAGGCTTCGAGGATTACGAGGTGGTGGGGGCGGTGCGCTCCCAGTCCACCTATGACAAGGCCGTGGCAAAGCACGCGGCCAACCGCGTCACCTTCGACCCCGCCGCTGAACTGCCCGGGGCGGACGTGGTCATCCTGTGCCAGGATCCGGCGGGCATCATCGGCTTTCTGCGGGACAACCGGGATCGCTTCAAACCCGGCTGCTTGGTGCTGGACGTGTGCGGCGTGAAAACCGCCGTGATGGATGCGGCGGCGAAATACCTGCCGGACGGGGTGGATTTCATCGGCTGCCACCCCATGGCGGGCAAGGAGGTGTCCGGCATCGACAATGCCGAAGGCACCCTGTTCCGCAACACCCACTTCATCGTCACCCCCGGCCCCCGGGCCACGGCGGAGCATTTGGATCTGCTCCACCGCATGGCGGAGCACTGCCAGTTCGGCGACGTGATCGAGACCACCCCGGAGCGCCACGACGAGATGATCGCCTACACCAGCCAGATGATGCACGTCATCGCCGTGTCGGTGTGCGACAACGAGGAACTGTTTTCCTGCGTGGGTTTCGAGGGCGGCTCCTTCCGGGACTGCACCCGGGTGGCGGCGCTGGACCCGGCCATGTGGACGCAGCTCTTCACCCTCAACGCCCCTGCCCTGTCCAAGATGGTGTCCGAGCTGGAGCAGCGGATTCATCAGTACCGGGTGGCCATCGAAAACAATGACCGGGAGACCCTGCGCGCCATGCTGGCGTCCGCGTCGAACCGGAAAAAGCAGATCAACCTGGAGCGCGCCCGCGGCGACGACGTGCGCCCCGGCTTCTAAAGCATCTATTTCTACACATAATCTTGGGACAAACCCCATATGTATGGACTATCAAGGTGCGAGGAGATGGTTCCATGACATATGAAAGCGGGCAGTCCGCCCCTCACCACGTGGTGATTGAAAACCGGCAGAGCCTCACCGTGTCCGGCGTGGAGGACGTGGAACGGTTTGACGAGAATACCATTGTGCTGTCCACCTCCATGGGCTCCATGGTGGTGGCCGGGGAGGATCTGCATATCGAAAAACTGTCCCTGGACGGCGGCGACCTGAAGGTGGAAGGGCACGTGGACGCCATTTCCTACGAGGACGATGGCAATGAGCGGGGCGGATTTCTCTCCCGCCTGTTCCGCTGACCATGCACGTTGACATCGCGGGCCAGGCGGTGGTCTTTGGCCTGAGCCTCCTGCTGGGGGCGGCGCTGGGCCTTGTCTACGATGGGATGCGCACCCTGCGCCGGAGCCTGAAGCTGGCCTGGCTGGCCTTTTTGCTGGATCTGCTGTTCTGGCTGGGGGCCACTGCGGCCCTGTTCGCCCTCACCCTCCTATGGGACGACGGACAGGTTCGCATCTACCATATGGCCGCTGCGGCTTTGGGCGGCGGACTGTACTTTCTCACCCTCAGCCATCTGGTGCTGCCCGCGCTGCTGTGGCTGGCCGGCCGGATCCGGGCACTGTGGCGGCTGCTCACCGCCCCCGCCCGCCGGGCGGTCAGGGCTGGAAAAAAATTTTTAAAAAATCAAAAAAACCTCTTCCAAAATTGGCTGAGCTGGTATAAAATAAATGTGTTATACCGTTTCGCCAGAAACGGGGAGGAGGGAGCGAGACGCCATGAAGCTGAAGCGAGCCGGTTTGCCCACAAAACTGCTGGTGCTGGTGCTGCTGGCCGCCGTGGCCATCGCTCTGCTGTCCACCCACGCCCAGCTCAACGCCGCCCAGGCAGACCGGGACGCGCTGAGCCGCCAGGTGCAGGAGCAGCGGGAGGCAAACGCCGCGCTGCAGGACAGCATCGACCACAGCGACGATCCTGAGTACCTGGCCGACATCGCCCGGAGCCGTCTGGGCCTGGTGGAGCCGGGAGAGATCGAGTTCGTGGACTCTTCTAAGTAGAAGCGCGACGATAGGCGCGCCCCGGCGGATGGACTGGAGCGAGGGCGAGCGCAGAACCGCGCAGCGGTTTGGAGACCAGCCCGAGTCGGAGGGAAGCCGCCGGGAGGAGCGCGCCCAATCGGAGCGTGACAAAAAATCCTACACATTGAGAGGGAAAAAAGAGATTTATGGGGATTGAAGTTGGTTCTATCTTGGATGGAAAGGTGACGGGGATCACCAAATTCGGCGCGTTCGTCGCGCTGCCCGGAAATCGCTCCGGGCTGGTACATATCTCGGAGATCGCCTACTCCTACGTCAGTGATGTGCACGATCTGCTCTCTGAGGGGCAGGAGGTGAAGGTGAAGGTCATCGGCATTGATGACAGCAACCGCATCAACCTGTCCATCAAGCAGGCTCTGCCTCCGCCGCCCCGGCCGGAGCGCCGATCCGGCCCCCGTCCCGGCGGGCCCAATGACCGTCCCCGTCCCGAGGGAGACTACCGTCCCCAGGGCCGCCGTCCCGCCCCCAGCCGCGGCTATGTTCCTGAGCCCTCCCAGCCCAAGGGACCGGCCAGCTTTGAGGATCAGCTCAAGCAGTTCATGGCCAGCTCCGACAGCAAGCTCTCCGAGCTTCACATGAACGAGAAGCGGGGCAGCCGCCGGGGCGGAAGAAAATAAGATTAACATGAGGGGGACGCGGCAAAACGCGTCCCTCCTTTCTTTTCTTTAAGGAGGAAAAGCCATGCTTATCGTCAACGGCGTCATCCACACCATGGAGATGGGAACCATCCCCGACGGCTTCGTGCTGGTCAAGGGCAGCCGCATCGCCCAGGTGGGCCCCATGTCCGACCTGCCCGACGACCCCGGCCCCACCGGCCTGATCGACGCCCAGGGGGGGCACGTCCTCCCCGGCTTCATCGATGCCCACTGCCACATGGGATTGTATGGCTCCAGCAGCCCTCAGGAAGATGACCTCAATGAGGGTTCCGGTCCCTGCACCCCGCACATCCGGGCGCTGGACGGCGTAGACCCCCGCAGCCTCTATTTTGAGGACGCCCGCCGGGCCGGGGTGACCTGTGTCCTCACCGGCCCCGGCTCCGCCAACCCCATCGCGGGGCAGTCGGTGCTGCTGAAAACCGCCGGCACGGTCATCGACCAGATGGTGGTGCGCGTCCCCGCCGCCATGAAGTTCGCCCTGGGGGAAAACCCCAAGCGCTGCCACAAGGCCCACGGCCCCGCCACCCGCATGGCCTCCGCCGCCCTCATCCGGGACAAGCTGACCCAGGCGCTGAACTATGATCTGAAGTGCGCCCAGGCCCAGGCTGACAGCGAGGCGCACGCCCCGGAGTTTGACGCCCAGCTGGAGGCCCTGCGCCCGGTGGTCACTGGGCGGCTGCCCGCCCACTTCCACGCCCACCGGGCGGACGACATCGCCACCGCCCTGCGCATCAGCCGCGAGTTCGGGCTGGACTGCGTCATCGTCCACGGCACCGAGGGACACCTCATCGCCGACTATTTGGCCGAGGCGGGGGTTCCGGTGATTACCGGCCCCATCCTCAACGACCGGGGCAAGCCGGAGCTGGCCAACCGCTCCATGGAGACCACCGCCATCCTGGCCCGCGCCGGGGTGCAGGTAGCCGTCTGCACCGACCACCCGGAGAACCCCATCCAGCTTCTCCCCTTCTGCGCGGCCATGGCCGCCCGGTACGGGATGGACGACGAGGACGCCCTGGCCGCCATCACCATCAACGCCGCCTGCATCTGCGGGGTGGGCGACCGGCTTGGCTCCCTCGCCCCCGGCAAGGACGCGGACATCGTGGTCATGGACGGCCACCCCTTCCACTGGAAGTCCCAGGCCGTTCACGTACTCATCGACGGACAGGAGGTCATCTGAATGGTGCGGGAAATTGAAGCAAGCGCCCTGTCCGACGCGGTGCGGGCGCTGTGCATTGAAGCAAACACTATCCTGCCCCAGGATCTGCGCCGCGTAATCCGCGCTGCCCGGGAGAACGAGCCCTCTCCCGTGGGACAGGCCATTCTGGGCGATCTGGTGGAGAACTACGAGTTCGCCGAATCCAAGGGGCTCCCCATCTGCCAGGACACCGGCATGGCCGTGGTGTTCCTCGACTGGGGCCAGGACTGCCATTTGGTGGGCGGCTCCCTGGAGGAGGCTGTCAACGACGGCGTGCGGCGGGGCTATCTGGACGGGCATCTGCGCCTGTCCGTGGTGGGCGATCCCCTGCGGCGGGTGAACACCAACGACAACACCCCCGCCATCCTCCATCTGCGGATGGTAGCTGGGGACAAGGTGGACATCACCGTGGCCCCCAAGGGCTTCGGCAGCGAGAATATGACCAAACTCAAGATGTTCAACCCCTCCGTCACCGTGGAGCAGGTGGAGGACTTTATCGTGGACTGCGTGTCCCAGGCCGGCTCCAACCCCTGCCCGCCGGTGGTGATTGGAATCGGGCTGGGCGGCACTTCGGAAGTGGCGGCTGAGCTTGCCAAGCGCGCCCTGCTCCGACCCGCCGGGGAGCGCCACCCCGACCCCTTCTACGCGGCCATGGAGGAGCGGGTGCTGGAGCGGGTCAACCACCTGGGCATCGGCCCCCAGGGGCTGGGCGGCGCCACCACCGCGCTGTCCGCCGCCATCCTCACCCAGGGCACCCACATCGCCGGACTGCCCTGCGCGGTCAATCTGGGGTGCCATGTCACCCGGCACGCCCATGTCACACTATAAGCAATAAAAAAGTTCTGGCCTTTCTCCCGCTTCTGTGATATACTGGCAAAACTGTAGTTTTACAGGAGGTCCTTCCCATGTAAAGCCCCGAGGAACGCTTTATTGTGTCTCCCGCCCCCGCAGTGGGCGGGAGACACTGAATAAACTGTTTATCAGGAGGAACTCTCATGTCCCAATACGAATCTGAAATCAAACGCAGAAGAACCTTCGCCATCATCTCCCACCCCGACGCGGGCAAAACCACGCTGACGGAAAAATTCCTGCTCTACGGCGGGGCCATCGCCCAGGCCGGCGTGGTCAAGGGCAAGAAGAACGCCCGTGCCGCCACCTCCGACTGGATGGAGATCGAAAAGCAGCGCGGCATCTCCGTTACGTCCTCCGTCATGCAGTTCCAGTACGAGGGCTTCTGCATCAACATCCTGGACACCCCCGGCCACCAGGACTTCTCCGAGGACACCTACCGCACCCTGATGGCGGCGGACTCCGCGGTAATGGTCATCGACGCCGCCAAGGGCGTGGAGGCCCAGACCCGGAAGCTGTTCAAGGTGTGCCGCCTGCGGGACATCCCCATCTTCACCTTCATCAACAAGATGGACCGGGAGGCCCGGGACCCCTTCGAGCTGTGCCAGGAGCTGGAGCACGAGCTGGGCATCGACACCTACGCCGTCAACTGGCCCATCGGCTGCGGCAAGGCGTTCCAGGGCGTCTATGACCGGGAGCGGAAGCGCATCATCCACTTTACCTCCAACGGCGGCTCCAAAGCCGCCACCGCCACCGAGGTAGCCCTGGACGACCCCGCGCTGGCAGACCTCATCGGCCAGCGCTACCGGGACCAGCTCTCCGACGAGATCGAACTGCTGGACGGGGCCTCCTGCGAGTTCGACATGGAGCGGGTGCGCCACGGGCAGCTGTCCCCGGTGTTCTTCGGCTCGGCGCTGACCAACTTCGGCGTGGAGCCGTTCCTGGAGGACTTTTTGCGCATGACCACTGCCCCCCTGCCCCGCACCGCCGGGGAGGAGCTCATCGACTCCTTTGACGACGGCTTCTCTGCCTTCGTGTTCAAGATCCAGGCCAACATGAACAAGGCCCACCGGGACCGCATTGCCTTCATGCGGGTGGTGTCCGGACGGTTTGACGCCGACCGCGAGGTCTACCACGTCCAGGGCGGCAAAAAGCTGAAGCTGTCCCGGCCCCAGCAGCTCATGGCCGCCGAGCGGGAGATCATCGAGGAGGCCTACGCCGGAGACATCATCGGTGTGTTCGATCCGGGCATTTTCTCCATCGGGGACACCCTCTGTATGCCCGGGCACAAGTTCCAGTTTGACCCCATCCCCACCTTTGCCCCGGAGCATTTCCGCCGGGTGCGGCCGCTGGACACCATGAAGCGCAAGCAATTCCTCAAGGGCATGGAGCAGATTGCCCAGGAAGGCGCCATCCAAATCTTCAAGACCCCCTACTCCGGCATGGAGGAGGTCATTGTGGGCGTGGTGGGCACCCTGCAATTTGACGTGCTGGAATACCGCCTGAAAAACGAGTACGGCGTGGATTTGTACGCCGAAGGACTGCCCTATGAGTACCTGCGCTGGATGGGCCACGACGGCGACGAGCCCCTCCGGGCGGACGACCTCACCCTTCCCGGCGACGCCATGCTGGTGGAGGACTACCGGCAGAACCAGCTGCTGCTGTTCGCCTCCCAGTGGTCCATCAACTGGACAGCGGAGCGGAACAAAAATATCACCCTGTCCGAGTTCGGCGGGGCAAAGTTCTAAGCACAAGAAATGAAGCGGCCCTCCCTGGTTGGGAGGGCCGCTGTTTGCTATTCTGTATCATGGATAATCACAAATAAGTTGAACTTTTTCTGACCATCTTTGCTGCTGCATCCTTAGAACGGACGCCGCATATCCGCCCCTATCATATCGCAAATCTCCATCAGATTGTTTACCTCGTAATCCGCTTTTTCCTCTTCGCTTGTAATATTCCAGTACCTGCCAAACCCCTGTTTCACCCATATGGTGTTCATTCCCAGCTTCTTGGCGGGGACAATGTCGTTATCGATCCTGTCCCCAATCATAAACGACTGCTCCGGCCCGCAGCCGGCCCTGTCCAGCGCAAGTTCAAATATTCTTCTATCCGGTTTGGCAATGCCCTCTTCCGCGGAAGCGATCACCAATTTGATATACTTTAATATCCCAAAATCCTCCAACCGCTTTGCCGCTCCAAGTGATTGATTCGCGATAATGCCAATGTTATATTGACCGCTCAATTTTCTCAAACATTCTTCCGCGTCATCATACAAAATCTCATCTTCAGATCTCCACTTCGGCTTTTCGACCCCCAGCAATTTTATCGTTTCCGCATCGCCCTTCTTGTTCTCTCGATAGAACCTGATTGCGGTTTCACAAACATATTCATAGGTTACATTTGCCGCTTTCGCGACAGCTCTCAATCTGCTCTCATAGGCGCGGCTCTCATCAACCAATGTTGAGCCAATATCAAAAAATAGCCATTTTATATTTGGGAACACGGCTGCATACCCCCCAGATGAAGCTTGATCGTTCTAATTTTATCACAGCCGCTTTTGAGATTCAAGGCATACTGTCAGCAAGACAGACGCGCAGCTCCTCCCGGCGCACCTCCCCCCGCTCCCACAGCAGGGCCAGCACCTGGTCGGCGCAGTCCGCCGGGAGGTCTACCCCTTCCGCCTCCAAAGCCAGACCGTTCAGCGTCCCGCCCTCATACAGCTCTACACGGCGGCCCCAGCGCCCGCCCTCCGGGCCAAAGGCCGCCGTCACGTCCGCCCCCGCCGCCAAAGGCGTCACCGGCAGGCCGAACTTCGCCTGCAAATACCGTGCGTAGTCCTCCCCACCGGGGGCATCGATGACCAGTCCCCGCACCCGGTGGCACAGCCGCTCCGCCGCCCCCTCCAGCTCCGGGCACAGCCGGGGGGCGGACAGGGCCACCCTCCCACGATGGGGGGATACCCCTTCCGCCGCCAGCGCCCCCAGGACCAATACGTCCGCGCAGGCCCGGAGCATGGGCAGGGGATCCACCGGGCGCAGCAGCGTCAGCCGGTCCGCCCAGGGGAAATCCGGCCCCAGGATCACCCGGCCCGCTCCCGCCCGAACCAGGGCTTTCTCCGCCTTTCGGAGCCGCCGCCTCAGCCGCCAGGGGGCCAGCCCCTCTGGGGCGTACACCGTCCAGCGCAGCGCCGTCATCGGGCCAAGCTTCACCCGCTCCCCTCGTCCCCGGCCCTTCTCCCGGACGTATACCAACTGGCCCACCATGTCCATCACCTCGGCAACCCATATGCGCCCCCGCCGCTAAACATGACGGCAGTTTTTTACACTTCCGGGGATATTGTAAAAAACTTGAACACCGCCCCCAAAAGCGGTCGGGGAGCTTGTACATTTCCCCGGTTGTATTTTCCTGCTTGAAATGATATAATGTCGGCAATCGCCGCATAACATGCGGCGGCGCGTGTTTCGCGCAGGCGTTATAATTCTATAACGCCTATTGCCGATATTATACCATAGTTTTACCGGCGAAGCCGGTTATTCGCCGCAACAGCGGCGAATGTGGCTGCTCTGCAGCCAAAACTATGATATAATCAGGCAACTAAAAGACGAAACGGAGGCTGCTCCCATGTCGATAAAAATCACCGCCACCAGTACCTGCGACCTGCCCCCCGAGCTGCTGGAGCGCTATCAGATCACCATGGTTCCCCTGTATGTCTCCTTTGGCGGGAACACCTATAGGGACGGCCTGGAGGCCGGCCCGGAGGACATCTTCCGCCACGTGGAGGGAGGCGGCCAGCTGCCCTCCACCGCCGCGGTGAACATCGCCGACTACCAGGAGCTGTTTGAGGAGCTCTCGCCCAAGTACGACGCGGTGCTCCACATCACCATCGGCAGCGAGTTCTCCTCCTGCTATCAAAACGCCCTGGTGGCTGCGGAGGACTATTCCAATGTGTACGTGGTGGACTCCCGCAACCTCACCGCCGGCCAGGGGTTGCTGGCCGTTGAGGCCGCCATCGCCGCCGAGCGCGGGGACAGCATTGAGGACATTCTGAAGCTGCTGGACGGACTCATCGACAAGGTGGACACCACTTTCGTGGTGGACAAGCTGGACTATTTGGCCAAGGGAGGCCGCTGCTCGTCGGTGGTGGCTCTGGGGGCCAATCTGCTGAAGCTGAAGCCCTGCATTGTGCTGGCCGACGGCAAGATGACCGTGGGCAAAAAGTACCGGGGGGCCTTTGACAAGGTGCTGCCCGACTACGTGCGCGACCAGCTGGGCGGCAAGGACGTGCGGACGGACCGCATCATCATCGTCCACACCCGCTGCAACCCCGCCATCCCCGCGGCTGTGGAGCAGGTGGTCAGGGAGTACGGCTTCCAGGAAATCATCCACACGGTGGCCGGCTCCACCATCTCCTGCCACTGCGGGCCCAACACCCTCGGAATTCTGTTTATCCGGAAATAATGAGTACATCCCCGAGAAATCAAAAACTCCGCCCCTGGCGCTTGCCAAGGGCGGAGTTTTTTTACTTGGTCAGCAAGTCGATGGCCGCCTGGAGCTGGACGTCGTCCTCGCCCCCCAAGGCCACGCCCTCGGGGAGGGACAGCTCCACGTCCGGGACGATGCCCTCGCCGATCAGGGAATGCCCCCCGCCGGTGCAATAGGTGGCGGTGGACAGCCCCACCCCGCCGCCGTTCACCAGCGGGAAGGTCACCTGGGAGTAGCCCTTGCCGGAGGTCAGTTCCCCCACGATGGGCGCGCCCGCGCTCTCCCGCAGCTGGGCGGCCAGCAGCTCCGCCGCGGAATAGCTGGCCTTGTTTACCAGCACCACCATGGGCAGGTCAATGCAGTCGGCGTCAGACTTGTAGACCGACTGGAACCACCACCGGGGCTTCTGGGTGAACACCGGCCCCTCGGGCAGCAAATAGTCCAGAATCTTCTCCAGCTCCGTCACGTAGCCGCCAGGGTCGCTGCGCACGTCCACGATGAGGCTCTTTGCCCCCTGCTCCACCAAAGCGTCCACCGCCTGGGTAAAGCTGTCCGCCGAGCCGGAATAGAAGTTGCTCAGCCGCACATAGCCGATGTCCCCCTCCAGCATTTTTCCGCTGGCGGAGGGGTTATGAAGGGTGGCACGGGTACAGGTTACGTCCCGGATCGTCCCGTCCTCCCCCAGCAGGGTGAGGACGACCTGAGAGCCCGCCTCCCCGGCGATCTTATCCGCGCCCTCCTCCCGGGCCTCCCCGGCGATGGACACGCCGTCCACCGCAATAATGATATCCCCTGGGAGCACACCGGCCTTGTCCGCAGGGCCGCCCTCGGTCACAGACTGCACCAGCAGCCCTTCTTCCCGGGTGTAGTCGACGGTGACGCCCACGCCCACGTAGCTGTTGGCCCGGCGCTCATTGGTCGCCTGATAGTACTCCGCGTTCAGATAATAGGACCAGCGGTCCCCCAGCCCGTCCACAAAGGCGTTCAGTCCCGCGTCCACCGCCTTGCCCAGGTCAGCCTCGGTGTCCACAAAGGCAAACCGGGCCAGCAGATAGGTCTGCACCATGGCCATGCCGCTGCGGCCCAAAAGCAGGCACCACGCCCCGGTGGACAAAATCAGGGTAAGCACCACGGATATGAGGATCTTGGCCCAGCCGGGCAGCCGCCTCTTTTGTTTTTGCGCCATGGGCGCCCTGTATTCTTCCATGGTGGTGCCTCCTTCTGAAATCCAATGCCTGGGATGAAAGCGGGTTTTCCCCGCGTGATGAACAAAGGGGCGCGGGTTTTCCCCGCGCCCCTGGGACGATATGGGGTCCCCGCGCGAGCCCAGCCGTCTGGCGGCGAAGCCGCCCCAGGCCTAAGCGGGCCAGAGGCCCGCCCACGGCGTAGCGGGTCGCGTGGGGGAAGGAGGGGCAAGGGAGCGTTGCTCGGAATGCCCGAAGGGCGTTTCGCGCAGAGCGGACTTTGCCCCGACGTCAGCCGCCGTTGATTGTCCCGCCGCCGGGAGAGGTGAAGGTCATGCCGGGATAGAGCTTCAGGACATCGTTGCGCACGCCGTTCACCCGCAGCTCAAAGTGGAGGTGGTTGCCGGTGGATCGGCCCGTGGTGCCCACGTAGCCGATGACCTGGCCCTTGCTCACCGTATCGCCCTCGCTGACGATGGGCACCTGGCACTGGTGGGCGTACAGGGTGGCATAGCCGCCGCCGTGGTTGATGATGCAGTAGTAGCCGTAGGACGAGGAGTTCTTGTTCCGGTTCACTGTGGTGACAATGCCGTCCTGGGCGGCATAGATGGGGGTGCCGGAGGGGGCAGGGATGTCGGTGCCGGTATGGTTATCCCGCCTGCCGTTGATGGGGTCGATGCGTCCGCCAAACAGGGAGGAGATCTTATACCGCCCCGGCAGGGGCCAATACCAGTTGCCGCTGGTCATGTTGACGGCGGCGTTTCGCTGGGCCTCAAGGGCGGCAATCTGGGCGGCATATTTCGCCTGGGCGTCTTTCAGCTCCTTATTGATCCGAGCCTCGCTCTCCGCCAGCTCCTTGGCCTCCTTGGCATACTCGCTCTCCGAGGCGGCGATCTGGTTGAGAAGCGCTTGGGCATCGGCCCGCTTCTGCTCCAGCTCTACCTTGCGCGCCTCCAGCTCCTGCTGCACCAGGGCCTGATCCGCCCGGTCGGACTCCAGAGCGTCCCGGGCCTTGGCCAGCTCCGCCTGGGTGGCCTTCAGCCTGTTGATGATGCCGTTGGAGTAGTCCATGATGTCGCCGATGAGCATGGCGTAGTCCAGCATATCCGCGAAGCTGTTGGCCTCGAAGAGGATGGACAGGTAATTCACGCCCCCCGTCTCCTCCATCCAGCGCACCTGCTGATAGAACTCCTGGTACTGCTCCGCTTCCTGCTGTTCCAACGCCTGGATCTCCAGCTCTTTCTCGGCAATCTGCCGGTCATACTCGTCCAGTATGGCCTGGCTGACGTTGATCTCCTGCTCGCACAAAAGCACCTGCTCCTGAATCAGCGCCACCTGCTCCTTGGCTTTGGACAGGTCGTTGCGGATGGACTTCAGCTTTTCCTCCGCCTCTTTCTTCTGTGCCTGGATGTCGCCCAGCTCATTTTTGATGTTCTGGATGTCGCTCTGGGTGACGCTGGCCCGAGCGAACACGCTCAGCACAGGGATCATCACCGACAGCAGCAGCGCCGCCGTCACAATGATGACGATGACCCGCTGGGTCTTTTTTTTCATCATAATACCACTCCTCCCATTCGGGTCAGGTGTTTGTCAAACCTGGAGGAACTTGCGGATGGCGAAGCCGGAACCCAGCGCGCCGATGGCCGCGCCGGACGCCAGGAAAATCATCAGCACCCGCTTCCACAGAAGCTTGAAGTCCATCAGGGTGAACAGATTAGAGCCGCCGTTTTTCAAAAGGGCCCCGCTCACCGCGGTGTACACCGCCCACTGGAGGAAGAAGGCCACGATGGCCCCCATGAGGCCCAGGATCAGCCCCTCCACGATGAAGGGCCAGCGGACAAAGCCGTCGGTGGCGCCGCACATCTTCATGATGGCGATCTCCTCCCGGCGGGCAAAGGCGGCCAGCCGGGTGGTGTTGGAGATGATAAACAGGGACACCGCCGCCAGGATGCCGATCAGCACCCAGGCCAGGGCTGTGACCGCGTTGCGCACCGCCACAAAGCCCTCCGCCACTTCACCGGCGGCCCGGTAGTTGACCACACCGGGCAGGGCATACACCGCCTCCACCGTCTCGGTGAACCGCTCCAGGTCGACGACGTGGATGGATAGCCGGTCCCGCAGCACCTCGTCGGGCAGGTTGACATACAGCCCCTCGGTCTCGTGGCCCTTCAGATAGTCGGCCTTGGCCTGCGCCCTGGTGATGTACTTCACCTCGCCCACATTGTCCAGCCGCCGCACCTGCTCCATGAGGGCGCTGATCTGCGACTCGGTGTAGTCCTCGTCGATAAAGGCCAGAAACTCGTTTTCCTCCTCCAGCTGGCTGAGCATACCGTCCACATTGACCGCCAGCAGGGAGAACGAACCCATGATGATGAGGCAGGCCACGATCATGCACACCGCCGCGAAGGACATCAGTCCGTGGGAGAATATGCTGGTGAACCCCTCTTTGATGAAATAGCCTAAGTTGAATCGTCTCATGCTCTGTAGTAGCCTCCCTGACCGTCCCGTATCAGCTCTCCGTCCTTGATGGCCACCACCCGCTTGGAGAAACGGTTGACCAGATCCCGCTCATGGGTGACCACCAGCATGGTGGTGCCCATGGCGTTGATACGCTCCAGCAGCGTCATGATCTCCAAAGAGCGCCGGGGATCCAGATTGCCGGTGGGCTCGTCGGCGATAATCATCTTGGGGTTGTTCACCAGCGCCCGAGCAATGGCCACCCGCTGCTGCTCGCCGCCGCTCATCTCGTTGGGATAGGCGTCTCCTTTGCTGTCCAGCCCCACCAGATCCAGCACGTAGGGGATGCGCTTGCGCATTTCCCGGCCGCTGGCCCCCACGGTGCGCATGGCGAACTCCAGGTTGCCCTGCACCGTCTTTTTCTCAATGAGCCGGAAATCCTGGAAGATGATCCCCAGCGTGCGGCGCATATGGGGAATCTGCCAGCGGCGAATGTTGTTCAAATTGTAACCGTTGACGATGACCCGCCCCTGGCTGGCGCTGATCTCCCCGGTGAGCAGCTTGATAATGGTGGATTTGCCCGAGCCCGACGGCCCCACCAGAAAGGCAAACTCCCCATCATCGATCCGCAGATTGATCCCCTTTAGGGCCTTGGTTCCGTTGTCGTATTCTTTATGTACGTCGATCAATCGTATCATGGCCCACATCTCCATTGTTACCGCTTTGTAATCTATTTAGGTAGACGGAATCGTTTCTTATTATAGCCGCTGAACCCTGCCCTGTCAACCGGAGGGGATAACTTCCCAAAAACGTCTTTAGCGTTATGTCAACTTCTCGGAAACAAAAAAGTTACAAACCCGCGCAAAGAAAGCCGCCCGGACGGGCGGCTTTCACGGCTTAGGATTCGATGCCCCGGGAGACCAGGTACTTCTTCACCATCAGCGCCACCTTGAAGGTGATGGCGTCGTCGAATTCCCGCAGATCCAGGCCGGTGAGCTTCTTGATCTTCTCCAGCCGGTACACCAGGGTGTTGCGGTGGACGAACAGCTTCCGGGCAGTCTCGGATACGTTCAGGTTGTTCTCAAAGAACTTGTTGATGGTGAACAGGGTCTCCTGGTCCAGCGCGTCAATGGGATTCTTTTTGAACACCTCGCGCAGGAACATCTCGCACAGGGTGGTGGGCAGCTGGTAGATGAGCCGCCCGATGCCCAGGTTCTCATAGTTGATGATGGAGCGCTCCGTCTCAAACACCTTGCCCACATCAATGGCCACCTGGGCCTCCTTATAGGTACGGGCCAGATCCCGGATATGGCCCACGATGGTGCCGATGCCCACCACAGTCTTGATGCCCAGATCCCGGGCCAGGGCCTCCTGGACGTTCTGGGCGATCTTGTGCAGATCCCGGGCGTCGGCGTTCTCGCCCAGCAGCTTCACCAGGGCCACGTCCGTCTCGCTGACGGACAGCACAAAGTCACTCTGCTTGTCGGGGTACAGCCCGCTGATGACATCCACCGCGAAGGCGTCCGGCGTGCCCAGCTGGCGCACCAGAATCACCGCCCGGGGCGCCTCGGACACAAAGTGCAGCTCCTTGGCCCGGACATAGATGTCCCCCAGGAGGATATTGTCGCACAGGATATTCTTCACGAAGGTAGCTTTGTCGTTCTTCTCCTCGTAATAGGTCTTGGCGCCGTTGAGGGCAATCGCCGCCATGGAGCAGATCAGCGCGGCCTGGTCATCCTCCCCCTTGACAAACGCGGCATAGTCAAACTGGCCGCTCCATCCGGGCAGCGCCTTGAAGGTGTAGCCGCCGCTGACCACCTGGCCCTCCTGCTCCGCGGCCAGCAGCGCCGCGCAGCTGCCCCATTTCTCTCCGATGCACGTCAATTCATTGCAGGCCACCACAGTGCCCTGCCCGTCGATGACTCCCACAGCTCGATCGGAACAGTCTTTCATCTGAAGAACGACGCTTTGAAATACCCTGCTGGACATTGCGTTTTCTCCTTTCTATGCGGCCGGGAATTGAGCGCTCCGCCACTTTGTTTTATGTGATTTCATACGTACCCATTTATTATATAGAGTTTCGTTGCCGATTTCAATAGTTTTTTAAAATTTTTTTGTGTAAACTGCCAAAAATTTCGTATCATTCACAGAAAATTGATTCCAGCTCTCTCTCATTCAGCGGCCGCCACGCCCCTTTGGGCAGGTTCTCGTCCAAAATCAGCGGGCCGAATTTCACCCGCTTCAAGTAGGTCACCGGCTTGCCCCGGGAGGCCAGCATCCGCTTCACCTGGTGGTATTTCCCCTCCCGGAGGGTGATATGGGCGCTGTAGTGCGATAAAAGCTCCAGCTCTCCGGGCAGGCACACCGTGCCGTCTCCCAGGGTCAGCCCCGCCCGGACGGCCTCCACATCGTCCCCGTCCAGCTCCCCGTCCACCTCCACGTAGTACACCTTGTCCACATGGCTCCTGGGGGACAGCAGCCGGTGGGCCAGGGGGCCGTCGTTGGTGAGCAGCAGCAGGCCCTCGGTGTCCTTGTCCAGCCGCCCGGCGGGGAACAGGCCGATGTTTTGATACTCCTCCCCCAGCAGATCCAGCACTGTCCGCTCCCCCGGCTGGTCGGTGGACGACACCACCCCCGCCGGCTTGTGAAGCATGAGGTACACCGGCCGGTCCGCGCCGATGGGCGCGCCGTCTACCGTCACCAGAGCGGCCTCGTCCACCTTCTGTTCCGGCGCGCGGCATGGGACGCCGCCTGCCGCCACCCGGCCCGCCCGGATCAGCTCCCGGGCCTCCTTCCGGCTCCACTTCCCGGTGGCCGCCAGCCGTTTGTCCAGCCGCTCCATATTTGCCCACCTCGTCTCAATCTATCATATTGAATGGAAAAGACACATATTCTTTCTTGTCACTGACAGAGCGCCCCGGAACAGCCCGGGCACAGTTTTCAATCTCACGGAAGGTTGTGGTACCATGATTATCATCACGGCGCGCATACCAAAGAAACGGCTGCTGACCGGGGCGGCCGCCGCTCTGTGCTGCTGCGGGCTGGCGGTCATCGCCTTGGCCTTCACCCTGGGGGGGCGGGCGGTGGCCGCCTCAGCGGAGGTGAAACATATCAAGAGTAACGATGACCGGCTGGCTTACCTAAACGGCCTGGGCTGGCAGGTATCCCCCCAGCCCATCGCCACCGAGGAGCTGCTCATCCCCGAGGAGTTTGACGACAGCTACGCGGGCTACCTCAAGCTCCAGTCCGACCAGGGCTTCGACCTCACCCAGTACCGCGGCAAGCGGGTCAAGCGGTACACCTATCAGCTCACCAACTACCCCACTCAGGACGAGCCGGTGCAGATCGCCCTGCTCATCTACAAAAACCGGGTGATCGGGGGGCAGATCCAGTCCTCCTCCGGCAGCTTCCTCCACGGGCTGACTTTACCCGAAGCGGCGGAAGGGGAAACTTCTGCTCCATCCCCCACGCCAACCGCGGCGGCAGGCGGGCTGATGATTTGAGAAAACAAGGGAGGCGCGCCGGGGGCGTGTCTCCCTTGTTGTTGTCTATCGCTCAGACCTTCCGGCCTTTGAAGAATACGGCCTTCACATTCAGATCCGCGTCCAGCACCACCACGTTGGCCCGCTTGCCCGGCTCCAGGCTGCCCACCCGGTCGAAAATGCCGATGGCCTGGGCGGGGTTCACCGCCGCGGCCCGCACTGCGTCCGCCAGGGGGATGCCGAAGGAGACGGCACACTTCATGCACGCCATCAGGTCGGTGGCCGACCCGGCGATGGTGCCGTCGGCCAGGGTGGCCAGGGGGCCCCTGACGGTGACGTTCTGGCCGCCCAAATCATACTCGCCGTCGGACATTCCGGCGGCCCGCATGGTGTCGGAGATGAGCACCACACGATCCGCGCCGAACATCTTGAAGGTGGCCCGCACCACGGCGGGATGGACGTGGATGCCGTCGGAAATCAGCTCCACCCGGCTCCAGGGGCTGTCCAGCGCCGCGCCCACCACGCCGGGGGCCCGGTGGGTGAAACTGGGCATGGCGTTGTACAGGTGGGTGACCTGCCTGGCCCCGCACCGAAAGGCCTCCAGCGCCGTATCGTAGTCAGCGGTGGTGTGGGCCACGGAAACAGCCACGTCCTCGGAAACTTCTTTGATAAACTCCATGGCCCCCGGCTCCTCCGGGGCCACGGACACCAGCTTTACAAGGCTCTCCGCCGCATCCATCAGGCGGCGCAGCATAGCCGCGTCGGGGGCGTGGAGCCAGTCGCCGTTCTGAGCGCCCTTTTTCGCCAGGGACAGGAACGGGCCTTCCAGATTGAGGCCCACCAGCTCCGCACCGGGGCGGTTTTCCCGGCGGTGGGCGGCGGCGTTCTTGCACACCTTCAGCAGCCGATCCTCCAGCAGGGTCATCCCCGCCGGACAGATCTGGGTCACGCCCCGGGACAGCTCATACTCCGCCATAGCCTGCAGCCCCTCGGGGTCGCCGTCGGACACGTCCGCCCCCCGGCAGCCGTGGAAGTGCACGTCGGTGAGGCCGGGGATCACATAACAGCCCGAGGCGTCGTAGGTCTGGCCGTCCCTGCTGTCCTGGGTGAGCAGGGCGTCGTCAAAGCACACGTCCCGCTCCACAAAGCCCTTTTGCAGTTCGAATACTTTGCCGCCGGTAATTTTCATGCGTTGGCCTCCTTGAGCTTCGCCAGGGCGGCCTCATCCGCCACCAGGGTGACATCGGGATGGAGCTGGAGGATGGAGGCGGGCATCTCCGGCGTGATGGGACCGGCGAAAGCCCGCTGTACCGCGTCGGCCTTGTCCGCGCCACTGGCCACGATCAGGATCTTCCGGGCCTTCATGATGGTGCCGATGCCCATGGTCAGAGCCTGGCGGGGCACGTCGTCCGCGCTGGCAAAAAACCGGGCGTTGGCGTCGATGGTGCTCTCGGTGAGATCCACCAGATGGGTGGCCACCGGGAAATGGTCGCAGGGCTCGTTGAAGCCGATGTGGCCGTTGCGCCCCAGGCCCAGCAATTGGAGGTCGGCGTAGCCCAGATCGGCCACCACCCGCTCATACCGGGCGCACTCCGCCGCCGGATCGGCGGCGAGGCCGCTGGGCACGTTGGTGTTTTCCGCCGCGATGTCCACATGGTTGAACAGGTTGTCCTGCATGAAATAGCGGTAGCTCTGGTCATGGTCAGGGGCCAGGCCGCAGTACTCGTCCAGGTTCACCGAACGCACCTCGGCAAAGCTCAGGTCGCCCTGCTTATACCACTCGATCAGCTCTTTGTAAGCGCCCACGGGAGTGGAGCCGGTGGCCAGACCCAGCACGCAGTCCGGCTTGGACAGCACCTGGGCTGCGATGATATTGGCCGCCCGGCGGCTCATAGCGTTGTAATCCTTCTCACAGTAAATACGCATGACAAACACCTCTGATAATAAAATTCTGAACTGGCGGCCATGTCCTACAGCGGGGACTCAGCGGAACCTTTCATAAACCGCGCCCCCATTCAAAGACAGTCCATTGGATAAATTGTACAATTCCCGCTCTCGTTTGTCAATACGGACAGAAAGTGATTTTTTGTCAATTTTTTTGGTTAAAAAATTTTCCGCGCTGTCACAGATGCTTGTCCGCCAGAGCGTCGGCCACCTGCTTGCGCCGCTCCCGGTACTTCTCCATATCCCGGCGGCACATCTCGTTGAACAGCACGTCGATCAGGAAGAACTGTCCCATGCGGACAGCCACAGAGCCCATCTGGAGGGGCCCCTCCTTCGCGCCGCACTCCAGCACGATGTCCGCCAAGGCCGCGCCCGGGGACCTGGGGAAGCGGGTGACGAGAACGATCCCCACCCCGCGCTCCCGGGCCATTCCCAGCAGATCCACCATATCCCGGGTGGAGCCGGAGTAGGAAAAATACAGGATGGCGTCCTTCTGGGTGAGCAGGGCGGTCCGGACGGCCTGGTCATGGGGGTCGTCCACGGAGTAGAAGTTGGGCAGGGCGGTGGAGAACAGATGGACCGCCCCCTTGGCCAGGATCGCGGACCCGCCCAAGCCCATACAAAACACCCGGTCCGCCGCCAGCAGCATATCCGCCGCGGCGGTGACGGCGGCGGAATCGATCACGGCCAGGGTCTGGGTGATGGCGTCCACGTCCGCCGCGCAGAGCTTCCGGCACATCTCGCCCACGCTGTCCTCGGCGACGATCTCGCCGTACAGCGGGTTTACGGGCCGCTCCCCGGCGCCCGCCCCCGCCACCGCCAGCTTGAAGGCGCTGTAGCCCTTGTACCCCAGCCTGCGGCAGAAGCGGGACACGGTGGCCTCCGCCACCTCCACCACCTCCGCCATCTCAGAAATGGACATGAACTGGCATTCCTGCCGCCGGAGAAGGATATAGTCCGCAATCTTCTTCTCCGCCCCGGTCAATTGGTAGTATTCCCGGTTAATCCTTGTAAAAACATCCCCACGTTCCATGGTCTCCCCCTCTTCCTTGCTTCGGAATGGGATCGGCACATATTCTGCTTCTGCGCCAGCTTTACTTTATCATACCTTGTCCCTGTGGATCCCGTCAAGGGCTAGCTTGAGAGATTACGTCTATTTTATTGCAAAACATCCGAGAAAACCCTTATTCTACCTATTTTTCCAAGTTTTTCTTGGATAATTCTGTCACCTCTCCGTAAAAGTGGAGCCGATGGCCCGGCGTATCTCTGCCTCCACCTGCTTCACCTCGAACTCCAGCTCGGCGGCGGGCATACGCACCGCCCCATGGCCCAGGATAATCATCTGCTCCAGCCCGTCGGAGGTGGCCACCCGCACCCGGTGCTCCCGGCGCTCCCGGGCCAGGGCATAGGTGGTCTTTTCAATATACATATCCGCCGTCTCCGCCTCTTTGGTGTATACCACATAGACCCCCCCCGCCCGCTCAATGGAGCCGGGGTTTCCCTTCACCTTGTAAGCGTCGAACACCACGATGACCTTGCATTTTTTCCACCCCTGGTAGTTGCGCAGACGGTCGATGAGCCGTTGGCGCGCCCCGTCCAGATCCTCACGGGCAACAGAACGCAGCCCGTCCCAGGCGTGGATGATGTTGTAGCCGTCCACCAGCAGGTAGTCGTCCCCGTCCCGCACCTTCAAGCCCTTCCAGGGCTTTGGCTTCGGGGGGGTAGAGGCTTTGGGGGCGGGCCGGAAGGCGTGGGGCTTCACCGGGCCGTAGGCCCGCTCGAAGATGGCCTCCAGCTCCTTATCCAGCGCCGCCCGGGATTCGTAGCTCATGGCCTCCCGGCGGATAGGGGCCGCTTCCCCCTGGTCGGGGCGCTCCTCCCGGGGCCGCCAGCCGCTGTCCAGGTGCATATGGGAGCGCACCTCGTCCCAGGGGACGTTAAACCCCGCCCCGTGGGCGCAGAACACCGACCCGGTTGGGTTCATCACGTCCCGCTCCGGGTCGTAGCCCATGGCCTCAATGACCGTGTCTGCGTTGTGGCAGGGCCGGTAGCCCTCCACCGCGCAGGAGAACCGACCCCTGCCCCCGGTATAAGCCGCCACCTCCGTCCAGTAGCCCCCCACCTCGGACACGGGAACGCTGCCAGTCAGGGTGGACACCTCCCCCGTGGTCTCCGGGGGCTGGAAGTCCGCCCCCATGCGCTGGAGGTCGGTCATGGCCCGACCCACGCTGGCCGTGGGCACCTCCAGCCGGAAGGAGTACCAGGGTTCCAGCAGCACGCTTTTGGCGCACATCAGCCCCTGCCGCACCGCCCGGTAGGTGGCCTGGCGGAAGTCGCCGCCCTCGGTGTGCTTTAAATGGGCACGGCCCGTCAGCAGGGTAATCTTCATATCGGTGATGGGCGAGCCGGTGAGCACGCCCAGGTGGGTTTTCTCCATCAGATGGGTGAGCACCAGCCGCTGCCAGTTGCGGTCCAGCACGTTTTCCGAGCAGGCGGTGTCCAGCACCAGCCCCGCCCCCCGCTCCAGGGGCTCCAGCAAAAGATGCACCTCGGCGTAATGGCGCAATGGCTCAAAGTGGCCCACCCCCTCCGCCGGGGCGGCGATGGTCTCCAAATACACGATGCGCCCGGGGCCGAAGGCCACCTCCACCCCGAACCGCCGCTCCATCAGCCGGGACAGCACCTCCAGCTGCACCTCGCCCATAAGGTGCAGTTGGATCTCGCCCAAGGTCTCATTCCACTCCACCCGGAGCTGGGGGTCCTCCTCCTCTAAAACGCGAAGCTGGGACAGCAGGGTGTGGACGTCGCCCCCCGCCGGGGGCATCACCTGGTAGGCCAGCACCGGCTCCAACTGGGGGCCTTCCCAGTCCTCCTCACCGCCCAGGCCCTGGCCCGCCCGGGTCTGGCCCAGGCCGGTGACGGCACACACCGTCCCCGCTGGGGCCTCCTCCGCCGGGGCGAACTTCGCGCCCGAGTACAGCCGGATTTGGGTGGCCTTTTCTTCCCAGTCCGGGCCTTTCACCGTGTCCCGAACCTTCAAAACGCCGCCGGTCACCTTCAGCCAGGTCAGCCGTTCCCCCCTGTCGTCCCGGGAGATCTTGAACACCCGGGCGGCAAAGCGGTCGGGCCAGTCCGGCTCCAGGGTGAAGCGGTCCAGAGCGTCCAGCAGGACGTCCACACCCTCCACCTTCAGCGCCGAGCCAAAGAAGCAGGGGAACAGCTTCCGCTCCACGATGAGGGCGGACAGATCGGCGTCGTCCAGCGCCCCCGTCTCCAAATACCGCTCCATCAGCCCCTCATCACACAGGGCGGCGTGCTCCAGCACGTCCTCCCAGGGGCCCGAGAAGTCGGCGCAGCCGTCGCTCAGCCGCGCTCTCAACTGGGCCAAAAGCTTGTCCTGTGCCGTGTCCGGCTGATCCATCTTATTGATGAACAGGAAGGTGGGCACCCGGTGGCGCTCCAGCAGCTTCCACAGCGTTTCCGTGTGGCCCTGCACCCCGTCTGCGCCGCTGATGAGCAGCACGGCATAGTCCAGCACCTGAAGGGTTCGCTCCATCTCGGCGGAGAAGTCCACATGGCCGGGGGTGTCCAATAGGGTGAATTCGCAGTCTCTCCAGTCCAGCCGCGCCTGCTTGGAAAAGATGGTGATGCCCCGCTCCCGCTCCTGGGCGTCGGTGTCCAGAAAGGCGTCGCCGTGATCCACCCGCCCCAGCCGCCGCACCGCGCCGGACAGGTACAGCATGGCCTCGGACAGGGTGGTCTTGCCCGAGTCCACGTGGGCCAAAAGGCCCACGCAAAGCCGCTTGATATGCTTTTTTTCAGGGCTGACCGCCATTTCGTCACGTCCTTCCGGAACATATTATACCATAAGATCCGCGGTTCGTCGATAGTCATTCCCACAGGACAGAAAAGGCCCCGGGGCAATATCCCGGGGCCTTTCTCATAATGGGTTTTGCTGTGCGCCGCTTCGGTTCAGGGGCAACTTACGCCGCCTGGGCCAGAGCCGCTTCCAGCTTGGCGAAGAAGTCGTCAAAGATGACCTGGGCTTCCTCGCCCATGATGACGTCGTCCGGGCTGCCGGCCAGCTTGATGAAGAGCTCGCCCTCGTCCAGCTCGATGCCGGCGTACACGGCGTAGCGGTTCAGGAACTCCTGCAGCTCGCCCTCGGGGTCGATCTCCAGATCTTCCACGGAACGCAGCACCAGGTCGTCGGGACGGAAATTGCCGTCCTCGTCGGGCAGGGCGATGCCCATGTCCTGGGCCCAGCCGATGGCCACGGCCCAATAGTGATCCTCGGGCACGTCCTCAAAGTCGGACAGCTCCCACTCGGGGCTGCCGCTCTGCTCCCACAGGTAGCCGATGGCGTCCGCGCGGGTAAAGATACCGGCCAGAGGCACATCCACGTCGTCAATCTCCACGGTGGGGTCGGTCACGGGGTTATCGGGGGTTTCCGGCTCCTCGGGCGGGGTGATCCAATGGGAGGTCATCCAGGCATAACCGCCCTCCGCGAAGCTGTTCACAAAGATCCCATTCTCGTCGGCTACGGCGCCGATACGATCCTCCTCCTTGAATTCGGAATACGTCGCGCTGTTGCCCCAGCCATCGAACTTCTGGCCGTCGTCGCGGATTACAGTGCCCACGTTGATCTTGACCTCGCCGCCGCCCTCTCTGAGCTCACTGATTTGGCCGTCATTCTCGTCCTCGCGGAGCGAAGGGGTTCCAGCATAGCCCCACGCGAATACATCATTGTCAGAAGAGCCGCCATACCATTTGTTGCCGGCGATCACGGTGTTCTCAGCGTTGACTTCGGTTGAACCGTTACTGTACCAATGTACCGGATTATAGTCGTCGACCGCCATCAAACCATCGTTGATGATGTACATACCGCCGCCGTAGACATTGGCAGTATTGCCGGTTATGTCGACGCCGTCCATGTTGATCTCATTGACATTCCAAGCGTACATACCGCCGCCATAGTCCGCCGTGTTGCCGGTGATCTCAACATCTTTCATGTTGATCTTGCCAACATCCGATGCATGGATACCGCCGCCGTAAGTCTGCGAAACCCAATTGGATATTTCCGTACCAGCGACAACTTCCGCCGTATTGCCGGTAATGGAGACGTTCTCCATATTAAGCTCGCCAACTCTATCTACGAGCAAGCCGCCGTTTAAAGCGGCGTTGCCGCTGATCTCCACATTGGTGAGCGTGACTTCGGACGCCTGAGTGATGTTAATTGTGCCGCCGCTTCCTTCTCCGGCATTGATATTATCCTTGGCGACGACATTCTCCAAAACGGCTTTCTTGTCATTGCCATTGCTCGGATAGGAGTCGTCTCCTCCCGCGTACTCAATGGCCTGGTTCAGACCGGTGAGCTCCACGTCCTTCACAGTGAGACTGCCAAGGATCGCGTCAATGCCGGTGCTGCCCAACGCACCTTCCGCGGGTTTCGTGTCCGTGCCCTCAATCTTGCCCGTACTGCCGTCCTCATTGCGGCCGCCATTTACGGTCAGGTCGGTTCCTTCGGCATACAGCACATCGCCTTCACCCTTCGTGTACGTCAGCGTATGGCCGTTCATGTTGAACTCGACGCTCTTGGCCGCGCCGAACGTCAGGGTATGCTCCGTCGTGACGTTCTCAGTCATGTTGAAGACCCCGTCGTCACTTTCCAGCACGATGCTGGTACCATTACTGCTCTGGGCAAGGCCATCAATATACTCTTGCGTGATGTCTCGCGCTGCGAACGCAGGAGCCACCATGCTGGCGCACATGGCCAGGGACAGGCCCACGGACAGGGCCTTCATGATACCTTTCTTCTTTGCCATGATTTCTCCTCCTAAATCATAATAGAAGTTGAAATTCCGGCGGACGGGCGAACTTGGCGTTTCCGCTTTAGTCCCCTGTCTTTGCGTCCCATCGTTTCCAATGGTTTGCCTTTTTCAGAAAATCGCGGGGGTATTTCCAACCGCTTCCGGGATGCACCTCCCCTCGGTTTTAAGGGTCGCTCTTTTCTTGTGAACAGGAAAAGAGCTTGCGCCTAAGCGCA
This sequence comes from uncultured bacterium, assembly GCA_947176765.1. Taxonomy (GTDB): domain Bacteria; phylum Bacillota; class Clostridia; order Oscillospirales; family Oscillospiraceae; genus Enterenecus. Next base: position 41,979 of record CAMWRX010000014.1, read on the forward strand.
AGCTCTAAAAGTTAAACCAATTTAAAAGCGATACCAAAACCGCCTGCAACTGGCTGCCACCCCCGAAGGGAAGGCCCTTTAGCTTTGCGCCGCTGGCTTTCACCAGGTTTGCCCTTTATTTGATTGTATTGTAGCAGAGCCTTCAGCCGTTGTCAAGGGGGAAATTTCAAACACCTGAAAATTTTCTCAGCTAAACAGCGCCCCGTTTTCCTCAAACAGTTCCCGCACCTTCCGCTTCAAAAGGCGGTGGCTGGATTTTTTCAGCTCGGGGTCGTCGGCGATCAGCTCCTCCGCCGCCTCCCGGGCCTCACGGAGCAGCTCCATGTCGGCGGCGAAGTCCGCAACCTTCAATTGGGGCAGGCCGTGCTGGCGCTTGCCGAAGAAGTCGCCGGGGCCCCGCAGGCGCAGATCCTCCTCCGCGATCTGGAAGCCGTCAGTCGTGGCGCACAGCGCGCGAAGCCGCTCCCGGGCGGTATCGCTCCGGCTGGAGGTCACCAGAACACAGAAGCTCTCGTGCTTCCCACGGCCCACCCGGCCCCGGAGCTGGTGGAGCTGGCTCAGACCGAAGCGCTCCGCGTTTTCGATCACCATGAGGGAGGCGTTGGGCACGTCCACCCCCACCTCGATGACGGTGGTGGACACCAGCACGTCCAGCTCACCCCCGGCAAAGGCGGACATCACCGCCTCTTTTTCTTTGGATTTCAGCTTGCCGTGGACAAAGCCCACCCGCAAGTCGGGAAACACCTTCTCCCGTAGCTCCTTGGCGTAAGTGGTCACTGCTTTTAAATCCATGGGCGCCGTCCCCGGCTCCCCCCACTGGGGCAGATCAGCCGACTCCTCCACCGAGGGGCACACGATATATACCTGCCGCCCCTCGCCCACCTGCTTGCGGACAAAGCCGTACATCCGCTGCCGCTTATCTTCGCCCACCACAAAGGTGGACACCGGGGTGCGCCCCGGCGGCAGCTCGTCCATGACGGACACGTCCAGGTCGCCATAGATGATGAGGGCCAGCGTCCGGGGGATGGGGGTGGCAGACATGACCAGCACATGGGGAGGAACAGCTCCCCCCTTTTCCGCCAGCGCCGCCCGCTGGGCCACGCCAAAGCGGTGCTGCTCATCGGCGATGACCAGCCCCAGGTCGTAGTACGCCACCCCTTCGGAGAACAGGGCGTGGGTGCCCACAATAAGATCAATTTCCCCCTGGGCCAGCGCGTCCAGCAGCGCCCTTTTTTCCTTGCCCTTCACCGACCCGGTAAGCAGCGCTACCCGTACCCCGGCGGGGGAAAGCAGGGCGTCCAGCGTCCGGGCATGCTGCTCGGCCAGCAGCTCGGTGGGGGCCATCAGGGCGCACTGCACCCCGTTTTTCGCCGCCGTCCAGGCCCCGAAGGCGGCCACCGCCGTCTTGCCCGAGCCCACGTCGCCCTGCACCAGCCGGTTCATGGCTTTGCCGGACTTCAAATCGGCGGCGATGTCGTCCATGGCCCGCCGCTGGGCGCCCGTGGGGGCAAAGGGCAGCAGGGCGGCAAACTCCCCCGGCGCGCCCTCCAGCACCCGGCCCGAGCCCTGGCTGCGCCGGTCTTTCAACTGGGCCAATCCGCAGGTGAGCACAAACAGCTCCTCAAACACCAGCCGCCGCCGCGCGATGGCCAGCTCCTCAAAGGACGCGGGGTAATGGATGTTTTTCCGGGCATATTGGGTCTGGCACAATTGATGAGCCTTCCGGATCCGGGCGGGCAGCACCTCGGGCAGGCCGTCCAGGCACTCGTCCACCGCCCGCTGGGTCAGCCCGGCCAGCAGATTGTTGGAGATACCCGCCGTCAGGGGGTATACCGGCATGATGCGCCCGGTAAACCGCGCCGCCCCCTCCCGCTCGAACACAGGGTTGGTCATGGAGAACAGGTTCCCCTGGCGCTCCACCGTGCCGTAGAACACATAGGTCTGTCCGGCGCACATGACCTCCCGGATGTAGTCCTGGTTGAAAAAGGTGATGTTCAGCGTCCCGGTGTCGTCCACCGCCCGCACCTTCACCAGGGACAGCCCCCGCCGGACATAGCTCACCCTGGGCTGGGCCGCCACCATGGCCGTAATACAGCAGGGCCGGTCCGCCGGCGCGTCCGCCAGCGCGCAGCACTCCCGCCGGTCCTCATACCGCTGGGGCAGGTGATCCAGCGTGTCCCCCAGGGCACGCAGGCCCAGCTTTTCCAGTTTCCTGCCCCGGGCGGGGCCCACCCCCGGCAGATCGGTCAGGGGGGTATCGCGTGTCAGCGGCATAGTTTCACCTCCAGGCAAGTCCTGCGGACTTCCGTCCCTGTCATCGAATGTGCCTGATCTGCGTCGCGGCGCGGTCGGCCAGCCTGCGCAGCCCGCTGCGCCCATCCTCCGCCAGCTCAATGCCCGACAGCGCCGCGATCCGCTCCACAACCTGCTCAATTTTCATGTGGTCTGTATGGATTTTCGTCTCCGTAATATCCTCGTCAAACGCCCTCATGCAGCGGTCAATCTGCTGGGCTGCCCAGGAGCGGCGGCCCTCCAGCCTGGTGGCCAGCCCGTTTTAAAAGCGTCCGCTTCTGTGCATATAGGATGAAATGCTTCACCTCATATTTCTGCGACAGCGCCCCGATGAGCTCATCATAATACTGCTTACTTGTGATAGTCATGGGGACGATGATATTCCCGGCATAGTGCCCGGAGATGTAATCAAGCATTTCCAGGTTAAACATCCGCCACATGGGGTAATCCTGGAAATCATCTTTCCCAATGGCCGCAGGGACATTCTCCCGGATGAAATATCCCACGTTTTCCGGATCGTAGACATACGAATTGGGAAGCCTGCGGTGCAGCTCATAGGCCGTCTGCGTCTTGCCCGCGCCAAAGGCCCCATTGATCCAGATCACCATTTCATCACCCCATCTGACAAACTGCGGCCTTCATATCGTTTGCACCAGTATACCACAGCAGGGCAGTAAATTCAACAAAGCGTAATTTTCCCCCGCCCCTTGCGCCTCAAAATCAGCCATGGTATAATCAGGGCTAAAATTTTATATGGAACGGAGGATATATGAGCATGGATCACCCAGCAATTCCATTTTGGGAGGAAACCTACCGAAATGATAACGTTATGACCTTTTCCATTGAGCCAAATCAGACGGTCAGGAAATTTGAACATCTGCTTGACAAGCACTCCCGCATCTTGGAAGCGGGCTGTGGAGAGGGTCAAAATGTTTTGTATCTGGCGAAGCGGGGTTATCGCAACATTGACGCATTCGATCTGTCAGAAGCGGGCATTGCAAAGCTAAACCGGCTCTGCGCGGCCAATCATGTAGAAATCAACATGTCTGTTCAGGATTTGACTACATACGACTTCCATCGGAGCTATGATCTGATCATGTCCTTCGCAACCCTGTGCTTTGTAGAAAAACATCACTGGAAACGGTTTATCCAGCAAGCAAAGGCCCATACTAATGTCAACGGCATCCATATCATGCACATATTCACCGACGCAGTGCCCGCCTCCGCCGATATTGCGCCTTTTGCGGTCGGTCTGGCACGGGACGGCGAAATCAGGGAGCTGTACCAGGACTGGGAAGTTTTACAGTTCCAATCCTATGTTTTTGAGGATGAACATCCAAATGTGCCAAAGCACCTACACTCCGTCAATAAGCTCGTAGCCCGCAAATCAAAGTAACAAAAAGAGATTTCCCTTTCCGGCTGGTATAAATTGTATCGCCTCCGTCCACAATAGGGCCGGAGGTGTTACTATGAATCACAAACGAACATGGATCGAAAAATTCAGCGATTTTGTCTCAGGAAAGGGTTTCTATCTTGTGGTCCTCATCTGCGTGGCCGCCATCGCGCTGTCCGGCTACTACCTGGTGCAGGGCGTGCGCAGCGGCGTGGAGGACACCCTCGACCAGCCGGTGTCCGGCTCCGCCGCCATCGTGAATCAGCCCAGTCCGGCTCCGACGGTGACGCCCAGCGTCAAACCCACCAATCCCCCCGCCGTGAGCACCGCCCGGATCACCACGACCCCGTCGGCCGCTCCCACGCCCACCGCGGAAC